>NZ_JBFOCL010000030.1:0-105284 GCF_040907785.1 Aeromonas sp. s8
GTCACTTCACCAGACATTGAAAATCAAAAATTGTTTTTGATGTTCGATGCTGTGAGTGCCCACACAGATTGCTTGATTCAAATTGTTAAAGAGCGTCACGCTTGCCGCGTTGAGGAGGCGCATATTACGCTTCTCACTTCGAAAGTCAAGCGATTGTTTTCGCTTTTCTTTCGGCGCCCACTTCGCTAGGAAGCTGGCTCATCAGGTTGGCGTGTTCCGCCGTGCTGGTAGGGGCGCATTATAGGGAGCGACGCTGCGATGACAAGACTTTTTTTGAAGAAAATCACGAAAATTTCAAATTATTCAATTAGAAACAGCTTATTCAGTGTATATATACAATGTTATCCACAATCCTGTTATTTCACTCCCATTTTAGCGTCATTTATGTCGCCTTTAGTGACCTTGGGAATGCCATACTGGAGCCGATAACCTCTCCCGAGTGGTCCATGGTAGCGCCAATCAGGAAAGCTGGTTACCATGGAGGTGAATATAGTGTTGCACCTTTTTTGCTTTCATTTACAAAAGGTCTTTTAAGATGAATTTATCCAAGTTTCCCGTATATATGCAGGCCGCAATCCTTGCTCTGGTATTGGCAGTGGTTGGCTACCTGGTTGCCCAGGCCCTGCAGTTCTCTTTGAAAGCGGAAGTGATTTTTGCAGCAGGTCTGGCCATCGGCGGTTTCGTGGTACCGCTGTTCCTGAAGCGAACCCCGGCTAATGTTGCCGAGTCGATCGCCAATCAGGAGACTTGCACCTTATATGTAGGCAACCTGCCCTATCGCGCCAATGAGATCGCAGTGCGCGAATTGTTTGCCGAACAGGGCCAGGTCATTTCCGTACGGTTGATGAAAGACAAGGCAACCGGCAAGCGCAGAGGTTTCGGTTTCGTGGAGATGCCCGCCGCCGATGCCGCCAAGGCGATTGCCGCTTTGAATGACAAAGAGTATCAGCAGCGCACCCTCAAGGTGCGTGAAGCGAATGACAAACGTGATAAAGAGGAAAGAGAAGGTAGCGAAACTGACGCCTAACCGCCGTCAGTACTTCACCTCTTCCAGTGATGACAGCCCCCATGCTTGCAATGGGGCTGTCAGTTTTTGAGCCTCCCCATCCAGCCGGGTACAGTAAGCCCTGGCAATTACCTCTTCTATATGTACAGGCTGCACGATGGCATGCCCGCCATTGTTCAGCAACCAGGCCACCCGTTTGGCAACGGCACTGCCCGAGTCAATAAGCTGACATTGCGGCATCAGTTGCCCAATCTCTTCATTGAGTAGCGGGAAGTGAGTGCAACCAAGCACCAGCGTATCCGGCTTCTCTTCCCCCCCCAGCCAGTCGGCCAATACTTCGCTCAACAACGCCATATTGACCGGTAGGCCCGCCAGCTTGTGTTCGGCTTCTATGACCAGCTCGGTGGTGCCCTTGAGTAGCACCTGCTTGCCGGGAGCAAACTGGGCGATCAGTTCATGGGTATAGTCGCGGCTGACGGTGCCCGGCGTAGCAAGCAGACCGATACAACCGTTGCGAGTCTGTGCAGCGGCGGGCTTGATGGCTGGCACCACCCCCACCACGGGAATATCCAGTGCCTCACGCAGGGCCGGCAGCGCTATGGTGCTGGCCGTGTTGCAGGCAATCACCACCAGATCGATATGATGACGGGCTACCATGGTGGTCACCAAGCGGGTGCAGGCAGCAATCAGGGCGGGCTCGCTCAATTCACCATAGGGGAAGTTGGCGTTGTCGAAGCAGTAGAAATAGTTGTGTGCCGACAGAACGCGGCGGATCTCGCGGTAGATGGTCAGGCCACCCATACCGGAATCAAACACGAGAATATTGGCCACTTGAGCTCCCCTTTGGTGCAAGGCGGCGATCATACTCCCGCCTGCCGCCAATAGAAAAGGCCCTGCCAATGGCAGGGCCCCTGATTTTTCCGCTTGGCCGGGTCCGGCTTAGAGTGAGTAATCCATTGTCACGTAGTAAGCGCGCTCATCGGCAGGGTAACCCACCGCCGTCTGATAGTCCTTGTCCAGCAGGTTGTTGATCTTGCCAGATACTTTGAGCGCCGGGGTGACCTTGTAGCCGACAGCCAGATTCCACACGCTGTAGCCACCGAGTTTGGTGGTGTTAGCCACATCGCCATAGCGCTCACCCTGATAGAGCCAGCTCAAGGAACCATCAAGCTGCTGCCACTGCGCCTGAGTTACCCACTTGGCCCCTTTACGGGAGATCAGCTGCAACTGTTTATCGGTCACCTTGTCTTTGGGATCCTTGTATTCGGCAGAGACTCTATGACTCAACCAGCCGGTATCAAACTCCCCTTCCAGCTCGATCCCTTCAATGCGCGCCTTGCCAACGTTCTGTGGTGTCCACATACCCTGACTGTTGGGCGCCCACTGGATCATCTGCTCGAAATCATTGCGATAACCGGTCATACGCCACTCGACACCCGCAGTTTGACCATCCAGCATCAGCTCGCTGCTCTTCGACTCTTCCGGCTTCAGGTTGGGATTGCCAGAGCCCGGATAGTAGAGGTCATTAAAGGAGGGGGCGCGGAAACCGGTGCCATAGCGGGCGCTCAGGCGGTAATCCTCGACAAAACGCCAGCCTGCCCCGGTTTGCCAGGTGTTGTGACGACCAAACTGCTCGTTGTCATCACTGCGGCCGCTCAGCTCACCCTGCCATATCTGGTTGTCAAACTGGGCCAGGGCATAGAGGCCGGTGTTGTCGCGCTCTTTGGCGTCGACCGGATACGTGGAGCCGGAGGAGCGGGAGCGATCATCCAGTCGATCACTCTGCCAATCGGCCCCGCCTCCCAGCGTCCAGCTCTCGTTCAATCTCAAGCTGTTGACCCAGTTCAGGCTGTACTGGCGGGTGTAGGTCCGGGTATTGGCCTGATCGCGGCCACTGTTGTCCTGATAGTCGTACGCATCCTGTTTGGAGAAGGCGCCACGCAACTCACTCAGATAGCGATCATCGTGATAGCGCGACCCCAGCTGATAGCTCTGGTTTTCAGTCCAGGTCTCGTTGCGCTGATGGGTGGCAGGCCCCCAGGCGGAAGCCGCAGAAGAGCGGTCGTACTGGGCGACATTGCGGAACCAGCGGGTTGTACCGAACAGATCCCAATTGCTGCCGAGCGCCTGCTGGTAGTCCAGCATGGCGTTGTAGCCCTGATGCCCGTGACGATCACCATCGTTGATGCCGGGCAAGGGGTGTACGTTGTAACCCTCTTCATCATCAAAACCGCCAGCCACCTTGAGCTGACCCGCCTCACCGACCTGGCTGGCACTACTGAAAGCGGCCTGACGCTGTTGATGGGAACCAGCACCGATATTGAACTTGTGCTGATTGGTCCCCTTGTCGGGGCGGGTAATGATGTTGATCACCCCACCGATGGCGTCGGAGCCGTAGATGGTGGCGCGCGGGCCGCGGATATACTCGATCCGCTCGACCTGATTGAGTGGCAGATTGTTCAGTTCGGTCATCCCGGCGGTCAGGGAGGCACTGCGCACCCCATCCACCAGCACCAGCGTCTGGGAAGAAGTGCCACCACGCACCCGCAGCGAGCTAAGCTGGCCTCGGCCACCATTGCTGACCACTTCCACACCGGGCAGGGTCTTGACCACATCGGTCACGGTCTGGGCTTGCAGGCGATCGATCTCGTCCCGGGTCACCACATTGACCGGGGCAAGCACGCTGGAGGCAGGTTGGGCGACGCGGGTAGCGGTCACCACCATGGTGGGATTGACGGGAATGGTCAGCTGCTGGGCAAACGCCGCCGTCGGCAACAGGGCAGCCGCCAGAAATTTCTTCGACATGAGAGATCCTTAAGTTCGCGTAAGTATCTACTTCGTGGCCGGTTTCTCTCGGCCCGAAATACGAACTCTGGCAGGTCTTCGGGCTCGGGGGCTGATAGCCTACGGCGACGGCTTCCCGCCTGACGGCAGTGCCCTGATGTCGCTTCGTTCCCCCTTACCGCTGCGCGCCAGCTCCGGATTTTCACCGGATTCCCTATTAAGCATGATGCGCCAAAGCGGGAGGATTATAGGCAGAGCCAAGCTGGATGTATAGCCATCCAGATTTCTATTTCTTGCCAGCCAGCACCGCCAGCCGCTGCTGGGCCCCCTCCATCACCGCTTGTACCCCGGGATGGGAGAGATGGCGCCCTGCCGAGACCAGATAGTAAGAGAGAGTGACGTCGGTGAGGGTCGCAATTCGCTCCACCCCGTAGAGGCGACCAATTTCATCAGCCATCGCCAGCGGCGCCGGGAAGATCCCCATCCCCGCCTTGCCGAACGACTTCATCAGAGTGGAGTCATCAAACTGCCCCACCAGATGGGGATGAATGCCCTGCTGGCGATACCAGACCAGCAGCCGATCGTGGGTAGCCGACTTCTCTCCGGGGATCAGCAACGGCAACCCCTCCAGCGAGGCGGGAAAGCCATCCCGCGCCCGCGCCGCCAACTCGGGACTGGCAAACAGTGCCAGCGGGCTGCGCCCCAGCTCGTGGTTATAGCCACGCACGCCGCTGTCGGGAGGGAGCGGGCGATCGATCAGCACCATATCCAGCTTGTGGCGGGCCAGCTCGCTGAACAGCTGCTCGGCCCGCTCCTCGTGACACACCAGCCGCAACGGAGTCGCCAGCGCCATGGCGGGGGCCAGCAGCTCGAACGCCAGGGTGCGGGGTACCGAATCGGCGATCCCCACCTGCATAGTCAGCTCCTGACTGGCGTGGCGCAGGGTGTGCTCCAGCTCGGCACCGAGCGAGAAAATCGCCCCAGCCTGCTCCTGCGCCTGCCGTCCGGCAGCGGTCAGCACCAGACGCCGCCCCACCCGGTTGAACAGCGCCACTCCGAGGGACTGCTCCAGCTCGGCGACCTGACCGCTGATGGTCTGCGGCGTGAGATGCAACTGTTCGGCGGCCTGCGTCACGCTGCCGCAGCGCGCCACATGCCAGAAGTAGTAGAGCTGTTTGTAGTTGAGCATGCCGTTCCCTATCAGTTTTTACCGAACAACTATCAGTGAGAATCTGATTTTATCGAAACATTGCGGACTCTAGCATGCAACCATTATCTGAACTGCCCTGCGAACCATCATGCTGGACGTTGTTGTACTCTTCTTTCTGTTTGGTCTGCTGGCCGGTCTGGTGCGCTCCGAGCTCAAACTGCCTCCTGCCCTCTACGACACCCTCTCCCTCTTTCTGCTGCTGGCCATCGGCCTCAAGGGCGGCGTCGGTTTGGCCCAGCAATCCCTGCAACCTCTGCTGCCACAACTGGCGCTGGTGATCCTGCTCGGCGTGGTGCAGACCCTGCTCGGCTTTGCCGTGCTGCGCCTCAAGATGAACCGGGTCGATGCCGCTGCCACCGCCGCCCACTATGGTTCGGTCAGCGTCGCCACCTTTGCGGTCGGGGTGAACTGGCTCACCGAGCGGGGCATCAGCTTTGAATCCCAGCTCTCCATCTTCCTCGCGGTGATGGAGATCCCCGCCATTCTGGTGGGCATAGTGCTGGCCCGCGGCATCAGTCGCGAGACTCGCTGGCGCATGCTGGCCCACGAGACCTTCCTCGGCAAAGGGGTCACCCTGCTGCTGGGCGGCATGGCCATCGGCTATCTGGCCGGGCCGGATGGAATTGCTCCGCTCAAACCGCTGTTTGTCGACCTGTTCAAGGGGGCGCTGGCGCTGTTCCTGCTGGAGATGGGCCTCATCGTCGCCCGCCAGTGTCAGGATCTGCGCCGCCATGGCCTGTTCCTGCTCGGCTTCGCCCTGTTGATGCCGCTCGCCTCGGCGGGACTGGGATTGGCAGCTGGCCAGCTGATGGGGCTCTCCCTCGGTGGCCTGACCCTGCTGGCCACCCTGGCGGCCAGCGCCTCCTATATTGCCGTGCCGGCCACCATGCGCATCGCCGTGCCTCAGGCCAACCCGGGGCTGTCCCTCAGCGCCGTGCTGGGAGTCACCTTCCCGTTCAACATCATGCTGGGGATCCCGCTCTACCACAGCTGGGCCCGCCACTTCACGGAGTAGCCACATGCAGACCGAGACCCGCACCCTGCTGACCGTCATTACGGAAGCCAATCTGGAGCCAACCCTGCTGCGCACCCTCACCCGCGAGGGGCTGCGCGGCTACACCATCACAGATGCCCGCGGCCGGGGAGATCATGGCGAGCGCAACGCCAGCTGGAGCGAGAGCGGCAACATCCGGCTGGAGGCGATCTGCAGCCGGGAGCAGGCGGAGCGGCTGCTGGCCCACCTGCAGAGTCGCTACTACCCCGATTACGCCATGATCGCCTTTCTGCAACCGGTCGAAATCGTGCGACCCGAGAAATTCTGAGCCGGCTTGCCGGCTCTTTTTGTTTACCAAAAGCAAACGTTTAACAGCAAGGAACCAATACACATGAACACCCCTCCGCTGATCGGCCTGATAATGGGCTCCGACTCCGACTGGCCAGTGCTGCAGGCTGCCGCCCGCATCCTCAAGGAGCACGGCGTGCCCTACGAGGCGCGGGTGGTCTCGGCCCATCGCACCCCGGATCTGCTGTTCGAGTATGCCGCCACAGCCCGCGAGCGCGGCCTGCGCGCCATCATCGCCGGGGCCGGTGGCGCCGCCCATCTGCCGGGCATGGTCGCCGCCAAGACCACTCTTCCGGTGCTGGGGGTGCCCATCCCATCACGCCATCTCAAGGGGATGGACTCGCTACTCTCCATCGTGCAGATGCCCAAAGGGGTACCGGTCGCCACCTTCGCCATCGGCGAGGCGGGGGCCGCCAACGCGGCCCTGTTTGCGGTCTCTCTGCTCTCCGTTGCACAAGACGGCGACGCCCCCCGCTACCGGCAGCAGCTCGACGACTTCCGCACCCGCGAGCGCGACCGGGTGCTGGCCCTCACGCTGGAGGAGCCGACATGATCCTGCCTCCCGCCACCCTCGGCATGCTCGGCGGCGGTCAGCTTGGCCGCTACTTTGTGATGGCCGCCCACCGCCTCGGCTACAAGGTGGTGGTGCTGGATCCCGATCCCGCCAGCATTGCCGGTGCCGCCGCCGATCACCATATTGTCGCCCCCTATGACGACCAGACCGCCCTGCACCAACTGGCACTCCGCTGCGATGCCATTACCTGCGAGTTCGAAAATGTGCCCGCCGCCACCCTCGCTCTGCTCGAAAAACAAAAGCCGGTGCACCCGGCCGCCAGCGCGGTGCGCATCTGTCAGGATCGCCGCGAGGAGAAAGCTTTTCTGCGCAGGGCCAATATCCCGGTTGCCCCCTCTCTGGCGCTGCTGCCGGAAGAGCCCATCCCCGCACAGGCCAGCGAAATTTTCCCCGCCATTCTCAAGACGGCCCGCGAGGGGTACGACGGCAAGGGGCAGTGGCAAGTGAACAATCTGGATGAGCTGGCGACGGCGCTGGCAGCCAGTGCTGTGCCCTGCGTGCTGGAAAAACGGCTGGCGCTGGAGGGGGAGTTTGCCCTGACCCTGGCCCGCAGCCCGAGCGGCGCCATCAGCTCCCTGCCACTGGTGCAGAACTGGCACAGCGGCGGCATTCTCGACCAGACTCGCTCCCCGGCCAAGGTGCCGGCGCTGGAGAGCGAAGCCAAAGCAATAGCCGAGCGGCTGATCGCGGCCCTCGATTACGTGGGGGTGCTGACGGTGGAGTTCTTTCTGGTGGAAGGCCGACTGCTGGTCAACGAGCTTGCGCCCCGCCCCCATAACTCGGGTCACCCCAGCCTCGACAACGCTGCATGCAGCCAGTTCGAGTTGCAGGTGCGCGCCCTGTGCGATCTGCCGCTGCCGGAGCAGATTGCCGTGCGCCCCGCCCTGTTAATCAACCTGCTGGGGGATCTCTGGCAAAACGGCACCCCAGACTGGGCCGCCCTGCTGGCGCTGCCCGGCCTGCATCTGCACCTCTACGGCAAGGGCGAACCCCGCCCCGGCCGCAAGATGGGCCACATCACGGTAACCGGTGATGAGTGGTCAACGGTGGAAGAGAGCTGCCGCAAGGCCCGCCAGCTGCTGGGGCTAGCGCCACGCTAATCGACCATCGGAAATGCAAAGACCCGGGCATGGCCCGGGTCTCTGTTTTTGCTTGCTATGGCAGGGAGGCTTATCAGGCCCGCTCCACCGCTACCGGTGCCGGCAGGCGGATGGTGAGGGAGAGCACCAGCGCCACCACCAGCAACACCAGGATCAGGTGGAAGGTCGCCATAAAGCCGCCAAACAGGGAGGCCACGATGGAGCCGATGATGCTGCCCAGACCAAAGCCCAGATAGATGACGCCGTAGTTCTTGGTCAGGTTGTTGAGACCGAAGAAGTCGCTCACCAGCGAGGGGTAGACGGTGATGGTGCCACCGAAGCTGAATGCCACACAGGCAACCGCCACGAAGAACAGATTGGCATTGAGCGGCACGAACAGCAGTAGCGCCATGCCCGCCAGGGTAATCAGCTGGGCGATGGTGATGACCCGGATGCGGGACATCTTGTCGGAGAGGATCCCCAGCACCAGACGGCCACCCAGGTTGGCCATGGCGATGATGGCGACGGCGTTGGCGGCGACCACGGCAGGCAGACCCACCATCTTCTCGCCGATATCCTTGGCCACGCCGATGACGTAGAGGCCGCTCATGCAGGCGGTGAGGAACATCAGCGCCAGCATCCAGTACTGCGGCTTGCGCATCGCTTCGGCCAGGGTGAAGTCACGGCTCTCGCTCTGCTGCACGGAAGCGGCCTGCTTGGGCGCATCCTTCATCAGCATGCCGCCCACCAGCACCATGGACATGGCGATCAGCCCCCACAGCTGGAAGGTGGTCTCAAGACCGGAGCTGGAGAGCAGCAGCAGGTTGATGTATTTGAAACCGAGACTGCCGAGGCCGTAGGCACCGATGGAGCAGGCGGAGATCAGACCCTTGCGCTCCGGGAACCACTTCACGCAGTTGGAGAGGGTCATCAGGTAGCCGGTACCGTCGGCAAAACCGACCAGAATGCCCGCGCAGAGGTAGAGCATCGCCAGATTGCTGGCGTGGGCGGTGAGGAAGAAGCCGATGCCGAGCAACACACCGGCGCCCAGGGTCACGTTGCGCACCCCGAATCGCTCCTGCAGCTTGCCCGCCATGGAGGAGGCGACCGCCAGCGAGAGGCTGAGCAGGCCGAAGGCGAAAGCGACCTGACTCACCGGCTCGTCCAGCTTGTCGGAGAGCTGGGCGTTGAACAGGCTCCAGGTGTAGACGGAACCCAGTGCGAACTGGGTAATGATGGTACCGATCAGTGTCAGGTACCGGGTGCGGTTCAGATCGATGGTCATGATGCGTCTCGGTCGATGGCCTTAAGGAAATTGAGGCCACTATAGGCAAGACGCAGCTCGCGCCGATCGATTAAGGCATGAAATGCAGATCGGCGGGAATGAATGACAATCAGAGCCGCATCAGCTGACGGAACGCCTTGATGTTGCTGCGACTGACCGGCACCTCGAACGGCAGATCATGGAGTCGGATGAGATAGGTGCTGTTAAACCAGGGGACGATTTCGCGGATCTTGTTGATGTTGACGCAGTAGGAGCGGTGGCAACGGAAGAACCCCTCGGCAGGCAGCCGGCTGACAAACTCGCTGATGGTCATGGTCATCACGTAGCGGTCATCACGGGTGTAGACATAGGTGAGCTTCTCGTCGGCTTCCGCGTAGTAGATCTGCTCGCAGGGGGTGACGATGATGCGCTCCCCCTTCACCAGATTGACGGTGCGATTGTGCGGGCTATTCCCCTCGCCGCTCGCCTCCCCCGTGGTGGCTGGCTGCGACTTGCCCGCATGCTCGAGCTTTTGCAGCAGATTGATGAGGCGCGGCTCGTTGTAGGGCTTGAGGATGTAGTCGAACGCCTCCAGCTCGAACGCCTCCACCGCAAACTCCTTGTAGGCGGTGACAAAGACGATGTGGGGCGGATGGCTCGACTTGTGCAGGTTCTTGGCCAGCAGCAGGCCATCGATGGAGGGGATCTGGATATCCAGAAACACCACATCCACCTCGTGATCCTGCAGGTATTTGAACGCCTCCAGCCCATCCTCGAAGCTCGCCACTATCTCGATGGTGCTGTGCTGATTCACCAGATAGATCAACTCCTCGCGAGCCAGATACTCATCTTCGACAATAATGGCTTTCAGCATGACAACACCTCTCGCGGCACACACTTATCCTCAACCATGATGGCTCTCAGCATGGCATCGACTCCTGATCCGGCAGATAGAAACTCACTTCGGTACCCGGCTCCAGCCGCTTGAGGTGCAGGCCGTCGCCATAGAGCAGCTTGACCCGCTGATGCACGTTCATCAGGCCGATGCTGCGGCTCTCCACCCGACCGGCGGCCACCCCGTCGATTACAGCCTGACTGATGCCGTAACCTGTGTCTCGTACCGATACCCGGATGCCGCCCGCCAGCTGTTTCACCTCGATAGTGACCCGACCCGGCGCGCTGCGGGGCTGGATGCCGTGCAGGATGGCGTTTTCCACCAGCGGCTGCAACAACAGGCTCGGCACCTGGATGTGCACATCGTCCACCTCGAACACCACCTCCAGCTTGTCGCCAAAGCGGGCCTGCTCGATGGCCACGTAGTCGCGCACCTGCTGCAGCTCCTCCTGAATGTCGATAAGCTCATCCCCCTTGTTGAGGTTGTAGCGCAGGTAGTCCGCCAGATTGGCAATGAGCTGGCGCGCCTGCTGGGGCCGGATGCGGATCAGCGACGAGATGGCGTTGAGGGCATTGAACAGAAAGTGCGGGTTGATCTTGCTCTGCAGTGCGGTGAACTCCGCCTTGCGGGTCATCTCCTTGAGTTGCTCGATGCGCGACACCTCCATCTGGGTGGAGATGAGCTGGGAAAGGCCCACCGCCATCTCCCGCAGGGAGCTGGTGATGCTGTGGGTGCGGCGATAGTAGATCTTGAGGGTGCCGCTCACCGAGCCGTTTTCTCGCAGCGGAATAATGATGACCGAGTGGAAATCGGAGAGGTGATACTGGCGCAAATCGTTGTTGATGATGATCTGGTCGAGCAGCACCGCCTGCTGGGTCATGCCGCTGATGGCGTGGTGCTCATCCAGCTCGTAATAGTCCTTGCCCACCCCGACATAAGCCAGCACGTCACGGGTATCTGTGATGGCCACCGCATCGGCGCTGATGTCGCGCCGGATCACATCGCACACCTGACTGAGGGAGTGGCGATCGATGTTCTGGAAGAAAGGCAGCGTCTTGTTGGCGATATCGAGCGCCAACTTGGCCTGCTTGGCAGCAATCAGCTCCTTCTCGTCATCCAGATCCTGCACCAGCTTGATGATAAGGCCGATGCAGAGCGCCCCGGCGATCATCGGATAGGCGATGTGGTTAACGATCTCCACCCCGACTTCGTGGGGCTCGGTCAGCAGCCAGATCAGCAGCATGGTGAGCCCTTCGCACAGCATCCCCGCCAGAATGCCGTAGAGCCAGAGCCGCGACTTGCGGCAGCGCAGGTGCAGCCAGGTGGCGAGCAGGCCGGCAATAATGCTGGCGATGAGGCAAGGGATGGAAGTGTGACCATCCATGTCGATGAGATAGCGGTGCAGACCGGAGATGACCCCGGCCGGAATACCGACCCAGGGGCCGAACAGGATGCCGCCGGAGATAATGGCAATGATCCGCACGTTGATCAGCGCCCCCTCCACCGGAATGCCGGTGTAGGTACTGAACACCGCAAACAGGCCGAAGATGGAGGCCACCAGCACCAGCTCGGCCGGGGTGTGATCCCGCTTCTGGAACAGCCGCTGGAACGGCCGGGTGCGGGTCAGGAAGAAGAGGGTCATCAGCATCAGCGCCGCCCGCTCGAACACCGCCAACAACATCATCTGATTCTCAAGCATCTGCGCCCCCTTGCGGCAACCCGACCGATCACCATAACCCCGACCAATAAATCGGGGCCGGATAAACCAGCCCCTGTGACATCAACAGTACTGACCGGCCACCCAGCCCGAGGACCAGGCCCACTGGAAGTTGTAGCCGCCGAGCCAGCCGGTCACATCCACCACTTCACCGATGAAGTAGAGGCCGGGCACCTTGCGCGCTTCCATGGTCTTGGAGGAGAGCTCGTTGGTATCGACGCCGCCCAAAGTCACTTCGGCGGTGCGATACCCCTCGGTGCCGTTGGGCAGGATCTGCCAGTCACCCAGAAGATTGGCCACTGCTTCCAGTTCCCGCTCGTTGTACTGGCGCATCGGCTTGCTGACCAGCTGACCCAGCTCCACCAGCTTGTCGACGAAGCGCTTGGGCAGCTCGCGCCCCAGCACGGTTTTCAGCTCCTGCGCCGGATGCGCTTGCGCCCATTCGCGCAAGGCAGCCGGAATATCCAGCTCCGGCAGCAGGTTGATGTGGATCTTCTCGCCGGCATGCCAGTAGGAGGAGATCTGCAGGATGACGGGGCCGGAGAGGCCGCGATGGGTGAACAGCATCGCCTCCTTGAAGCGGGTGCCATCCTCGGTGGTCACCGCCACCGGCAGACTGATGCCCGCCAGATCGGCGAACGCCTCTTTCTCCGCCTGATGGAGGGTAAAGGGCACCAGACCGGCGCGGGTCGGCAGCACCTTGAGGCCGAACTGCTCCGCCAGCTTGAAGCCATAAGGGGTCGCCCCCAGCTTGGGCATGGAGAGACCGCCGGTCGCCACCACCAGCGAGTGACAGCCGACCTCACCCTTGCTGGTGGTCAGCAAAAAGCCTTCGTCCTGCTTGCTGACGGTGAGGATCTCGGTCTGGAACTGCAGGGTCACCCCGGCCCAGTCACACTCGGTGAGCAGCACATCGACGATATCCTTGGCGCTCTCGAGACAGAACAGCTGCCCCAAGGTGCGCTCGTGATAGTTGACCCCGTGGCGATCCACCAGATCGATAAAGTCCTGCTGGGTATAGCGAGCCAGCGCCGACTTGCTGAAGTGGGGATTCTCCGACAGGTAGGCGTGAGCGCCAGCCTGATGGTTCGTGAAGTTGCAGCGGCCACCGCCACTGATGAGGATCTTGCGGCCCGGCTTCTTGGCGTTATCGAGCACCAGCACGGAGCGACCACGGTAGCCCGCCTGCGCCGCACACATCAATCCGGCCGCACCGGCCCCGATCACCACCACATCGACCTGCTTCATCATCACTCACTTATCAAAATAGAAACGGCACCTGGCCAGAACCGAGATTGCCTCTGACGGAACACAACCATAGTGGCTGCCCACCAGAATAAATAACGGCCCTTAAAAGGGCCGTTATTGTACTGGCTGAACACTAAGTGTCCACGACTATCAGGCGTTGCTGTCCATGATGCTGGCAGGGGCGCCCTTGGCCAGTTCGGCCAGCTCCTTGTCGATGAAGTAGAGGCCTTTGCCATCTTCACCCACCAGACCCAGACGGTCGACGATGCTCTTGAACAGCTTCTCCTCTTCATGCTGCTCGGCCACATACCACTGCAGGAAGTTGAAGGTGGAGTAGTCCTGAGTGGTGAAAGCTACGTGGGCCAGACCATTGATGCACTTGGTGATGTGGTACTCGTGCTCCAGGGTGGTACGGAACACGTCGCCCAGCGACTTGAACTCGTGGGGAGGGGCATCGATGGCACCCAGCTTGGGCATGGCGCCGGTCTCGCTCACATAGGTGAACAGACGCTCCATATGCTGGCGCTCCTCGACCGCGTGCTGGCGCAGGAAGGTCGCCGCCCCTTCAAAGCCCTTGTCTTCGCACCAGGCGCTCATCTGCAGATAGAGATTGGAGGAGTAGAACTCCAGGTTAATCTGCTCGTTCAACTTCTCGATCATGGCTTGGGCCAGCATCTTGTTTCTCCTCAGTGATTTGGTATCGATTGTCGCCACACTCCCGCCGCGAATCAACCCGCCAACGAGAGGGAGATCCCGTTTCTTTCAGCTCAGGGGGTCAGCTCGCCAAGGGAGGCGACATCCACCGGCGCAGCATAATCGACGCCCGGCAGCTCGAAGCCGTTGAGCTGCATGAAATCCTGCCGCAGCCCGGCAAAGTCCCCCAGTGCGTGGAAATTGTCCGGCGTCACCTTGGGCCAGAGCGCCGAAACGGCGGCCTGAATGGCAGGGTCGAGCTCATGGTCATCCATCCGGATCAGCCGGTTGCCATCAGCCACCACCCCATTGGGCCCATACATCTTGGCGGCGAACAGTCGCTGCATCTGCTCGATACAGCCCTCATGGACACCGCGCTCCTTCATCACCCCCATCAGCAGGCCGAGATAAACCGGCAGCACCGGAATATAGGCGCTAGCCTTGGTCACCAGCGCCTTGCAGACCGATACCCAGGCGTGGCCACCAATCTCGGCCAGCTGCAGGTTGATGGTCTCGGCGGTGGCGTGCAGATGCTCCTTGGCATAACCGATGGTGCCGTCCCGATAGAGGGGATAGGTGGATTCCGGGCCAATGTAGGAGTAGGCCACGGTTTGCGCGCCAGGGGCGAGACAATCCGCCTGCTGCAACGCCTGCATCCAGAGCTGCCAATCCTCGCCCCCCATCACGGTAACGGTATCGCGGATCTCCTCCGGGGTGGCGGGCGCCAGTGACTGCTGCACCAGCGTATCGCGCTCCAGATCAAGCCCCCAGCCGCTGAACGGCTGGCCGGTAGTCTTGAGCACCGAACGCACTTGCGAGCCATCGGGCAGCACCCGGATGCCGCTCGCCAGCGAATAGATCACCAGATCCACCTGCCCCAGCTGCTGGCGGATGGTGTCGATGGCCTGCTGGCGCATGCCGTCGGAGAAGGCATCACCAATCAGGTTGATGGCTATACGCCCCTCCTGCTCCGCCTCCTTGCGAAACCAGATGTTGTTGTACCAACCGGCACTGCCCAGCCCCTTGTCGGAGGGGCCCCGCTCGAACGAGATGCCAATGGTGTCGGCACCGGCACCGAAGGCGAGCGCAATGCGCGACGCCAGCCCGAACCCGGAGGAGGCCCCCAGCACCAGCACCCGCTTGGGGCCGTTGAACGGGCCGGCGGCCTTGATCCGTTCGATCTGCTGTTGCACGGCGGCGCGGCAGCCGATGGGGTGACAGTTGCGGGCAACACAACCTTGAATCTGGGGATGAATGATCATGAGAAGGCCTCCAAAGAAACTGGCTACAGCATAACCAAGTCGCGGGAGATTAACTTGATGCCGGATCTCTATCAGCAAGAAAACGGCAAGAAAAGCAGCAGGAAATGAGGCAGAAAAACAAAAGGGAGCACGTGGCTCCCCAAAGCGGTATTTAGATGCTTTTTGTTGTTTTGTGTTCATTGCGAAGCACGGGCACATCCTATGCCTCTCACTGGCTGCGGGCAATAGAGTGGGTGTGACCTGGCTCAAACTCCTGTTTAATTTACGAGCAAAAAGTGATTATTAATTGAGTCAATTGCAACCGTCAGCTGGAAATTAAACTCGTTCAAATCCCTAAACTGTGCCCAAGGCACCATTTTAGTTTCAGCAGAGATTGGTATAGTGAGTGAAGGATCGGTAAGGAGACATCCCATGAGTGGTACAACCTATTACAAGCACATTCTGGCCGCGATCGACTTGTCGGAGGATAACCGCAAGGTGATCGACAAGGCGGTGGACAGAGCCCGTTCCAACGGCGCCAAGCTGTCGGTTATCCATGTCGATGTGGACCTCAAGGATCTCTACACCGAGATGATCGATATCGACATCGACAACGTGCAGGATCAGGTGATCGCCGAAGCGAAAGAGAAGCTGGAGGCCTTCCTCGCCTCGGTGGACTACCCCATCGAGAAGAAGCTGGTCATCTGCGGCGATCTGAGCGAACGGGTCAATCAGGCAGTCAAGGAGTACGAGATCGATCTGCTGGTGTGCGGCCATCGCCAGAGCTTCTGGAGCCTGCTCACCTCGAGCGCCCGTCAGCTGATGAATACCGTGCCCTGCGATCTGCTGGTCGTTCCCTTGCAGAAGTGATGAAACCGGCGTAGTTTGATTTGCTATGAACATGACCGCATTCAATCACAACTACTGGTGGTGCTGCTCCTAAACAGGCGGCACCGCGTTTCTATTCGAGATTTTCCCAAATAAAACACCGTGACCGCCGAGAGGCGGTCAACTGTTTTTATCCCTTTGTCGCCTCCCGGCTCACCCAACTGGAGAGAGTGACATGCACAACCCCCTAATCCTGACTGGCGATCGTCCCACCGGCAAACTGCACATCGGCCACTATGTCGGCTCCCTGCGCCAGCGCGTCGAAGCCCAGCACCACTATCGTCAATTCGTGATGATCGCCGATCTGCAGGCGTTGACCGACAACGGCCACAATCCGGCCAAGGTGACCGACAACGTGCTGGAGGTAATGGCAGACTATCTGGCGGTCGGCCTCGACCCGGCCAAGACCACCTTCTGTTTGCAGAGCGCCCTGCCCGCCCTCGCCGAACTCACCTGCTACTACCTCAATCTGGTCAGCGTTGCCCGGCTGGAGCGCAATCCCACCGTCAAGGCGGAGATCCAGCAAAAAGGGTTCGAACGCACGCTGCCGGCCGGTTTTCTGGTTTATCCGGTCAGTCAGGCCGCCGACATCACCGCCTTTCGCGCCAGCCACGTGCCGGTCGGGGAAGATCAGCTGCCAATGCTGGAGCAGACCAACGAGATCGTCCGCCGCTTCAACTCTCTGGTAGGCAAAGATGTGCTGACCGAATGCCAGCCGATCCTGAGCGACACCGGCCGCCTGCCCGGCATCGACGGCAAGGCCAAGATGTCCAAATCCCTCGGCAACACCATAGAACTCGGCATGTCGGCGGAAGAGGTCAAACAGGCGGTGTTCGCCATGTATACCGACCCCAACCACCTCAAGGTGAGCGATCCGGGTCAGGTGGAGGGAAATACGGTGTTCGCCTATCTCGATGCCTTCCACCCCCACAAGGCGCTGGTCGCCGAGATGAAGGCGCACTACCGGCGCGGCGGACTGGGCGATATGCGCTGCAAACAGGTGCTCAATGACTGCCTGCAGACCCTGCTCGCCCCGATGCGGGAGCGCCGGGCCGCGGCCATCGCCGACAAGAAGATGCTGCTGGAACTGCTCTATCAGGGCACCGAGCAGGCCCGCGTCATCACAGATGAGGTCTTGGCTGAGGTGAAAAGCGCCATGGGGCTCGACTACTTCGCCAGCATCCGCTGAGCGGGAGTACCGAGCGCATCGTCGCCGTAGAGGTCGAACACCAGCTGGTGCAGCAGGCTCTTGAACCAGCCGATCGCCTCGTCATGGGCGGTCAGCGGGTGCCCCGCCATCAGGTAGACGATCGGGATGGCGGGGTCGAGCTGGTGCATCCGCAGCGGGTAGTAGCGGCAGAAGTGGCGTCCGATCATCTCGGGCACCACCACCAGATAGCGGCCGGTCGCCATCAGCGGCGGCACCGCCATAAAGCTCGGCAACCGCACGCCCAGCTCCCGCTCCACCCCGAAGCGGGCCAGCCAGAGCTCCACCATCGCCTGACTGTGACCCCAACTGGAGGTATGGATGTGGGGACGGCTCACCAGCTCGACCGGAGTCAGCACATCGGGCAATTCGCTGCCAAGCGGCGACAGGCAGACCAGCGGGTTGTTGAACCACTCCTCCCGCCACAAGCGGGGTGAGAGATGATTCGCCCCGGCGAAACCGATCACCAGATCCAGCTCCCCCTTCTCCAGCTCTCGCTCGTAGTTGCTGTCGGCCAGCTCGCACACCTCAAGCCGACAGTGAGGGGCCTGCCGATGGAGCCTCTCCACCAGCATCGGCACCAGCCCATGCTCCACCGAGCCTGGGGTGGCGATGCGGAAAATCCGCCGCGCGGTGGCGGGATCAAACCCCTTGGCCTGTCGCAAGCCCTGCTCCAGCATCGCCAGCGCTTGGCGCACCGGCCCGGCCAGCGCCTTGGCCCGCTCGGTCGGCATCATCTCGCGCCGACTCATCACGAACAGCGGGTCATCCAGCGCCACCCGCAGCCGCCCCAAGGCGTGACTGACGGTGGATTGGGAGAGATGCAGCCGTTCGGCGGCACGGGTGACGTTGCGCTCCTGCATCAGCATGTCGAATACGGCGAGCAGGTTGAGGTCGAGACGGGCGAGCGAGCTATCCATCGATATTAGCCATAGTTAAATGCCAACAATTCATTTTTACCATAGTAACAGATTGCCTAGAATGCGCTGGCTTAATACATCGGAGATTCAAATGCGTAGCTATCTGTTATTGCTGGCCATTGGCCTGCTGTGGGGTTCCCAATTCATTTTCATGCACCAGGCCGTTGCCGAGTTGCCCCCCATTCTGGTGGCTGCCGGTCGTGCCCTGTGCGGCAGCCTGACCCTGGGTCTGCTCTGCCTGTTCATGCGGCTCAAGAGTGAGCACACCCCGTGGCGCACCTATATGCTGATCGCCCTGCTGGATGCCACCATTCCCTTCATCATGGTCGCCTGGGGCCAACAGTATGTGGATAGCGCCATCGCCGCCGTGGTCATGGGTTGTATCCCGTTTGTGACCATTCTGGCTGCACCGCTGTTTATTTCTGGTGAAAGAATCACCAAAACCGGTCTGCTTTCCGTGATCATCGGCTTTGCCGGTGTACTCACCCTGTTCTGGCCGAAACTCTCCCAGGGCATGAACGCCGGTCTGCTCGGTGCCATGGCCATCCTGCTGGGTGCCAGCTGCTTCGCCATCGGCCTGCTGATGATCAAGCGCTTCGCCAAGGACCATCCGGTCGTGGTCGCCCGCAATATCCTGATCTCCTCGGCAATCCAGTTGCTGCTGGTCGCCCCCTTCATGGTTGACCTCAGCAGCCTGACCCTGCCGAGCACCCAGGCCCTGAGCGCGATTACCGTGCTGGGTACCCTCTGTACCGGTCTGGTCTACTTCCTCTACATGGCGCTGATCCAGAAGGCCGGCCCGACGTTCGCCTCCTTCAGCAACTATCTGGTGCCGCTGTTCGGCGTGATGCTGGGTGCCCTGTTCCTCGGCGAGCAGATCCACCCCACCACAGGTGTTGCTCTGGCCCTGATCCTCGGCTCGGTCGCCATGAACCAGTGGGCGCAGCAGCGTCGCATGCAGCGCGAGGTCTCCCTATGTCAGGCATCCTGACCACACTGTGCGGTGGTCTGGTACTGATTGCCGGCTGGCAGTATCGCCAGCGGCTGGCCGGGATCTTGGGCCTGCTGATGGTACTGCTGCCCTGGTTCTTCGATAGCAAGCTGCAAGCCATGCTGAGCTATGCCCTGAATGCCTGAAGTCCATCTCTGAATGTGTGACGAGAGTCTATCTCTCCTGTTTTTGGGACTGTTTTAAAAAACCTCCGATTTGTCCCCCGCTACCGGCGCTCTGCGCCGGTTTTTTTTATGCCTGCCAGCCGGCGTCAGATCAGATAGCGATAGCTGAGTCGCTCGTTCTTGCGCGGCCCGGTGATCTGCCAGCTCAGCAAGAAACCGCCGTCGATCTCGGTCAACTCGGCGCTGTAGTGATCCGCCCCGCACAGATGGGGTTCGGCGGTCAGCCAGCGGCCATCCCCCTGCGGCAACAGCTCGAACAGTTCGACCGGCGCTTGATAACGCAGATGGGAGAGACGGATCCCCCGCGCACTGCGCTGCCACCAGAAGCGGTTGTGCATGGCGAGTTCCCTGCCATGAGGCGTGGTGTAGCGACCCTGCTCGTTATACTGCCACCCCCCCTGATGATCGGTCACCTGCACACGCCCCTCGCCCCGACCATTCCAGTCGGTCGCCGACCCCTCGCCATTGCTGGCGGTAAAGGAAAATGCTCCGACCTGTGGCAATCGCGCCCATAAACGCTGGATTGCCGCTTCCATCTCGGCCATCATAGCCCCCCTTGAAATTGACAACTGATGATAAATCAAACACATGAACTACTTGATAGGGGTCACCCTGCTCTGGTCATTCTCCTTCAGCCTGATCGGGGTCTACCTCGCTGGCCAGGTGGATGCCTACTTCTCGGTGCTGACCCGCATCGCCCTCGCCAGTCTGGTGTTTCTCCCCTTCCTGCGCCGCCGCTGGCTACGCCCCGATCTGGCGGCCAAGCTGATGGCCCTCGGCGCCATCCAGCTCGGCATCATGTATCTCTTCTACTACCACTCCTTCCTGCTGCTGACGGTGCCGGAAGTGCTGGTCTTTACCATCTTCACCCCCATCTACGTCACCCTGCTCCACGACCTGCTGGAAGGGCGCTTCAAGCCCACCTATCTGTGGGGCGCCCTGCTGGCGGTGATCGGGGCTGCCGTCATCCGTTTCGACGGCCTGACCGAAAGCTATGTGCTGGGATTTATGGTGGTGCAGGGGGCCAACCTCTGTTTCGCGCTCGGTCAGGTGGGCTACAAGGTACTGCTGGCGCGGGAGGCGGAGCAACCACCGCAACTGGCGGTGTTCGGCTGCTTCTATCTGGGAGCGCTGGTGATCGCACTGCCCGCCTGGTGGCTGCTGGGCAAGCCGCAATACCCAACGTCAGGGTTGCAGTGGGGCATTCTGCTCTGGCTGGGGGTGGGTGCCTCCGGCCTCGGCTACTTCCTCTGGAACAAGGGGGCGACGCTGGTCACCAGCGGGGTGCTGGCCATCATGAACAATGCGCTCATTCCGGCCGGCTTGCTGGTCAATCTGCTGCTCTGGGGCAAGGATACCGACCTGACCCGACTGACCATCGGCGGCCTGCTGATGCTGGCCTCGCTCTGGGTCTGCCAGCGTGACAAGCGCGGCCAACCCTGACCGCACTCAGCCGACGACGGTGTTGTGCTCCCGTCTGGCCTGACTGTGACAGCTGGCCAGCCGGGCCAGCAGATGATCGAGCTGCTCGTAAGCCTGACTTTGCACCAGTCCGATGCTGACGGTGACCGGCCGCTGTGACAGCAGGCTGGCATCGGCAATCTCGAGGCGCAGCCGCTCGGCGATCTCCAGCGCACTCATCCGCTCGGTCTGGGAGAGCATCAGGATAAAACCGTCCTCATCCCAGCGGGCGAAGGGATCTTCCCGCCGCAGTTCGTGGCGTACGATACGCGCCAGCTTGGCCAGCATGGCGTCGCAAGCCGCTTCACCAAACAACTGCTGGATTTTGGCCATGTGATCGACCGAAAACTGCAGCAGACTGAAAGTGCCGCTCTCGGTCGCCAGCCGCTCTTCAAGCAGTTGCTCGAAACGGCCACGGCTCTCCAGTCCGGTCAGCGGATCGGTGCCATGTCGCTCCTCCACCAGCACGGCAGCGGGATCGAGGTGACGGACGACCCCCAGCAGATAACCCCGCTCATCGCGACGCATCCGCTCTTCCAGCCGGATGTAGTGACCGTGATGATGCAGAATGCGGTATTCGAGGCGCAGACCGCTGCTGCGGCCGCTCTGGCAGGCGAGCAGGGCATCTTCCAGCCGGGCAACATCGTCGGGATGAACCCGATCCAGCCAGCCAAGATCATCCGGCCAGCACTCTCCCAATCCCAACAGGCGCAGGCAGGAGGGATCACGCTGCAGTCCATGTTGGGCTGACCAGCTCCAGATCCCCGCCTCCAGCAGCGCCATGGCATCAGACAGCAGACCCGGATCAAGCCGGGCAGTCACATCGACCAAAGGTGTCTTGAGCATTTCCATGGGGCGCCTCGAAACAGGATCTGAATACCTGCTCAATAAGTAACATTGGCGTTCACGCCGAGCAACAGGGTCAGATCGCTTTTCCCTGATACCCGTTCATCAAGGTCTGCCAGTTCTCCGGTACGAAGTGGAAACTGGTATGCAGTTGAGACTCTTTATTGAATGAACGGAGCAAGCGTTCCAGATTGGCCTTCTGCCATTCGCCGGGGGAGCGGATCGCACCCTTGTCAAAATCGATCACCCACACCTTGCCCTCTTTATCGAGCAGCAGGTTGTGGCTGTTGAGATCGGCGTGATAGACCCCGGCATCGTGCAGCTGGCGCACCGTCTGGCCTATCTTGTACCATACCTCGGTCGCCACCGGCCCCTGCTTGAGCAGCGCCACCATATCCTTGGCACCGCGAATTCGCTCAATCAGGATATCGGCACGATAGAAGGGTCCCTGTTTGACCATGCGGGCACCAAACGGACGCGGCACCGGCAGCCCCAGCTCGCACAGCTTGGCCAGCAGGGTGTATTCGGCCATGGCGCGGCTCGACTCGACCCCTTCGAACCAGAAACGATCCCGCACCACCTTGCCCACCATGCCGCCACGATAGTAGTGGCGCAGCACCAGATGGCGGGACTCATCCTTGACGAACCAGGTCACTCCCCGTCCGATGGAGGTTCCCACCACCTGACGGTTGTTCTGCCACCAGGCAGGATCGAATAACTGGGGAGAAGGGTCGCGAAAGGCCCCTTCGGCATACCAGCAGATCTGGTTGTGTTCGGTCTGTACTCGCATCGTGGAGATCCCGCTCGGTGGGTCATGGATCGCAATTTTTCAATTGGCGATGAGGCTGCCGCTCTGGCATGCCCGCAATAGTGGCCTTTAATCAACAACGTGCAGAGACAGGTCATGGCGCTGGGCCCGACCTATCCCGGCTGACGATTGTGCGCAATTTTACAATCCAGAGGGGAGTTTGCATAATGCCATCCACCCTTTTTGCCAGCAGTGCGCCACAACATGCCGCTATTTCAAACGCCCCCCTCCTCCATCTGCATCCTGCGGCTCTCCGCCATCGGGGATTGCTGCCACGCACTGGCGCTGGTGCGCGTCATCCAGCGGGAGTGGCCACAAACCCGCATCACCTGGATCACCGGCAAAATCGAGGCAACCCTGTTTGCTGATCTGCCCGGCGTCGAAGTCATCCCCTTCGACAAGAGCAAGGGGTGGCGCGGCTATCGCGATCTCTGGCATACCCTCAAGGGGCGCAAATTCGATGCCCTGCTCCACCTGCAGGCAGCGATGCGAGCCAGCATCGCCACCCTCGGCATCAGCGCCAAGGTCAAACTCGGGTTTGATCGGGAACGGGCCAACGACGGCCAGTGGCTGTTCACCAACCACAAGGTGCCTTCGCCTGCCTCTCCCCATGTGCTGGACGGTTTCCTCGCTTTCGCCAAAGAGCTCGGCATCAAGGATCTGACCCCGGACTGGCAACTGCCCATCAGCGCTGATCATCAGGCGTGGGCAAGGGAGAAGATTGGCGGCAAACCGACTCTGCTTATCTGCGCAGCCGCCAGCAAGGCATTCAAAAACTGGACGGCCGCAGGCTATGCCGCGCTGGCAGATCACGCCGCCAACAAGGGCTTTCAGGTCTATCTCTGTGGCGGGCCTGCCAAACTGGAGCGGGATCTGGCTGCCGAGATCCAGCGCTTAAGCCAGAGCAAACCGGTCGATCTGGTGGGGCAGACCAACCTCAAGCAGCTGCTGGCGCTGATTGGTGAGGCGAGTCTGGTGCTGGCCCCCGATACCGGCCCCACCCATATGGCCACCATAGTGGGCACGCCGGTGATCGGTCTCTATGCCCACCACAATCCGGCCCGCACCGGCCCCTATCTGTGCCGCGACTACGTGGTCAGCGTCTATCAGGAGCTGGTCGAGCAGGAGACCGGCAAGCCGCTGGCCGAATTGAGCTGGCGCACCCGCCTCAAAGACCCGGAGGCCATGGCCAAGATAACCCATGAGCAGGTGATCGCCGCGTTCGATCGGCTCTGCGCAGATCGTCAACTGCCGTAGTGACAGGGCACCTCGGGAATTCCGAGCCATCAGGCAGGGATAACCTGATAGCCTCTGCCCTCAGCCAAAGGCACAATGCAGGCTGATGTGGGTTACGCTCCCGCAGCAAGCTACGAATACTTTGATCGGCTGGAATATGATTCCGGCCGTTTTTTTATTCGCCGCATTCTGGTAAAATTCGCCGCCTTTACATCCTCCTGACTCAAGAATTTTCCGCGTTTTGCGTTTGGCTGTCTCCCTTTCGGGCACAAGACGGCGGTCTCTGCTACAACCAAAACAGCGGTTTCGATTAAAGGTAATAATATGGCGCAACAAGGCACTCTCTATATCATCTCCTCTCCGAGCGGCGCGGGTAAATCCAGTCTGCTCAATGCCTTGCTGACCCAACATAACGCTGCGGGCAAGATGCAGCTGTCGGTTTCCCACACCACTCGCGCCACCCGTCCTGGCGAAGAGCACGGTGTACACTACCACTTCGTTCAGGTGGAAGAGTTCAAGGCACTGATCGAACGCGGTGATTTTCTGGAGTGGGCCGAAGTGTTCGGCAACTACTACGGCACCTCACGCGCCGCCATCGAAGCCTGTCTGGCCAAGGGGATCGACGTATTCCTCGACATCGACTGGCAAGGTGCCCGCCAGATCCGCGAGCAGATGCCGACCAAATCCATTTTCATCCTGCCCCCCAGCCGCGAAGAGCTGGAACGCCGCCTGATTGGGCGCGGTCAGGACAGCGCCGAAGTGATTGCCGGCCGGATGGCGAAAGCCATTGCCGAAATGGTGCACTACGACGAGTATGACTATGTCATTATCAATGAAGACTTCGAGCAGGCGCTGTTCCAGCTCAGGTCCATTATTGAGTGCCAACGGCTGGAGATGCGTCACCAGCAACAGGCTCAAAAAAACTTGCTGCAACAGCTACTGGCAGAGTAAGCCAAAAACAAGTAAACTTTTGCGTCATTTTTAAACACTGCTTTTCTAAATACAGAAAGCCCAAACACTGGAGTCCTGCATGGCACGCGTTACTGTAGAAGATGCTGTAAAACAGGTAGGTAACCGTTTTGACCTGGTGCTGGTCGCCGCGCGCCGCGCTCGTCAAATCGCGGTACAAGGCAAAGATCCCCTGGTCGACGAAGAGAACGACAAGCCGACTGTGATCGCCCTGCGTGAGATCGAGCTGGGTCTGGTGAACAATCAAGTGATGGACACCCAGGACCGCTACGAACAGCAAGAGCAGGAAGCCGCCGAGCTGGCTGCCGTTGCTGCCATCGCCGAAGGCCGCGGTTAAGTTATTCCTCCGGTTGGCACCCGCCCGGGTGCCGACTGTTCATCCCCATTTACAACCGCTCGAAAACCTCGCAAACTCAGGGCTATACCCTCAATTCCACGAATTGCCGTTTCACCGCTGCGGGGACTGTCTTGTATTTATTTGAAAACCTTAAAGAAATAGCCAGTTCCTACCTGCCGCCAGAGCAGGTTGAGAAGCTCAAGCAAGCCTATGTGGTGGCCCGTGATGCCCACCAGGGCCAGATGCGTTCCAGTGGCGAACCCTACATCACCCACCCTGTTGCCGTTGCCCGGATCCTGGGTGACATGCGCCTCGATCATGAAACCCTGATGGCCGCCGTGCTGCACGACGTCATTGAAGACACCTCTGTCACCAAGGCCGATCTGGCTGAACAGTTTGGCAATGCCGTCGCCGAGCTGGTGGCCGGGGTCTCCAAGCTCGACAAGCTGAAGTTTCGCGATCGCAAAGAGGCGCAGGCCGAGAACTTCCGCAAGATGGTGATGGCAATGACCCAGGATATCCGGGTCATTCTGATCAAGCTGGCCGACCGCACCCACAACATGCGCACTCTGGGTTCCCTGCGCCCTGACAAACGCCGCCGCATCGCCCGGGAAACCCTCGAAATCTTCGCCCCCATCGCCAACCGCCTCGGTATTCACACCATGAAGAACGAGCTGGAAGAGCTGGGCTTCGAGGCGCTCTATCCGATGCGATCCCGCGTGCTGCGCGAATCGGTGCGCCGTGCCCGTGGCAATCGCCGCGAGATCATCGACTCCATCCAGAGCGAAATCAGCGGTCGCCTGAAAGAGGCGGGAATCGAGCATCAGGTCAGTGGCCGCGAGAAGAATCTCTTCTCCATCTACAACAAGATGGAGAAAAAAGAGCTGCAATTTCATGAGGTAATGGATATCTACGCCTTTCGTGTCAAGGTGAAGGACATAGATACCTGTTACCGGGTGCTGGGGCAGATGCACAGCCTCTACAAACCGCGCCCCGGCCGCTTCAAGGATTACATCGCCATCCCCAAGACCAACGGCTACCAGTCGCTGCACACCTCTCTGGTGGGGCCGCACGGGGTACCGGTCGAGGTGCAAATTCGCACCGAGTTCATGGATCAGATGGCCGACAAAGGGGTTGCCGCCCACTGGGCCTACAAGCAGGATGGCGACAGTTCGGGCACCACTGCCCAGATCCGCGCCCAGCGCTGGATGCAGAGCCTGCTGGAATTGCAGCAGAGCGCTGGCAGCTCCTTTGAATTTATTGAAGGGGTCAAAACTGACCTCTTCCCCGACGAGATCTACGTGTTCACGCCGGAAGGACGCATCATGGAGCTGCCCGCTGGCGCCACGCCGGTGGATTTTGCCTACACAGTGCACACCGACATTGGCCACGCCTGCGTCGGTTCACGGGTCGACCGCCACCCCTACCCGCTCAGCAGCCCGCTGCACTCGGGCCAGACGGTGGAGATCATTACTGCACCGGGCGCCCGCCCCAACGCGGCATGGCTCAACTTCGTGGTGACCACCAAGGCCCGTTCCAAGATCCGCCAGTTCCTCAAGAACCTGCGCACCGAAGAGTCGGTGGTGCTGGGTCGCCGCCTGCTCAACCATGCGCTGGGCGCCAAGAATATCGAAGACATTCCCGAGCCACGCATCAAGCAGGTGCTGGCCGATACCAAGCATGAGAATCTGCAGGGGCTGCTGGCCGATGTGGGCCTCGGCAACGCCATGAGCGTAATGGTGGCGCGCCGCATGCTGGGGGATGAACTGCCGCCGGAAGAGCAACCCAAGTCCAGCAGCAAGAAGATGCCGATCAAGGGTGCCGACGGCATGCTGGTCACCTTCGCCAACTGCTGCCGTCCGATCCCGGGAGATGCCATCATCGCCCACATCAGCCCGGGCAAGGGTCTGGTGATCCATCAGGAAGCCTGCCGCAACATCAAGGGCTACAGCAAGGAGCCGGACAAGTACTTGCCAGTGCAGTGGGAAGTGGACAAGGAGCAGGAACAGGAGTTCCGCACCGGCATCAGCATCGAGATCGTCAACCATCAGGGTGCGCTGGCCGAGCTGGCCAACGTGATTGCCGCCACCGGCGCCAATATTCACGCCATCAGCACCGAAGAGAAGGATGGCCGGGTCTATCAGGTCAGCCTGCTCATCACCACCAAGAGCCGCATCCACCTGGCCAACATCATGCGCAAGATCCGCGTGATGCCCAACGTGCTCAAGGTGAGCCGACAGAAGAACTGAACACAGGCGGCGCAAGCCGCCTGCTGCTTTTATAGAGACAAGCCATGACCCCCGAACGCTTCAAGCGCATCACCGATATGCTGGCCCAGCGTCAGCTCGATTTGACCGTCTGTATGGAAGAGGTACACAAACCTCACAATCTGGCCGCCATCGTGCGTACCGCCGATGCCATCGGCATCCACCGGGTACACGCCGTCTGGCCCAAAACCTGGATCCACAAGCGCAAGGGCACCGCCCGCGGCAGCCAGAACTGGGTGGATGTAAAACTGCACCCGGATATCGGCACAGCCGTTGCCGAGCTGAAAGCCTCCGGCATGCAGATCTTGGCGACCCACCTCTCAGACAGCTCGGTCGATTTTCGCGCCATCGACTACACCAAACCGACCGCCATTCTGGTGGGTCAGGAGAAGCACGGCATCGGTGAAGAGGCGCTGGCGCTGGCCGACCACCATATCGTCATCCCCATGGTGGGCATGGTGCAGTCCCTCAACGTCTCGGTGGCTGCTGCCGCCATCCTCTACGAAGCGCAGCGTCAGCGCGAGCTGGCCGGTTGCTATCAGCGCGGCTGCCCGCTCACGCTGGAGGAGCAGAACAGCATCCTGTTCGAGGGGGGTTATCCTATCTATGCCCAGCTCTGCAAAGAGAAAGAGATGCCCTACCCCCAGCTCGGCCCGGCCGGTGAAATTCTGGCGGACGAAGAGTGGTGGCAACGGATGCAGCTGACCCGCAAAGGGTGGGCGCAGCAGAGCGAACAGGACGATCCGCAGGAGGAGTGATGGAGAACCCTTTTGGCAGCTGGCTGGAATCGCAAATCATCCGGGATCACCTGACCAACCCGAACATAGAGGCAGGCGACTACAGCTACTACTCCGGCTACTACCACGGCAAGCCGTTCGAGGATCACTGCGTCCGCTACCTGCTCGGCGATGGCTCGACCCGCGACACCTGGGAGAGCGGCCTCTGGGGCGAGGTGGACCGGCTGATCATCGGCAAGTTCTGCTCCATCGGCTCGGGCGCCACCTTCATGCTGGCGGGCAATCAGGGCCACCGGCTGGATTGGGTCTCCACCTTCCCGTTCAATCCCGACACCTTTGGCGAAGGGGCCCGCAGCGGCTTTCTGCGCAAGGGGGACACCCGGATTGGCAACGATGTCTGGATCGGCTCGGAAGCGATGATCATGCCCGGCATCACCATAGGTGACGGCGCCGTCATCGCCACCCGCGCCGTGGTGACCAAAGATGTGGCCCCTTACACCATAGTCGGCGGCAACCCGGCCCAACAGATCCGCCGCCGTTTCAGCGATGAGCAGATCCTCATGCTGCAAGAGATGCAGTGGTGGGACTGGCCCCTGCCTCGCTTGCAAGCCAGCATGGCGCTGCTCTGCTCGGAGGATATCGCGGCCCTTTATCACCATTGGCAACTGGAGTGTGCCTGATGAAACCCCTCTCTCTTTCCCTGTTGGCCCTGACCCTGTTTTCTGCCGGAGCCCTTGCCGTGACCAATACCTATCAGCTCACCAGCGAAGCCGATGTACCCAGCCTCTACCAGCAAACCCTGCCCGACTTCTGGCGCCAGCATGCGGTTGAAGGGGAGTTCAAGGGCAAGGATGGGGTGACCATCCGCTATGCTGCGCTACGGCAAGCCAAGGTCGATCGCGCCATCCTGATCGTCAATGGCAGGGTCGAGAGCTACCTCAAGTATCAGGAGCTGGCGTGGGATCTCTGGCGTCAGGGCTACAGCCTCTACCTTATCGACCATCGCGGTCAGGGGATGTCTGGCCGGATGCTGAATGACCCGCAGAAGGGATATGTCGACCAGTTCGACGATTATGTCGTCGATCTCAAGCAGTTTTACGACCAGATAATCATGGCGGACCAGCCTGCCAAGCTGTTCCTGCTGGCCCACTCCATGGGCGGAGCCATCTCGGCCCGCTATCTGGAACGCTGGCCCGATGATATCAAGGCGGCTGTGCTCTCCTCCCCCATGCTGGGCATCAATCTCGGCGGTCTGCCCAAGTGGCTGGCCAAGGGATTGGCGAGCACCATAGGCACGGTCGGCAGTTGGATTGGTGAGCCTCCCTACGGCCCCGGTCAGGGAGCCTATCAGGATCACGGCTTTGCCGATAACGAACTGACTCACAGCCAGCCCCGCTATCAAGCCTTCCGCCAAATCTACGAGCAGCACCCGCAAATCAAGCTGGGTGGCGCGACCGCCCACTGGATTTATCAGGGGATCACCGGTGCCGATGCCGCCATCGCCGATGCGGGCGCCATCAAGACGCCGCTGCTGGTGCTGCAGGCTGGCAACGACAGCGTGGTGGACAATGCCGCGCAGGATCGCTTCTGCACCATTGCCAAGTGCGAAGGGGGCAAACCGCTGCGCATCGAGGGAGCCTGGCACGAGCTGTTTATCGAATCCGATGACAAACGCCAGCCCGCCCTGACCGCGATGGTCGACTTTTTCGCCCGCTTCTGAGCTGGCTATTTTTTGTAACCCTAAATAAATGGGGTGACAGTGCGGGCTAAGGTAAACTGCCCCTGTTTTCAATCGATGCCGAGGTAATGATGTTCAAGGTAGTTGTATCCGATCTCGATGGCACTCTGCTCAACAAGCAGCACCAGATCTCTCCCCGTACCCGGGATACCCTGCACCGCCTGGTAGAACAAGGTGTGAAATTCGTGGTCGCCACCGGCCGTCATCACGTTGACGTTCGCAGCTTCCGCGATGCGCTGGGGATGGACATCTACCTCATTACTTCCAATGGCGCCGTGGTCCATGACAAACAGGATCAGCTGATTTTCAACCAGCCGCTGCCGACCGAGATTGCCGCCGAACTGATTGCGCTGGAGCGCGACCCCTCTATCCACCTCAATGTCTATCAGGGTGATGACTGGGTGGTGGAAGAGGAGCTGCCCTGGTTGCTGCAGTTCCACGACGAGTCAGGGTTCACCTACCGTCTGGTCGATGACCTGAAGCAGGAACCGAAAGAGCAGATCAACAAGGTGTTCTACATCGGTGACCACGAAAAGCTGCTGAAGATCGAGGCGCACCTCAACCAACGCTACGGCGATCAGCTCAACGTCACCTTCTCATTGCCGGACTGTCTCGAAGTGATGCACGCCGGGGTGCACAAGGGTAATGCGGTGCGTGCCGTGCTGGAGCAGAACGGGTTCGATATGTCGGAGGCGATCGCCTTCGGCGATGGCATGAACGACTTCGAGATGTTGACCATGGTGGGACGCGGTATCGTGATGGGCAACGCCCATGACCGCCTGAAAATGGCGCTGCCGGAGTATGAGCAGACCCTCACCTCCGACGAAGATGGCGTCGCCGTCTATCTGGAGAAGCTGTTCGAGCTGGAGAACGTCAGCGCAGCCTGATCCTCTTCAGCCCGCCATCCGATTCAGCAAAGCCTCACCATGTGAGGCTTTGTTTTTTCAGGGTTTCCAGCCAGGGATTGGGCCGCTGCCAACTGAAGCTCTGGTTCGCCCCGCCGTAGCATTCAGCCAGCCGCAGCGGCGTGCCGGGGGTATGGCGTCGCCCGGCCACATCGAGGCAGCGAGAGATCTTGCTGTTGAACAGCCTGTCTTTCTGCCACTCCCACTGCGCCTGACCGTCACAGGGTGCCAGCATCACTTCGCTGTCGTTTTTGGCTTGCAGGCAGAGATCCTGCAGGCGCAACTCACCCAGATCCCACTCGAACAGTTGATCGTCTTTTCCGCTGCAAGGTTGTGCCAACACCTTCTGTTGGGACACCGCAACGCAAAAATCACCGCTGGTCAGCAAGGGGGAGAGAGAACGCTCCTCCTGCGGTTGTGATGCAATGGAGCCCATCATCACATCGGTGGATGGCGGCTTGATGGTACAGCCACCCAGCAGCAAGGCTGCCAGCATGGCAGGTGAGCAAGCAAAGGAAATTTTGTTATTCATGGAAAAATGCCTGAAATGGGCCGATGACATCCGGTTGTCAGTGACTCGAGGCTGAAGCATAACCGAAAGGCGGGGCGCGCTGCCCAAATAGAGTGTAAACAGACGTAACAGGGAGAGAGTGCTGGCACGGCGGAGGCCGGAAAGCAAAAAACCCCGCCGAAGCGAGGTTTTTCTAAATGTGGTCGGTGATAAAGGATTCGAACCTTTGACCCTCTGGTCCCAAACCAGATGCGCTACCGGACTGCGCTAATCACCGAGGCTATTTCTTTCAAAATAGTTTACTTCAAAAAAACAAAGACGACCTGATGGTCATCCTCGTCATACAGCAAGTATGGTGCGAAGAGAGGGACTCGAACCCTCACACCCGGGGGGCACTAACACCTGAAGCTAGCGCGTCTACCAATTCCGCCACCTTCGCGTACCTGACAAGCTGTAAAATGGGGTGGCTGATGGGGCTCGAACCCACGACAACCGGAATCACAATCCGGGACTCTACCAACTGAGCTACAGCCACCACAGCTGTTTTCGTTCCACAACAACGCCCGTTTAACCGACGCACTTTTGATGGTGCGCCCGACAGGATTCGAACCTGTGACCTCTGCCTCCGGAGGGCAGCGCTCTATCCAGCTGAGCTACGGGCGCTACGCTGTCGAACGGGGCGCATTATTAATGATGGTTGCTGGTTTGTCTACACTTTTCTGTCACCGAAGCACTGTTCGTTGTTTTTTCAAGCACATTGCGCACTTTTCTTCCACTATTCCCCTGCTGCCAGCCGAAAAGGGGCAGATCGCAGTCGCAAATCGCCTTGCTGCCTTGACTTGATTTGATGCCCATCTAGAATGAATGAACGTTCATTCAATCGAAAGTCACACTGATGATTCTGGATAAAAAAGAGAGCATCTTCAACGCGGCCCATGAGGTGCTGGGTGAACGGGGTTTTCATGGTCTGTCGATTGCGGAAGTCGCCAAGAAGGCCAATGTTGCCACCGGCACCATCTATCGCTACTTCGGCGACAAGGATGATCTGATCCGGCAACTGCACCAGCACACTATCTTGCAGTGTGTGCCCATGGTCATGGCCGATGTAGCAATCGATAAAGTTTCATTTCAACAATTTCGCCAATTATGGCTCAATATTCATGCCATTTTTGTTAACGAACCCAACGCTATCCGGTGCAAATTGCAGTACGAGAGCTCTCCGCTAGGGGCAGAATTGGAGACCAATCCTGTCATTCTGGCTGCCTGGGAGCCTCTGGACCGATTTTTTGAACAGGGCGTTGAACAAGGATTGTTTATTGATTTACCGATACGGGCACTCCAGGTGTTGAGTCTGGACAGTGTCATGCATCTGGCCCTGCAGTGCAGGGTGCACAACATCACGCTGACCGAATCGCAGTTGGAAACCGCGATCCGGGCCAGCTGGAATGCCATTTTATCCCCCAATCTTTCCACCTCAGGAGCCTGTTCATGAAAAAGTGGATGGCCATTATGTTGCTGATAGCGATCGCCTTGTTTGGCAGCGTCATCGGCTTCAATTTGTTCAAACAGAAGATGATTGCCCAATACATGGCCAACCGGCCGGAACCCGAGTTCCCCGTCACCGCCATGGTGACCAAGGCGCAGGATTGGGTACCGACCATCGAAGCGATCGGCTTCATCGAGCCGAATCAGGGGGTGACCCTCTCCACCGAACTGGCAGGTACCATTGACGCCATCACCTTCGAATCAGGCAAACCGGTCAAGGCTGACCAGCTGCTGCTGAGCCTGGACTCCACCGTGGAGCGGGCCAATCTGCGCGCCTCCCAGGCCAAGCTGCCGGCGGCAAAAGCCAAGTTCGATCGTTTCCAGAACCTCTACAAGACCAGCTCCATCTCCAAAGAGCAGCTGGATGAGGCGGAAGCGGCCTATCGCTCGCTGGAAGCGGATATCGAGAGTCTGAAGGCGACCATTGCCCGTCGTGAAGTGCGTGCGCCCTTTAGCGGCGTGGTCGGCCTGCGCAATGTGTTCCTCGGTCAGTATCTGCAACCGGGCACCGATATCGTGCGCCTGGAAGATACCAGCGTGATGCGCCTGCGCTTCACCGTGCCCCAGACCGATATCTCCAAAATCAAGCTGGGCCAAACCATCAAGATCAATGTGGATGCCTATCCGCAAACCCAGTTTGACGGTCACATCACCGCCATCGAGCCTGCGGTCAACTTCCAGAGCGGCCTGATCCAGGTACAGGCAGACATTCCGAACAACGATGGTCAGCTCCGTTCCGGCATGTTTGCCCGCGCCAGCATCATTCTGCCGACGGTGAAAGATCAGATCGTGATCCCGCAGAGCGCTATCTCCTTCACCCTTTACGGTCAGAACGTCTACGTGCTCAAAGAGGGCGAAGAGACCGACAAAGAGGGTAACAAGGTGAAAGTGCTGCGAGCCAAGCAGGTTGTGGTCAAGGCGGGTGAGCGCCGTGGCAACGATGTGCATGTGCTCTCCGGCATCCAGGCCGGTGACCAGATCGTACTGTCGGGTCAGGTTCGCCTGAGCAACGACACCAAGGTGCATGTGGTCGAGAACGATGCCCTGGCCGTTCCGGCACAAACCCCGATGCTGTAAGCGCGGAGATCTGCGATGCGATTTACTGACATATTTATAAAACGGCCTGTGCTGGCGATCTCGCTCAGCTTCCTGATCGCCTTGCTGGGCTTTCAGGCCATCTTCAAGATGCAGGTACGGGAATACCCCGAGGTGACCAACACGGTGATCACCGTCAGCACTGGCTACTATGGCGCCAGTTCTGATCTGATCCAGGGGTTCATCACCCAGCCGCTGGAACAGGCGGTCGCGCAAGCCGACAACATCGACTTCATGACCTCCTCCAGCCAGCTGGGTAGCTCCACCATCACTGCGTACATGAAGCTCAACACCGACCCCAACGCCGCGTTGTCCGACATCCTGGCGAAGGTGAACTCGGTGCGATCCCAGTTGCCGAAAGAGGCGGAAGACCCGTCGGTCACCTCCTCCACCGGTTCAACCACGGCGGTGCTCTACCTCGGCTTTACCAGCCCGGAGCTCAATTCCAGCCAGATCACCGACTATCTGGAGCGGGTTATCAAGCCGCAGCTCTTTACTGTCGGCGGGGTCTCCAAGGTTGACCTCTACGGCGGTGTCGAGTTTGCCCTGCGGGTATGGCTGGATCCGGCCAAGATGGCGGCCTTCAACCTGACTGCCAGTGACGTGATGACGGTGCTCAACAGCAACAACTATCAGTCCGCGACAGGTCAGGCGACCGGTTACTTTACCCTGTTCAACGGCAACGCCGAGACCCAGGTCAAGGATGTCGACGAGCTGAAGCGTCTGGTGGTTGCTACCCGTGACGGCAAGGTGATCCGCCTTTCCGACATTGCCAAGGTGACCCTCGAGAAGAGCCACGACATCTATCGCGCCAGCGCCAACGGCCGCGAAGCCGTGGTCATGGCGGTCAACGCCGCGCCGACAGCCAACCCCATCAACATCGCCCACGATGTGCTGGCGTTGCTGCCGAGCCTTGAGCGCAATATGCCGAGCACCATGCGTCTCAACGTGATGTATGACTCAACAGTGGCGATCAACGAGTCCATCCACGAGGTTATCAAGACCATCCTGGAGGCAGCCGCCATCGTTCTGGTGGTCATCACCCTGTTCCTCGGTTCGTTCCGCGCGGTCATCATCCCGATCATCACCATTCCGCTCAGTCTCATCGGCGTGGTGATGATGATGGATATGTTCGGCTTCTCGATAAACCTGATGACTCTGCTGGCGATGGTGCTGGCGATCGGTCTGGTGGTGGATGACGCCATCGTGGTGCTGGAGAACGTCGACCGCCATATCAAGGAGGGGGAAGAACCGTTCCGGGCCGCCATTATCGGTACCCGCGAGATCGCGGTACCGGTTATCGCCATGACGGTTACCCTGGCGGCGGTATACGCCCCTATCGCCCTGATGGGGGGCATCACAGGCTCCCTGTTCAAGGAGTTTGCCCTGACCCTGGCCGGTGCCGTGTTCGTCTCAGGCATCATCGCTCTGACTCTGTCACCGATGATGTGTTCCAAGATGCTCAAGGCCAACGAGCAGCCAGGCAAGTTCGAGAGCACAGTCCATCACCTGCTGGAGCGGATGACCGATCGCTACGACAGCATGCTGCACGCCGTGATGAAAAAGCGCCCCGTCATCGTGGTGTTCGCCGTCATCGTCTTCGCCAGCCTGCCGCTGCTGTTCAAGTTCATCCCGAGCGAACTGGCACCGTCAGAGGACAAGGGGGTAATGGCCGTGCTGGGTACCGCACCGTCCAACGCCAACCTGGACTACATCGAAAACACCATGGCGGATGTGAACAAGATCCTGGACGACCAGCCCGAGATCGCCTTCTCCCAGGTCTTCTCAGGGGTGTTCAACGCCAACCAGGCGTTCGGTATCGCCTCCATGGTGCCCTGGAGCCAGCGTGAAGCGAGCCAGAAAGAGGTGCTGGACCGGGTCGCCAATCTGGTGAAAGACATCCCGGGTATGGCCATCACCACCTTCCAGTTCCCGGAACTGCCGGGTGCATCGAGTGGTCTGCCGATCCAGTTCGTCATCACCACCCCGAACAGCTTCGAAAGCCTGTTCCTGGTGGCCGGGGAAATTCTGGCAGCAGCGCAGAGTAACGGTCAGTTCGTCTATTCGGATCTCGATCTGAACTACGACTCAGCCACCATGAAGATCCGCATCGACAAGGACAAGGCGGGTGCCTACGGCATCACCATGCAGGATATAGGTATCACCATGGGCACCATGATGGCGGACGGTTACGTCAACCGTATCGACCTGGATGGCCGCTCCTACGAGGTGATCCCGCAGGTCGAGCGCAAATACCGTCTCAATCCGGAGTCCATCAAGGGCTATTACGTGCGGGCCGCAGACGGCAAGTCGATCCCGCTCGGCAGCCTGATCAGCATTGAAGTGGTTGGCGAGCCCCGTGCCCTGCCCCACTTCAACCAGCTGAACTCTGCCACCATAGGCGCCGTTCCGGCTCCGGGCGTGGCCATGGGTGATGCGATCAACTGGTTCCAGACCACCGCTGACGAGAAGCTGCCGCAAGGCTATCGTTACGACTTCATGGGTGAAGCCCGTCAGTTTGTCACCGAAGGCAATGCGCTCTATGCCACCTTCGCGCTGGCACTGGCCATCATCTTCCTGGTGCTGGCAATCCAGTTCGAGTCGGTGCGTGACCCGCTGGTCATCATGGTCTCTGTACCACTCGCCATCAGCGGGGCCTTGATTGCCCTTGCATGGGGGATGGCGACCATGAACATCTACTCCCAGGTGGGCCTCATCACCCTGGTGGGTCTGATTACCAAGCACGGTATCCTGATCTGTGAAGTAGCAAAGGAAGAGCAGTTGCTGCGCGGCATGAACCGGATGGAAGCCGTGATGCAGGCTGCCAAGGTGCGTCTGCGTCCGATCCTGATGACCACGGCCGCTATGATTGCCGGTCTGATCCCGCTGCTCTACGCCGCTGGCGCCGGTGCGGCACAGCGTTTCAGTATCGGTATCGTCATCGTGGCAGGTCTTGCCATCGGTACCCTGTTCACCCTGTTCGTGCTGCCGGTGATCTACACCTATCTGGCTTCCGAGCACAAACCCTTGCCGGTATTCGATGAAACCATTCCGCCCAAAGCAAACGGCGGACATTAATCATTAATGACATGCAAAGGCCCCGTATCGGGGCCTTTTTTATGCTTCGCAGGAAAGACGACATAAGTGCATGAAGCAGTTAAACTAAAAAACACCACATCCAGACCGCAAGGACGCCATGTCAGGACTCTTCACCAAGACCGCCAGGGCCGTAGGCCGCAACGGACTCTCATATCGCCTGCTCTCCTACATTCTGGTCTGCAGTACCGTATTGGCGATGATCATTACGGCGCTGCAACTCGCCTGGGATTACCGCAAGGATGTTGCCGTCATCGAAGACAGCATCGGCCAGATCGAGGCCTCGTTCCTGCAACCCATCGCCGCCAGCTTGTGGAACCTGGATGAAGAGCAGGTCAAAGTGCAAATTGAAGGGATCATGAACCTGCCCAACATGCAGTTCGTGATGGTCAAGGAGATGCTCGGCAACTCCGAAGTCCCGCTGCTGACCCAGGGGGTCGAGCGGGAAAGCTATGATATCTCCCGAGAATTCAACCTCACCTATCAGGGGGAGATTGTCGGCAAGCTGTTCGTTGCCGCCTCTCTCGAACAGATCTACCAGCGCCTCATCGAAAAATCGGTGCTGATCATGGTCAGCCAGACCATCAAGACCCTGGTAGTCTCATTTTGCATTCTGATCATCATTTACTATCTGGTGGTCAGGCACATCAACCGCATCGCCAACTACGCCCAGAAGTTCAACCTCGATCGGCTCGACATGGCGCTGGAGCTGGAAGGCCGCCCGCAACCACGCAAGAAACCCGACGAACTGGATACCCTGGTCTCCACCCTCAACCAGATGCGCACCCGGCTACGTGACGAGCTGGTCGCTCGTCATCAGGCGGTGGAACAGCTGCAACAGGAGCGGGATTTCTCCGCCACCCTGATCAACTCCGCCAACATGGTCATCTGCTGCATGGAACCAGACTTGACCATCGCCAGCATCAACCCGGCAGCCATACTGCTGACCGGCTACCACCAGCAGGAGCTGTTGCAACACAACTGGCTGGATCTTTTTGTCAGCCCGGCGCAACGGGAAGAGCTGAACGATATTCTGGCGGCGGAGGGTTCACTGTCAGACAAAGAGGTCATCATGCATGACCAGCAGGCTCATGAGCTGGTACTGCAGTGGACCTTCGTACCCTTCTACGATGGTCCCAACCTCAAGTACCAGATCGGCTTCGGCTACGACATCACCCAGCTGAAAAAGGTCGAGCGGGAGATAATCCAGCTCAACGAGCAGCTGGAAGGCAAGGTGGTGGAGCGTACCCGCAGCCTGAGCGAAGCCAACAACCAGCTGGGCAAGGCGTACGACGACCTGAAACAAGCCCAGCAAACCCTGGTGGAGTCGGAGAAGATGGCCTCCCTCGGCTCGCTGGTGGCCGGGGTGGCACACGAGATCAATACCCCCATCGGCATCAGCGTGACCGCCTCCTCCTACCTGCAGGAGCGGGTCGCCGATTTCAAATCTCATATAGAGTCAAAACAGCTGTCGCGCTCCTATCTCAACGAGTTCACCGTCAACCTCGACGAGTCGATGCAACTGCTGCAGAGCAACCTGCGGCGCGCCTCGGAGCTGATTGCCAGCTTCAAGCAGGTGGCTGTCGACCAGTCATCAGAAGCACGCTACAACTTCAGCCTCGCCGACAACCTTCATCAGGTGGTGGTATCTCTCGGTCACAAACTGAAAAAGAGCCAGTGCGAAGTGGATATCCAGTGCGATCCCAAGCTGTCGATCTTCTCCTTCCCTGGCAGCTTTACCCAGATCTACTCGAACCTGATCCTCAACTCTATCAACCACGGGTTCGACAGCTGGGACAAACCGAAGAAGATCACCATCAAGGTGGAACAGCAGGGAGAAGAGCTGTTTATCGACTATTCGGACAACGGCCGCGGCATCCCACCCGAAATCTTGCCGCGCATCTTCGATCCCTTCGTAACCTCCAAGCGGGGTCAGGGCGGCAGCGGTCTGGGCACTCACATCATCTACAACCTGGTGGTGCAACTGCTGAAAGGCCGTATCAGCTGTGCCAGCGAACCGGGCCAGGGCGCCCAGTTCCATATTCGCCTGCCGATCCAACATAACTGAGCGCTGGCTCTTGTGAGCCAGCCGCTTTATCCCCATCATGCTGTGATTGCATTCTTAATGAGCGGAGAACCTCGCAATGGCACAGCATTTTGACTATATCGCCATCGGCGGCGGCAGCGGCGGCATCGCCTCGGCCAACCGGGCTGCCATGTACGGTAAGAAAGTTGCCCTGATTGAAGCCAAAGAGTTGGGTGGAACCTGCGTCAACGTAGGCTGCGTACCGAAGAAGGCCATGTGGTATGCCGGCCAGATCGCCGATGCCCTGAAATATGGCGCCGACTACGGCTTTGACACCACTCTAAACCACTTCAACTGGGCCAAGCTGGTTGAGTCCCGCCAGGCCTACATCGGCCGCATTCACCAGTCCTATCAGAACGTGCTGGGCAAGAACCAGATCACCGTCATCAAGGGCTTCGCCCGCTTTGTCAGCAGCAACACCATCGAGGTTAATGGCGAGCACTACACGGCCGATCACATTCTGATCGCTACCGGTGGCCGCCCGGAAATTCCGGCGATCCCGGGTGCCGAGCTGGGTATCGACTCCGACGGTTTCTTCGAACTGCAGGCACAACCGAAGCGGGTTGCCGTGGTTGGAGCTGGCTACATCGCAGTCGAGATCGCCGGGGTGATGCAGGCACTCGGCTCAGAGACCCATCTGGTGGTGCGCAAGCACGCGCCGCTGCGCAACTTCGACCCCATGATCCACGAGACACTGGTGGAAATCATGGCGCAGGAAGGGCCCAAGCTGCACACCCACGCCATTCCCAAAGCCGTGCTCAAAAACGCTGACAACAGCCTGACCCTGCAACTGGAAGATGGTCGTCACCTCACCGTTGACTGCCTGATCTGGGCCATCGGCCGGGTACCGGCTACCGACAACCTCAATCTGGCCGCCGCAGGCATCACGCTGGACGAGAAGGGCTTTATCCCGACCGACAAGTTCCAGAACACCGCCGTCGCCAACATCTATGCAGTGGGTGACAACACGGGTCGCATCCAGCTCACGCCGGTAGCCGTCGCTGCGGGCCGCCGCCTCTCCGAGCGGCTGTTCAACAACAAGCCCAACGAGCACCTCAACTACGATCTGGTGCCGACCGTGGTGTTCAGCCACCCGCCCATCGGCACCATCGGCATGACCGAACCGGAAGCCATCGCCGAATACGGCGAGGATCAGGTGAAGGTCTACCGCAGCCAGTTCACCGCCATGTACTCTGCACTGACCCAGCATCGCCAGCCCACCCGGATGAAGCTGGTCTGTGTCGGCCCGGAAGAGAAGGTGGTCGGTCTGCACGGTATCGGCTTTGCGATGGACGAGATTCTGCAAGGCTTCGGCGTCGCCATGAAGATGGGTGCCACCAAGGCAGATTTCGATAACTGCGTTGCTATCCATCCGACCAGTGCCGAAGAGTTCGTGACAATGCGATAGGTACGTTTGAAGTTGGCCTGTCATTATCAGGCCAACTTCAACAACTGCGTTCCCATGCCTCATCCCACCAGCGCGGAAGAGTTCGTCACTATGCGCTAAGGGCAGATGAAGTTGGCCTGTCACGAGCAGCCGGCTTCTGCAGCCATGTAACCCCTTCACCCAAACCCGGCTCAGGCCGGGTTTTTTGATCCCTCCTCGCTATTTCTCTCGCAAATCCGTCGTTCTTTACGCCGATTTTACGCCTGCCACATGGCGCTTTATGGCGCTTTTACGCCTGTTTTACATACCCTTTTCAGCGTCAATGACACCAACAGAGTCGATATGGTCTTACATCGGCTCTCGCAGCTAATTATCTCAATGGAGTCGATATGAATTGGCTATATCTGCTGCTCGTCCTCGCCTTGATGGCCTATCTGATGCGCGCACTCACGCGCAGTCACGAGTGAGGAACTAGAACATGTGGCAAGAAATAATCTATCCGGTAGCCTTCGTGCTGCTGGTTCTGCTGCCGGCACCGCTGCTGGGCAACTACATCTACCGGGTATTTGAAGGCAAAATCCACTGGTTGGCACCGGTCGAGCGCGCCACGCTGGCTTGCTGTGGCACCGATGGACGGGAGCAGGACTGGAAGTCCTACGCCCTCAGCCTGCTGGCCTTCAATGGCGCCTGTTTCGGTCTGCTGTTCCTGATCCTGATGGCGCAGGGGTTGCTGCCCCTCAACCCGCAACAACTGCCGGGTCTGAGCTGGCAACTCGCCTTCAACACCGCAGTCAGCTTTATGACCAACACCAACTGGCAAGCCTATTCCGGTGAGGCCAGCCTCTCCTACTTCAGCCAGATGGTGGGGCTGACCACCCAGAACTTCGTCTCCGCAGGGACGGGCGCCGCCGTCGCCATTGCCCTGTTCCGCGGCATCGCCCGTCAGCAGACCATCAACCTTGGCAACTTCTGGCAGGATCTGGTGCGTTTCTGCCTCTATGTGCTGCTGCCCATCGCGCTGATCATGGCGCTGGTGCTGGTATGGCAAGGGGTGCCGCAAAGCCTCTCCGCCTATCTGCCGTTCCACGGTATGGAAGGTCAGGAGCAGCTGCTTCCCCTCGGCCCGGCGGCCTCGCAGATCGCCATCAAGCAGCTGGGCTCCAACGGCGGCGGCTTCTTCGGCATCAACTCGGCACATCCGTTCGAGAACCCGACAGCCCTCTCCAACTGGCTGGAGATGGTCGCCCTGCTCACCATCGCCGCCGCCATGGTCTTTACTCTGGGCCGCTATGTCAAAGACATGGCCCACAGCCGCGCCATTCTCGGTGCCATGACCCTCATGCTGGTGCTGGGGCTCTTCGTCTCCCTCTCCCAAGAGCTGAAACCGGATCACGCCCTCGCCCAGCTCACCACTGACGCCAGCAACATGACTGGCAACTGGGAAGGCAAGGAGAGCCGCTTCGGCCCTGTGCTCTCCAGCATCTGGGAAGTGGCGACCACTGCCGCCTCCAACGGTGCCGTCAACGCCATGCACGACAGCTTTACTCCGCTCGGCGGCATGGTGGGCATGATCAACATGCTGCTGGGTGAGGTCATCTTCGGCGGGGTCGGCTCCGGTATCTACGGCATGATGCTGTTCGTGCTTCTGACCGTGTTCCTGTGCGGCCTGATGGTGGGACGTACCCCGACCTATCTGGGCAAACGCCTCGGCATCACCGAGATGAAGTGGGTGGTCGCCAGCATGCTGGTCATGCCGGTGGGGGTTTTGGTGATCGGTGGTGTCACCCTGCTGATGCCGGATGCCAGCACCATCATCGGCCATGATGGCCCGCACGGGCTGTCACGCCTCATCTATGCCTACGCCTCGGCTGCCGGCAACAACGGCTCCGCCTTCGCCGGTTTTGCCGCCGGTGACAACTGGCAGTGCATCGCCATCGGTCTGGCCATGCTGCTCGGTCGCTTCGGCTACATCATTCCGGTACTGGCCATCGCCGGTCAGCTGGCCCGCGCGCCCCGTCAGGAGACGAGCGAAGGGGACTTCCCCATTAGCGGCCCGCTGTTCGTTACCCTGCTGATCATCACCGTCCTGCTGATAGGTGGCCTCTCCTTCCTGCCGGTGCTGGCACTGGGCCCGGTGGCCGAACATCTGAGTCTGATCGGAGGAGCATTCTGATGAACCTGACCCTGTCGATCACCATCCGGATGCCAATGGCCAACTATCTGATGCTGGGAGCTTTCCAATGAGCAAGTCCACTGCAATGAGCACTGACACCATGTTGGTGAAGGGCAAAAAACAGAAATCACAGATCATCCAGGCAATGGTTGAAGCCCTTTATCGCTTCAATCCCAAGGCGCTGTTTGGCAGCCCCATCCTGTTCACCCTCTGGCTGGCCGCAGTCATGGCGACCCTGGAGTCCCTGCTGGGGCAGCCTTTCTCCGGCGTCGCCCCCTCGCTGGCCTGGCAGCTGACCGCCTGGCTCTGGCTGACCCTCTGGTTTGCCAACTTCGCGGAAACCCTGGCCGAGGGGCGCGGCAAGGCCCGCGCCGACAGCCTGAAGGCGGGCATGAGCCAGCTCAAGGCCCGTCGGGTGGCGAATGCCAAAGATGGTCAGGGCGAGTGGGTACCCGCCACCAGCCTGATGAAGGGGGACCTGGTGCTGGTACGCAGCGGCGAGATGATCCCGGCCGACGGCGAAGTGATCGCCGGTATCGCCTCGGTCAACGAGGCGGCCATCACCGGCGAATCCGCCCCCGTCATCCGCGAGTCGGGTACCGACCGCAGCGGCGTAACCGGCAACACTACGGTCGTCTCCGACGAGATCTGGGTGCGCGTCAGCAACAATCCGGGCGAGAGCACGCTGGATCGGATGATCGCACTGGTGGAAGGGGCCAAGCGCCAGAAAACACCCAACGAGATGGCGCTCGACGCCCTGCTGGTGGGTCTGACCCTGATCTTCCTGCTGGTGGTCGCCACCCTGCCCTGGTTCCTCGACTACAACGGCACCCAGGTCCCGCGTCTCTACCTGATCGCTCTCTTTATCACCCTGATCCCGACCACCATCGGCGGCCTGCTCTCCGCCATCGGTATTGCCGGAATGGATCGATTGGTGAAGCTGAACGTCATCGCCAAGTCTGGCCGTGCCGTCGAAGCGGCCGGTGACGTGCGCACCCTGCTGCTGGACAAGACCGGCACCATCACCTTCGGCAACCGGATGGCCGACGAGCTGATCCCGGCACCGGGCGTCGACCCCGCCCTGCTGGCACAAGCCGCCATGCTGGCCTCGCTGGGTGACAACACCCCGGAGGGCAAATCCATCCTGACTCTGGCCAGCAAGAGCATGGCCAAGCCGAGCCAGCTGGAGAGCGACAAGGTGATCCCCTTCAGCGCCGAGACTCGCCTGAGCGGACTGGATCGCAACGGTCATCAATATCGCAAGGGTGCGGTAGATGCCGTGTTGAACTACCTCAGCCTCGACCGCAAGGCGGTGCCGGAGCTGGTACTCAAGTCAGTCGACAGCATCGCCCGTCAGGGTGGGACTCCGCTGCTGGTCTGCACTCAGGAGAAACTGCTGGGGGTGGTCTACCTCAAGGACATCATCAAGCCCGGTATCAAGGCTCGCTTCCAGATCCTGCGCCACATGGGGATCCGCACCGTGATGATCACCGGCGACAACCCGAAAACCGCCGCCGCCATCGCCGCCGAAGCCGGGGTGGATGACTTCATCGCCGAAGCGACGCCGGAGAAGAAGCTCGCCTATATCCGGCAGGAGCAGGCCGATGGCCGTCTGGTCGCCATGTGCGGTGACGGCGCCAACGATGCGCCCGCACTGGCGCAGGCTGACGTGGGGCTGGCCATGAACGAGGGTACCCAGGCCGCCAAGGAGGCGGGCAACCTGGTGGATCTCGACTCCAACCCCACCAAGCTGCTGGACGTGGTGCTGGTCGGCAAACAGCTGCTGGTGACCCGTGGCGCCCTGACCACCTTCTCCATCGCCAACGACGTGGCCAAGTACTTTGCCATCCTGCCAGCCCTGTTCATCGCCGCCTACCCGCAACTGGGGGCACTGAACCTGATGCAGCTGGGCAGCCCGCAGAGCGCCATCCTGTCGGCCATCATCTTCAACGCCCTGATCATTGTGGCGCTGGTGCCGCTGGCGCTGCGTGGTGTCGACCTGAAAGGCTCGGCCGCCAGCCTGCTGCGCCGCAACCTGCTGATCTACGGTGTCGGCGGCCTGCTGGTGCCGTTTATCGGCATCAAGCTGATCGATCTGGTCATTACCGGCCTGGGTCTGGTGTAACGACATAACCGGGATGCGGGGCAGACCCGCATCCCCTGCCATCCATTTGGAGCAAGAGAATCATGATAGCAATCAGAACCCTGTTAACCCTGACCCTGCTGCTGGGAGTGGGTTATCCGCTGGCGGTGACCGGGCTGGCCCAACTGCTGTTCCCCTGGCAGGCCAACGGCAGCCAGCTGACCGACAGCAAGCAGCAACTCATCGGTAGCGCCCTGCTGGGGCAGAAATTCGAGCGGGCTGACTACTTCCATCCCCGCCCCTCCGCCAGCGATTTCAACACCATAGGCGGCAGCGCCAGCAATCTGGGGATGAGCTCGCCGCTGCGGGCAGAATTCGCCGAACAGGCCGCCAAGGCACAGCCTGAAACCAGCACCCCCGCCATGCTGACCCGCTCCGCCTCCGGCCTCGATCCCCACCTGCCGCTGGATGCGGTGCTGGCTCAGGTCGACCGCGTCGCCAAAGAACGTGGACTGGATCCCGCCCAACTGACGGAGCAGGTCAAGTCGGCCACACAAGCTGGTATCCTTGGCCCGCAGGTGGTCAACATTCTCCAGCTGAATCTGCAACTGGATCATAAAAAGGGCGCCTGATGGCGCCCATTCCGGTTTGGTGATGACCTCGATTTTCGAAACGGGCGGTTGGCTCGATAGGGATAACAATGGCTGATGTAGCAAGCGCCGACGCCCTGCTGGCGAATCTGATGCAGGAGCATGGGGATGCGTGATGAGGTAAGGGCCGACGCCCTGCTGGCGAGCCTGGAACAGGAGCACAAGGGCAAGCTGAAGGTGTTTCTCGGGGCAGCTCCCGGCGTGGGCAAGACCTACGCCATGCTGCAGGCGGTGCGGGAACAGGCCAAAGAGGGGGTCGACATCCTGATCGGCGTGGTGGAGACCCACGGCCGTCAGGAGACGCTGGCTCTGCTCGACAAGCTCGCCATCATGCCGCGCAAAATCCACATGCACCGCCAGCAGCGACTGGAGGAGATGGATCTCGACGGCCTGCTCGCCCGCAAACCGGCCATCGCCGTGGTGGACGAGCTGGCCCACAGCAACGCCCCCGGCAGCCGCCACGAGAAGCGCTGGCAGGATGTGGAGGAGCTGCTCAACGCCGGGATCGACGTCTACACCACCCTCAACGTGCAGCATCTGGAGAGTCTCAACGATCTGGTGTGGCAGCTGACCGGGGTCAGGGTGAAAGAGACTCTGCCCGATCAGGTGCTGCTGGAAGCCGACAGTCTGGTGCTGATCGACCTCCCCCCCAAGGAGCTGCTCGGCCGCCTCAAGGAGGGCAAGGTCTATGTGCCCCATCAGGCCAAGGCGGCTCTGCAATCCTTCTTCTCCCTCAACAACCTCACCGCATTGCGGGAACTGGCGATGCAGACCGCCGCCAGCCATGTGGAGGGCGATTTGCAACTGCAGTGGCAAGCGGCAGGCAAGAGCACCTTGCCGCTGCGGGGCAAGCTGATGGTTTGCCTCGGCGACCTGCACGGCTCGGCGCTAGTGCGCTATGGCCACCGATTTGCCCAGCGTCGCCAGCTGCCCTGGCTGGTGGTGCATGTCGACAGCAATGGCCGCCGCTCTGCTGATGTGGAACAAGCACTGGCGCTCGCCTCTCACCTCGGCGCCAAGGTGCTGACGCTATCCAGCCCGGCGGTCGCCAACACCCTGCTGGAGACCGCCGAACAGCAGCAGGTCTCCCAACTGCTGCTCGGCAAACCCCACAAGGCGCCGTGGCGTCGCTCGCTGGTGCAACACCTGCTCAAACAGGCGCAGGGGCTCGAAATCACGCTGGTCGATACCGAGAAGCAGAAGCCCGAAGTGGGAATGCGCGTCCCGACCCCGAAGGATATACACCACAGCATGCTGGCAGTGGTGATCATGGGGATCACCTCGGCCGCCGCCTGGGGGCTCTCCTACTGGCTGCCGCCCGCAGCGTTGCCACTCATCTTCGTGCTGGGGGTGCTGGCGACCGCCCTCACCACCAGTCTGGTGCCCGCCACGCTGGCGGCTGTGCTGGGCTTTATCGCCCACAATCTGCTGTTCACCGCCCCCTACTTCTCCCTGAGCGTCGCCAACCACAGCGACCTGCTCACCCTGTTTGTGCTGCTTATCGTCGGCATGACCGCGGGGCGCCTCGCCTCCCGCCAGCGGCAACAGCTGATCGGTCTGCGCGAGACCCAGCAGTTGGGCAATGCCCTGCTCTCCCTCAGTCAGGGGTTAGCCACCGCCAGCAGCCCGGAGGAGGTGCTCAGACAAGGTGCCCAGGCCATTGCACTTGCGCTAGGCCAGCCGACCGTGGTGATCGACAAGGAGTTCAACGACAGGCTCGGCAACGAGAAGCACAGGCCCGGCCAGACCGACAAGGCGGCCATCGACTGGTGTCTGGCCCAGAAGCAGAGCGCCGGGGCCCACACCGCCACCCTCAATGCCGCCGAGGCCCAGTATCACCACCTCAGCGATGAGCTGGTGATCGGCATAACGCTGGCCAATCCGCTCTCCTCCTCTGCCGAGCATCAGCTGCAAGCGCTGCTCACCGACATTCGCGCCGCGCTGGCGCGGATCGACCTCAACGAGCGGCTGGCCGACAGCCAGTTGCAAGCGGAGACAGACCGGATGCGCGCGGCCCTGCTCTCCTCGGTCTCCCACGATTTGAAGACACCGCTGGCCACCATCATGGGTGCAGGCAGCACCCTGCTGGAATATGGTGACCGGATCCCCGCCGAAGACCGTGACGAACTGCTCCACTCGGTGCAGGAGGAGGCGCGCCGCCTCCACAGCTATGTGCAGAATCTGCTGGATATGACCCGCATCGGCTCCCCCGACTTCCAGCTGAAACGGGACTGGGTCGATCTGGCGGATCTGGTGGAGAGCGCCCGCAAGCGGCTCGACTCCTCCTGGCGCCAGCACAAGCTGCTGGTCCATTTCGATCAGCATGTGCCCCAGCTCTATGTCCATGGCGCTCTGATCGAGCAGGTGCTGGTCAACATCCTCGACAACGCCTCCCGCTACTCGCCGGCAGGCACCCCCATCGAGTTCAAGGTGATGGTGGCCGAACCCGACCTCATCATCGATATCATCGATATCGGGGTCGGTATCGCCGAATCGGATCGGGAGAAGATCTTCAACCTCTTCTACACCCAACCGGTGGGTGATTGCGGCAGCCGTGGCACCGGGCTTGGCCTCGCCATTTCCCGCGCTATGATAGAGGCCCACGGCGGCAAGATTTGGGCCTTCTCCGGCCCCAATGGCAACGGAACCTGCATGCGCATCTCCCTGCCGCTCGCACTCAATTCACCGGAGGTCTGATGGTTGACCGCCAGATCAGGTCACTCAGCCCCTCCCACCATTCGCCTCTGGAGGTTCGATGGCGCACATTCTGGTCATAGATGATGAAGCGGCGATCCGTCGCTTTCTGCGGATCAGCCTGATTGCCGAGGGGCATCAGGTGAGTGAGGCGGTGGGGGTCAATGAAGGGCTGGAGCAGTATCGCCACCTCAACCCCGATCTGGTGATCCTCGATCTCGGTCTGCCGGATGGCGATGGCATTCAGGTGTTGCAGGCCATTCGCGAACACCACCCCAATCCTGTGCTGGTGTTGTCGGCCCGCGATTCGGAGCAGGAGAAGGTGCGACTGCTGGATGCCGGTGCCAACGACTACATGAGCAAGCCGTTCGGCATCGGCGAGATGATGGCCCGCATCCGTGTGCTGTTGCGCCAGCGGGCTGGCGTCAGCAGCGGCGAGCGGCGCCACTTCCCCCAATGCGGCCTGACGCTTGATGTCAGCAGCCACAAGGTGACCATGAAGGAGGAGGAGATCCCCCTCTCCCGCAAGGAGTTCGCCCTGTTGCAGGCGCTGGTGTGCCACCCCGGCAAGCTGGTGATGCAGACCCAGCTGCTCAATGACATCTGGGGGCCGAGCCACAAGGAGGACACCCACTACCTGCGCATCGTCATCGCCAGCCTGCGCAAAAAGCTGGGGGATAACCCCCAGCAACCGACGCTTATCGAGACCGAATCAGGTATCGGCTACCGCTTTATCGGCAACTGATGTTTCACGTGGAACGACGCCCACTGCAAATCAGCGCCAATAGACCGCAGCCACTCAGCAACAGGCCGAGATCCTGCAATCCGGCCGCTACCGCCAACCCCAGACTGAGCAGCAGGTAGTAGCCAAGCCCGAACAGGGCGCCAGCGCTGCCTGCCACCTCGCGATAGGCCAGCAGCGCCTGACTCAGCGCATTGGGGATCGCCAGCCCAAATGCGATGACTACACCCATCATGGGCAACAGGAACCAGAGGCTGGCCTGAGTCGCCCATACCAGCAGCCCGGCAACCAGCGCCAGAGCGCAAGCCAATCTGACCAGAGATGACGGCAGCCACCCCCTCCCCAGCAGATGCTTGTTGAGCAGGCTGCCGAGCAGAGTCGCCAGCGCCAGCAAGATCCCCGAATAGCCAAACTCGCCGGTGCTCAATCCCAATCCGGCAAACAGGAACGGGGCCAGACTGTAGTAGCCAAACAGCATGGTGTTGAACAGGGCGACCAGCATGGCACTGCGCCAGAGCCCGCCATCCTTCATCATCCGGCACGCCAGCGGACAGAGTTCGACTTGCCGGGTGGTGGCCGGACGGGTTTCCGGCAACTGCCAGCAGGTCACCAGCAGCAAACCTACCGCCAGGACCAGCAGGCCGCTGAACACCCCGAGATAGCCGAACCAGCTCGCCATCTGACCACCACTGAGCAGCCCCAGCACCGGACTCAAGGAAAGCGCTATGCCCATCACCGAGAAGACCCGCGCCAGATCGCTGCCCTGATAACTGTCGCGCAGCATGGTCTGGGTCACCACGGAGCCAACGGCGGCGCCAAAGGCCGAGATGACCCGGGCTAACAGCAGGGTTTCAAACTGGTTGGCCAGCAGCGCCAGCAGGGTGCCTACGCCATAGGTGAGCAACCCGGCCAACATGGCGGGACGGCGCCCGATCAGATCGCAGAGCCGTCCCCAGCAGACCACGCCCACCGCAAACGCCAGAAAATAGACCGACAGGGTCTGGGATGCCTGCCCTTCGCTCACCTGAAACTGGGTAGCGATGTGGGTCAGGACCGGGCTGTAGATGGTTTCCACAATTTGGGGAAACATCATCAATCCCACCACCAGCCAGAGCGGTGGCAACTTGTTGTTCATGACAAACCTCCTTCACAAGAGGTCGCCATTCTAGAGAGATGCCGATTGTCTGATTACAATAAGCAGGACTATAAACATCAAAAATCGGACATATGGCCTTTATTCTTCCCGATCACCCTTTTGACCCCGACCAGCTGACGGGCAGCGTGATCGGCATCGCCTCAGCCCTTGGCTGGCACGACTCGGGTCTGCATCAACATCAACGCCATCAGCTGCTGTTCGCGCAATCCGGCTGCATGACCATGGAGCTGGAAGGTCGGGTCTGCCTGCTGCCGCCCACCCGTGCCGCCTGGCTGCCTGCGGGCACTGCCCACCGGGTACTGATGCGTGGTGTGGTGGCCTACCGCTCCCTCTACTTCCAGCCGCACCCCGAGTTGCCTGGCACGGTCGAAGTGCTGGCGGTCAATCCGCTGCTGCACGAACTGATCGAACGGATGGCGCTCTGGCCGTGGGACAAACCGCAAGAGCAGCAGCAACGGACGGTGGCACTGTTTATGGAGGAGTTGGAGCAGGCACCGCGGGAGTCGTGGCAGTTGCCGCTGCCGACGGATCCCAGACTGGGCGACTGGCTACAGCAGTTGAAACGGGGGGATGCCCTGCCCGATCGGCTCAACCGGCTGGCCGAGCGGGTGGGTGCCAGTGACAAGACCATTGGCCGCATCTTCATGCGGGAGACCGGCATGAGCTATCAGGCGTGGCGTCAGCAGTGGCGGCTGCTGCGGGGGATGGAGCTGTTGGCCGAGGGGCAATCCATCAGTCGAATATCCTCAGCTCTGGAGTTTTCCAGCGACAGCGCCTTCATCAGCTTCTTCAAACAACATACGGGACAGACCCCCCTGCGCTACCTCAGCTCTCGGGGTGAGTCGCCACAGCCTGACTCGCCTCCACCACCAGGGTATCCAGCGCCAGCGGCTTGAGATTGTGCAGCGCATCCTGCACCACGGCATGAGATGCCTGTTGCAACTCGCTCTGCACATCTTGCTCCAGCTGGACACTATCCAGCTCGGGCCGCGGGTTTTCGTTGGCCATCACGTTCAGGCTCAGGGCACTCACAATCAGGGTAGCGATCAGGCTTTTCATCTGGTTTGCTCCGGTATGGTTGAGATGACCAGATAGCTATTCCAATAGTTGTGCCAATCCTCACGCAATTCATAACATGATGATTTTGTTTAAATTAACTATATCTCGATACCAAATTGAGTCGCAAAATGCATCCCGCTCGGTCATTTTTAAACCAACAGTTGGTGCTTTTAACCACGCTTGATTTTTGCACCATGTTCCACGTGGAACGTCCCATCTTTTTGATCGACACCCACTTTTAAACTGAGCTATGGTGCTACATCCCCGTAACTCAAATCTGGATCTGTCACTGAATGGAATTTTCCTTGTTCGGCGAGAAGTTCACTCGCCACGCCGGCATTACCCAACTCATGGATGACCTCAATCAGGGGCTGACCAATCCGGACGCCATCATGCTGGGTGGCGGCAATCCGGCCCCCATCCCCGCCATGCTGGAACGCTTTCAGGCCGAGGCCAAGAGCCTGCTCGACAACGGCGAGCTGGTCAAAGCGATGGCCAACTACGACGGCCCACAAGGCAAAGACAGGTTCACCAAAGCGCTGGCTGCCCTGCTCAGCAAGGAGCTGGGATGGGATATCTCGGCTCGCAATATCGCCCTGACCAACGGCAGCCAGAATGCCTTCTTCTACCTGTTCAACCTGCTGGCCGGCGAATTTGCCGATGGCCGCAAGAAGAAGGTGCTGTTCCCGCTTGCCCCCGAATACATCGGCTATGCCGACTCGGCGTTGGCGGACGACTACTTCGTGGCCTACAAGCCCACCATCGAGAAGCTGCCCGATGGCCAGTTCAAATACCACGTGGATTTCGAGAGCCTGCAGGTGGGCGACGATATCGGGGTGATCTGCGTCTCCCGCCCGACCAACCCGACCGGCAATGTGCTGACCGACGAAGAGATCGAACATCTCGACCAGATCGCCCGCGACAAGGGGATTCCGCTGCTGATCGACAACGCCTACGGTGTCCCCTTCCCGGGCATCATCTTCAGCGAAGCCAAGCCGTTCTGGAACGCCAACACCATCCTCTGCATGAGCCTCTCCAAGCTCGGCCTGCCAGGCACCCGCTGTGGCATCGTCATTGCCGACGAGAAGATCATCCAGGCCATCACCAACCTGAGCGGCATCATCAATCTGGCGCCGGGCAGTCTGGGGCCCGCCATCACTATCCCGATGATCGAGAGCGGCGAGATCATCGCCCTCAGCGAACAGGTGGTGAAGCCCTTCTATCAGCAGAAGGCGGAGCTGGCGGTGCAACTGCTGCGCGAGGCGATCCCCGACCCGCGCTTCCATATCCACAAGCCGGAAGGCGCCCTCTTCCTCTGGCTCTGGTTTGAAGGCTTGCCGATCCACTGTCAGGAGCTCTATGAGCGACTGAAGGCGAAGAACCTGCTGATCGTGCCGGGTCACTACTTCTTCCCCGGCATTGATGACCCCGAGTGGCGCCACAGCCAGGAGTGCATTCGCCTCAACTACTCCCAGAGCGAGGAGCTGGTGCGTCGCGGCATCGCCATTCTGGCCGACGAGATCAACACCCTCTATGCTGGTTAATCCAATCCAGCGATACAAAACAGAAAGGCCTGCAGATGCAGGCCTTTGTTGTTTATCGCGATCCGGTTTGCTTAGCCGGGCAACGCCAGCTGCTCGGGTTTGCCGATGGGAATGGCGCGGGGCTTGAGCGCCTCCGGCAACTCGCGAGCCAGATCGATGGTTAGCAGACCATGCTCCAGCTTGGCACCCTGCACTTCCACATGCTGGCTCAGCTTGAAGGCGAGCTCAAAGTCGCGCTCGGCAATCCCCTGATGAAGGAACTGACGCTCACCGGCAACAGCCCCTTTGCGCCCCTTCACCTTGAGGGTGCCGTTTTCGGTCTCCAGCTCCAGCTCTTCGCGCTCGAAGCCAGCCACGGCGACCGTGATGCGATAGCCATCCTGATCGCGCTTTTCAATGTTGTACGGGGGGTAAGCGGCGGTCTTCTGCTCGAACAGACCTTCCAGCTCACGGGCCATCCGCTCGAAGCCGACGGCGTTGGAATAGAGATGAGAAAAATCGAGGTTACGCATAATCCTATCCTTCTAATAAGCAACAGGTTTAACTCTCCACAGGCCCGTCATCGGCACCCGGGAAATTTTAAAATTTCAGTGAATTCAGACTATCAGCCGTTGATCTCTATCTTGCGCGGCTTCATCGCCTCGGGCACTTCACGCACCAGCTCGATGTGCAGCAAGCCGTTTTTCAGGTCGGCCCCTTTCACCCGCACATAGTCGGCCAACTGGAAGCGACGCTCGAAACCACGTTCGGCAATCCCCTGATAGAGATAGTTGCGCCCGGTGTCGGCCTGCTTGTTGCCCTTCACCGTCAACAGATTTTCTTGGAAGCTCAGCTCCAGCTCTTCCTGGGTAAAGCCCGCCACCGCCATGCTGATGCGGTAGTCGTTGTCACCCAGCTGCTCGATGTTGTAGGGGGGATAACCGGCATTGCCATTGCTGGCCGCAGATTCGATGAGATTAGCCAGACGATCGAAACCGATGGCAGAACGATAGAGCGGAGAAAAGTCGATAGAACGCATAGTATTACCCTCTTGTGAGCGATAACGGATTGTTTGCCCTCCTTATGGACGGGCGCCTGGTCGAAACCTCTGTCGAGCGTTCCGGCCTTGTTACCTATATAGGGGCTCACTTTTTCCTTTCAAGGGGATTTTTTCAAATTTTTTAAATGGCCGCGCCGACCTGAGAACATCAACCTGTTGGCCCGATAGTGACGATAATCGACCCGTGGGCCACTGATGGCAACTCGCTTAGCGCCCCATAATTGGTTGCATATCCACCAGCCAATATGGAGCATCCCATGAAGATTACCCAGGTTCGCAACGCCACCTTGCTGCTCAACTATGCCGGTACCCGCTTTCTGATCGACCCCATGCTCTCGGCCAAAGGGGCCTTCCCCGGCTTTGAGGGCACCGCCAACAGCCATCTGCGCAATCCGCTGGTCGAGCTGCCGCTACCGATCGATGAGCTGGTCGATGTGGATGCCGTGATCGTCACCCACGACCATCCCGACCACTGGGATGACGCCGCCAGAGCCCTGATCCCCAAGCATCTGCCGCTCTTGGTGCAACATCAGAAAGATGCCGATGCCATTCGTGCCAGTGGCTTTGAGGATGTGCGCCTGCTGAGCGACCAGCCCGAATTTGCCGGCATTCGCCTGCAGCAAACCGGTGGCCAGCACGGCAGCGACCAGTTGATGGCGGTGCTGGGCGAGCGCATGGGAGAAGTGTGCGGTGTGGTCTTCTCCCACCACGATGAGCAGTGCCTCTATCTGGCCGGTGATACCATCTGGCATCCCTCGGTCGAGCAAGCCCTGCAACAGCATCAACCCGAGGTCATCATCCTCAACTGCGGCGATGCACAGGTGCCCGGGCTCGGTTCCATCATCATGGGCAAGGAGGATGTCGCTGCCGTTTATCAGGCTGCACCGCAAGCCACGCTGATCGCCAGCCATATGGAGGCGGTCAACCACGCCGTGCTGTCACGCCAGGAGCTGCGCGACTATCTGGCGGAACGGGACATGATGGATCGGGTACGGGTGCCGCAAGATGGCGAGGCGATATCGCTGTGATCCACAAGAGGGCCATGCCAGACATGGCCCTTCGGCTTTTACTGCCAGACGCTTATGATGAGTGGTCTGCGCGCAGAGAGGAGTCAACATAATGCCCACCCCGATCGTTGCCGTGGTGACCTTCGATCACTTCAGCCCTTTTCACTGCGCCGTCCCCTGCCTCATCTTCGGCGATATCCTGCCGGGCCAGCCGCTGTTCGAGCTCAAGATCTGCTGCGGTGATGGCAACCGCCACTCACACTCGGCTCAAGGCTTCACCATTCAGGCTCCCCATGGGCTGGAGGTGCTGGTCGAGGCGGAGATCATCGTCATCCCCTTCTGGCACGACCCGGCAGCACGGCCACCTGCAGCGCTGCTCGATGCCCTGATTGCCGCCAGGGCCAGAGGTGCCTGGCTGGTCGGGCTCTGTCTTGGCACCTATGTGCTCGCCTACGCCGGGCTGCTCAATGGTCGCAAGGCATCGACCCACTGGGAGTACGAACAGGATTTCTGCCACCGCTTTCCCTGCGTGCAGCTCGATACCAACGCCCTCTATGTGGATGACGATGGGCTGGTCACCTCGGCAGGTACTGCCGCCGGGCTGGACTGCTGCCTCTATCTGGTGCGCCAGTACCACGGCTCTGCCATCGCCAACAAGGTGGCGCGGCGGCTGGTGATCCCGCCCCACCGGGAAGGGGGCCAGGCCCAGTTTATCGAGCAGCCGGTGCCCGCCTCCACTCGCGATGTCAGGATGAACCAGTTGCTCGATCACCTGCGTGCCCATCTGGCCGAACCCCACACCCTGGACTCTCTGGCAGATCTCACCCTGATGAGCCGACGCACCTTTACCCGCCGCTTTCATCAGGCAACTGGCCTCTCGGTGGGTGAATGGCTGCTGGCGGAGCGGCTCAGGCGCAGTCAGGAGCTGCTGGAGGTAAGCGGTCATTCCATCGATCGCATCGCCGAGCTGGTCGGCTTCAAGAGTGCCACCTCCCTGCGCAATCACTTCCGCGCCCGCTTTGCCATCTCCCCCAGCGAGTGGCGACGATCTTTTCGTGACCATAACTCCTGATGATGCCCGCTGTACCCGCTCACTCCGCTATGGCAGGCTAACCAGAGATCCCGAGGAGTCATACCATGTCCCGTTCCGAACGCCTGCTGGCCCTGCTCCAGCTGCTGCGCGGCCACCGCTACGCCATCACAGGTGCGGAACTGGCCAGCCAGCTTGGCATCAGCCTGCGCACCCTCTACCGGGATATCGCCACCCTGCAGGCACAAGGTGCCCATATCGAGGGTGAACCGGGGATCGGCTATGTGTTGCGTCCCGGATTCATGCTGCCGCCATTGATGTTCAGCGAGGAGGAGCTGGATGCGCTGGTGCTGGGGTCACGTTGGGTCGTCGCCCACGGTGATGGAGCCTTGAGTGCATCGGCCAGCAGTGCGCTGGCCAAGATAGAAACCGTGCTGCCCGCCGGCTATCGCCAGCAGCTCCAGAGCAATGCCCTGCTGATCGGCACCTCCCGCAGCGACAGCCTCACCGATGAAGCCCCCCTGCGCAGTGCCATCCGCCGGCAACGCAAGGTGATCCTGGGCTATCGCGATCTCAAGGATGAGACCTCTGAGCGCACCGTCTGGCCCTTTGCCCTCGGCTACTTCGAACAGGTACGGGTACTGGTGGCCTGGTGCGAACTGCGTCAGGGCTTTCGCCACTTTCGGGTCGATCGCATCACCCGCATGCAACCGCAAGATTGCCGCTATCCAAAAAGCAGAGAGAGCCTGCTGAAGGAGTGGCGCGCCACCCAGCAGATCCCGCAGCCGAAATTCATTGCTGACAGAAACTGACAGCAGGTAGCGCCATGCTGACGGGGTCGGCGCCGATGCGCCATTTCATCAGCAAGGAGCATCACCATGTTAGTCCCCCAGTTCACCATCCTCTACGTTACCAATCCGACCCGCAGCGCGCTCTTCTACCGCGAGTTGTTCGGGCGTGAACCGGTGGAGGAGTCACCTACCTTTGCCATGTTCGTGTTCGAATCTGGCGCCAGACTGGCACTCTGGTCCAGTACCACCGTCGAGCCAGCCGTGACCCAAACGGCCGGAGCGATGGAGCTGGCCTTCGCCCTCCCGGATGATGATGCCGTCGATCGCCTGTCTGCCGAGTGGCTGGCGCGCGGGCTCACCCTGATCCAAGTGCCGACCAAGATGGAGTTTGGCTACACCTGCATGGCCCTCGATCCGGATGGCCATCGTCTGCGCCTCTACTGCCTGGCACCTGAGCTTGGTTAATCGGGTTCAATGTTCCACGTGGAACGAGCAACGTCCTCCACAGAAAAACAAAAAGCCGCTCTTGTGAGCGGCTTTTTATTGCAATCAGCGATTCTGATTAGACGTCGAGGTTGGCCACGCGCAGAGCGTTGGTCTCGATAAAGTCACGACGGGGCTCAACGGCATCACCCATCAGGGTGGAGAAGAGCTGGTCGGCACCGACGGCATCGTCGATGGTGACGCGCAGCATGCGGCGGGCTTCCGGATCCATGGTGGTTTCCCACAGCTGGTCCGGGTTCATCTCGCCCAGCCCTTTGTAGCGCTGGATGTAGATGCCGCGCTTGCCTTCGCCCATCAGCCACTCGACGGCTTCCACGAAGTTGGCAACCGGTTTGACCTTCTCGCCACGCTTGATGTAACCGCCTTCCTCGATCAGGTTGGCGATCTCCTTGCCCAGCGAGACCAGCTGACGGTACTCAGAGGATTGCAGGAAGTCGTAGCTGAGCGGATATTCGCGATCGACACCGTGCTGACGTACCACGGCGTGCGGCACGTACAGGCTGCGCTCTTCGTCACGACGAACCTGGATCTGGTACTGGATACCGTGGTTGCTCTCGTTGAGCACGGCTTCCATACCCTGACACCAGGCCAGCAGATCGTTCTCGCTGTTCAGCAGCGCTTCATTCAACTCCGGCTGATAGATCAGCTGGGTCAGCACTGCTTCCGGCGCACGACGAGACATGCGGGTGATCAGGTGAGTCACCGAGCGGTGCTGGTTGACCAGACGCTCCAGTGCCTCGCCACCGATAGCCGGGGCAGATTCGTTAACGTGCAGGGTCGCACCATCCAGCGCCATGGCGGTCTGGTACTGCAGCAGCGCATCTTCGTCTTTCAGATACTGCTCCTGCTTGCCCTTCTTCACCTTGTAGAGCGGCGGCTGGGCAATGTAGACATAGCCACGTTCGATGATTTCCGGCATCTGACGATAGAAGAAGGTCAGCAGCAGGGTTCGGATGTGCGCACCATCGACGTCCGCATCGGTCATGATGATGATGTTGTGATAACGCAGCTTGTCCGGGTTGTACTCGTCGCGACCGATACCGCAGCCCAGTGCGGTGATCAGGGTGCCCACCTCTTGCGAGGAGATCATCTTGTCGAAACGGGCCTTCTCTACGTTCAGGATTTTACCCTTGAGCGGCAGGATGGCCTGGTTCTTACGGTTGCGACCCTGCTTGGCGGAACCGCCAGCAGAGTCCCCTTCCACTATGTAGAGTTCGGAGAGAGCCGGGTCTTTTTCCTGACAGTCAGCCAGCTTGCCGGGCAGACCTGCGATATCCAGCGCGCCTTTGCGGCGGGTCAGTTCGCGGGCTTTGCGGGCCGCTTCACGGGCACGGGCCGCATCGATGATCTTGTTGACCACGATCTTGGCATCGCCCGGGTTTTCCAGCAGGAAGTCAGCCAGCTTCTCACCCATCGCCTGTTCAACGGCGGTCTTCACTTCGGAAGAGACCAGCTTGTCTTTGGTCTGGGAGGAGAACTTGGGATCCGGCACCTTGACGGAGATAACGGCAATCAGACCTTCACGCACGTCGTCGCCACTGGCGGCAGACTTGGCCTTCTTGCTGTAGTCCTCTTTGTCCATATAGGAGTTCAGAGTACGGGTCAGCGCGGTACGGAAGCCAACGAGGTGAGTACCACCATCGCGCTGCGGAATGTTGTTGGTGAAGCAGTAGACCCCTTCCTGATAGGCATCGTTCCACTGCATCGCCACTTCAACACCAATCCCATCCTGCTCGGTAGTGAAATGGAACACCTTCGGGTGGATCGGGGTCTTGTTCTGGTTCAGGTATTCAACGAATGCCTTGATGCCACCCTCGTAGCAGAAATGCGCCTCACGGCCGTCACGCTCATCCATCAGACGGATGGAAACACCGGAGTTGAGGAAGGAGAGCTCGCGCAGGCGCTTGGCCAGGATCTCGTAGTGGAACAGGGTATCGCTGAAAATGGCCGGGCTCGGCCAGAAGCGAACTTCAGTACCGGTGCCGGTGCTGTCGCCAATCTGCTTGAGCGGCGCCAGTGGCTCACCCAGATGATAGGTCTGCTCGTAGACGTGACCGTTACGACGAATAGTCAGCAACAGCTTGTCAGAGAGGGCGTTAACTACCGAGACACCCACGCCATGCAGGCCGCCGGATACCTTGTAGGAGTTGTCATCAAACTTACCGCCAGCGTGCAGCACGGTCATGATGACCTCTGCGGCGGAGCGGCCCTCCTCCTCGTGCATGTCTACCGGGATACCCCGGCCATTGTCACGCACAGAGACAGAACCGTCGGAATGGATCTTGACCAGAATATCGGAGCAGTAGCCAGCGAGCGCCTCGTCAATGGAGTTATCGACGACCTCGAACACCATGTGGTGCAGACCCGAGCCATCATCCGTATCGCCGATATACATCCCCGGGCGCTTACGGACCGCATCCAGGCCCTTCAGCACCTTGATATTCGAGGAGTCGTAAGTATTTTCACTCATAGCTTACTCTCTGCCTTCTCTAACGTTTCGGAGATTTTACCCTGTTCCACGTGGAACAACTTGCAGTCATTCGCATCCATCATGTCTGCGAGCTGACCGGTGTCGATGGCGGTGATAAACACCTGGGACGCACACTGCTTCAGCCTTGCGGCCAGCAAGCGGCGCTTGTCGACATCCAGTTCAGAGGCAAAATCGTCAATTAAAAAAATACAGCCACGGCTGCTATGTTGATTCAAATAGAGCCCTTGGGCCAGTCGCATGGCGCAGACCAGCAACTTCAGCTGACCCCGGGACAAAATATCCTGAGCGGGTACCCCGTTCGCCTTGAGGCGCACATCGGCTTTCTGTGGACCGACACCGGTATAGCCCAGCGCCCGATCCCGCTCAAACCCCGCCTCAAGCAGATCGCCGAGGGGAGTATCTTTCTCCCAGCCCCGGTAAAAGCCGAGACTGATATCGAATTCCGGCAGAAAATCCGCCGTCATCTCCTTGATCAGGGGCGTAATGGCCTGACAATAACTGGCGCGAAACTCGGCCAGCTCACCACCCAGCCGCACCAACTCCTGATCCCAGAACGCCAGCTGGCGATATTGGGTGCTCTGGCGCAATAGCGCATTGCGCTGTTTCAGCAGCCGCCGCACTCGTCCCCAGAGGGCAAAGAAGGTCTGCTCCTGATGGAAAACGCCCCAATCGAGCCAGGCGCGGCGAGCCTGAGGCCCGCCCGTCAGCAGGTTGAAGCCATCGGGATGGATCAACTGCACCGGCAACAGCTCCGCCAAATCGGCCAGCCGCTGGGCCTGCGCCCCGGCAATCTTGAGCTGGGTCTCGCCACTCTTGTCTTTGGCAAGACCGATCGGTACCTGACGCCCCTCCAGTTCACACTGGGCAAACAGGGTAAAGGCCCTCTCCCCCTGGCGGATTACCCGCCCGGTCAAATGAGTGCGAAAGGAGCGCCCCAGACCAAGGTAGTGAATGGCTTCCAGCACGCTGGTCTTGCCGCTGCCATTGCACCCGACCAGAATGTTGAGGCCGGGCGACAGCTTGAGACTGGCTTGCTGGATATTGCGAAAATCGCTGAGCTGGAGTTTGACCAGGGACACGACTAGATCCGCATCGGCATCACCACGTACTGAGCATCCTGATGTTCAAAATCCTCAATAATGGCACTGCTGATGGAATCGCTCAGGCTAATCCGAATTTGGTCACATTTTAACGTATTCAGCACGTCGAGCACATAAGAGACGTTAAAGCCGATCTCCATCTCGCCAGCGGCATATTGTACGTCAAGCAGCTCTTCGGCTTCTTCCTGTTCCGGGTTGTTGGCGGTAATGCGCAGCAGGTTTTCCTGCAGATTGAGACGCACCCCACGGAATTTCTCGTTGGAGAGGATGGCGGCGCGGGCAAACGCCTGACGCAGATCCTCACGACCGGCGATCAGCGCCTTGTCGCTGTTGCGCGGAATGACGCGGCGCCAGTCCGGGAAGCGGCCATCCACCAGCTTGGAGGTGAAGATGAAGCCGTCGAGGGCTGCACGCAGATTGCTGCGACCGATCTGCAGCCGCACCGGCTTGTCTTCCGCCTCCAGCAGACGCACCAGCTCCAATACCCCTTTGCGCGGCAGGATAACTTGATGATCGGGCAGCGATTCCCCTACTACCTCGCGGCGGCAGGTGGCCAGACGGTGACCGTCGGTCGCCACGGTGCGCAGACCGTGACCTTCGCTCTCGAACAGCATGCCATTCAGGTAGTAACGCACGTCCTGGCTGGCCATGGAGAACTGGGTCGCATCGATCAGCTTCTTCAGCTCCAGCTGGCTGATATCGAACTCGAGCACGGATTCCCAATCCTCGATGTTCGGATACTCGGTCGCCGGCAGGGTCGAGAGGTTGAAGCGAGAACGACCGGACCGGATGATCAGGCGCTCGCCTTCGGTATTGAGACGGATCTCGGCGCCTTCCGGCAGACCACGGCAGATATCCAGCAGCTTGCGCGCCGGTACTGTGGTGCGGCCATCTTCGCTGGCCCCGTTCAGATAGACCTGACCGATCATCTCTACTTCGAGATCGGTACCGGTCAGTGACAGCAGACCGTTGCTGACATCAAGCAGCACGTTGCCGAGGATCGGCAGGGTCGGTCGGCCGCCGAGGGCGCCGGACACCAGTTGCAGAGGACGTAACAGGGCCTCACGGCTAATTTCGAGCTGCATCTGTGCTCTCCGTTGTGATTAGGAGGAAAAGATTCGGATCAGGTTGGAATATTCGCGCTGCATCTGTCCACTCGATTCCGTTATCAGGAAGAAAGGGTACGGATCAGGTTGGAATAATCCTCCTTGATGTCGTGACTCTCCTCCTTCAGCTGCTCGATCTTGCGGCAGGCATGAAGAACGGTAGTGTGGTCACGGCCACCAAAGGCATCACCTATCTCCGGCAAACTGTGGTTGGTCAGCTCCTTGGCCAACGCCATCGCCAACTGGCGCGGACGGGCAACGGAGCGGGAACGCCGCTTGGAGAGCAGATCCGCCAGCTTGATCTTGTAGTACTCCGCCACCGTCTTCTGGATATTGTCGATGGTGACCAGCTTCTCTTGCAGTGCCAACAGGTCGCGCAGCGCTTCGCGCACGAAATCAATATTGATGGCACGGCCGGTAAAGTTGGCGTTGGCGATCACCCGGTTGAGGGCGCCTTCCAGTTCACGGACGTTGGATCGCAGACGTTTGGCAATGAAGAAGGCCACTTCGTCCGGCAGATGGATCTGGTTCTCGTCTGCCTTGCGCATCAGGATCGCGACGCGGGTCTCCAGCTCCGGCGGTTCGATCGCCACGGTCAGGCCCCAGCCGAAGCGGGACTTGAGGCGATCCTCGACACCGTTGATCTCCTTCGGATAGCGATCAGAGGTCAGGATAATCTGCTGGTTACCTTCCAGCAAGGCATTGAAGGTATGGAAGAACTCCTCTTGGGAGCGCTCCTTGTTGGCGAAGAACTGGATGTCATCGATGAGCAGGGCATCGACGCTGCGGTAGTAACGCTTGAACTCTTCAATGGCGTTATTTTGCAGCGCTTTCACCATGTCCTGAACAAACCGCTCGGAGTGCATATAGATGACTTTGGCATCTTTTTTACTCTCCTTGATGGCATTGCCAACGGCGTGCAGCAGGTGGGTTTTACCCAGGCCGGTGCCGCCATAGAGGAACAGCGGGTTGTAAGCACCACCCGGATTGTCCGCTACCTGACGGGCAGCCGCACGCGCCAACTGGTTGGACTTACCCTCGACGAAATTCTCGAAGGTATAGTTCACGTTGGTGTTGCTCTTGTGGTTCGGCTCGGGCTTGGCTTCAGCCTTGCTTTCCCAGCTCTTCTGCAAGTTATTCACAGGCGTGGCACCCTGTACCGGCGCTCTGGCGACAGCAACAGGATGGGGACGATTGCCTATATCAAAACGCAGGGCGGGGCCGTCGACCCCGCAGAGTTCGTTGATGATGCCGTTAACCCGGATGAGATACTTGTCTCGTACCCAGTCCAGAACAAAGCGATTCGGTGCATACAGGGTCAGAGTATTGTCACTCAACTCCGCTTGAAGCGGCCGGATCCACATGCTGAATTCTGCCGAGGGCAACTCATCTTGCAGCCGGTTAAGGCACTGCTGCCATAGCGAAGCAGTCACTCTAAACTCCTGTCGATTGATTAACTAAAGACCGGCTATTCTACGTTTTTAGCCGCCGGATCTCCAGCCATCGCCCGGTGGATCCAGCAAATAAGATCCTTGACTTTCAAGGATCCAGCGCCTTTGGATCGGATTTCATCCCCAAAGTTACCCACAGCTTGATCCACCGTCCGGATTGGTCGATCCCGTGCTTCTCTCCTGTTATTTCATATAACCAAATGTCATTTATTTTTTAAATTTTATTCCAATAACATCAGGGCCAAACCAGTTATTACAACTACAAATACAAGACATTGAGAGAGAGAAACACCATGAAAACATCCATCAAACTGATTTCCGGCGCAGCCATCCTGCTCGCCACCCTGTCCGGTCAGGCCATCGCCCAAGAGACCATCAAGGTCGGCATGTCTGGCAAATATTTCCCGTTCACCTTCGTCAAGCAGGACAAGCTGCAAGGCTTTGAAGTGGATATGTGGAACCAGATCGGCGAGCGCACCGGCTACAAGGTCGAATTCGTGACCGCCAGCTTCTCCGGCCTGTTCGGCATGCTGGAAACCGGCCGCATCGATACCATCTCCAACCAGATCACCATCACCGACGAGCGCAAGGCGAAGTACGACTTCTCCCAACCTTACGTCTATGACGGCGCCCAGATCGTGGTACGCAAGGGCAACAGCACCATCCACGGTATCAAGGATCTGGAAGGCAAGAAGGTGGCCGTAAACCTGGGTTCCAACTTCGAAGAGCTGCTGCGCAAGAACGACCCGAACAAGAAGATCGATATCCGCACCTATGACTCCGCCTTCGAGCAGGATGTTGCCCTGGGTCGCATCGATGCCTTCGTGATGGACCGCGTCTCCACCGCCCAGCTGATCAAAGAGTCCAAGCTGCCGCTGCAACAGGCTGGCGCACCGTTCGAGACTATCGAGAACGCCCTGCCCTTCCTGAAGACCCCGGAGAAACAGGCGCTGCTGAAGAAGGTCGACGAGGCCCTGACTGCCATGCGCAAGGATGGCTCCCTGCGTCAGATCTCTGAGAAATGGTTCGCTTCCGACATCACCGACAAATAAATGATGGAATTTGACCTCGAATACACGCTGGGGCTGTTTCCCATCCTGCTCAAATACCTGGGCACCACGATGGAAATGGCCCTGTGGGGATTCGTGCTGGCACTCGTACTCTCGCTGGCCCTGGCGATAGTACGGGTGTTTCGCGTCCCTGCGATTCACTGGCTGGCGATGCTCTATATCTCGTTCTTTCGGGGTACACCGCTACTCGTTCAGCTGTTCCTGCTCTACTACGGACTGCCGCAACTGTTCCCGATCTTCGTGGGGATGGATGCCTTTACCGCCGCCATCGTCGGTCTGACCCTGCACTTCGCCGCCTACATGGCCGAGTCGATCCGCGCAGCCATCCTCGGCATTCACAAAAGCCAGATGGAAGCGGCGCTCAGTATCGGCATGAGCCGTTATCAGGCGATGCAGCGGATCATTCTGCCGCAGGCGGCCCGTATCGCCACCCCGTCGCTGATGAACTACTTCATCGACATGATCAAAAGCACCTCGCTGGCGTTCACGCTGGGAGTGGCCGAGATCATGGGCAAGGCGCAGATGGAAGCCTCCTCCTCCTTCAAGTTCTTCGAGAGCTTTATGGCGGTGGCGCTGATCTACTGGGTGGTGGTGATCTTCTTTACCCGCTTGCAGCATCTGCTGGAAGTCCGTCTTAACCGTGCCTATTAAAGGAGGGCTCTCATGATCAAGCTAACCGGCCTCTCCAAGGCATATCACGGCAATCAGGTGCTCAACGGCATCGATCTGGAGGTCAAAAAGGGGGAAATTGTCGTCATCATCGGCCCCTCAGGTACCGGCAAATCGACCCTGTTGCGCTGCCTGAACCTGCTGGAGACCCCGGATGCGGGCACCCTTGCCATCGACGATCTCGAGCTGAATCTGGCCAAGGCCAGCGAACAGCAGGCGATCGAGCTGCGCAAGCGGGCCTCCTTCGTGTTCCAGAACTACGCCCTGTTTGCCAACAAGACGGCGCTCGACAACATCGCCGAAGGGCTGATCACCGTCTGGAAGCAGCCAAAAGCGGAGGCCCGCGCCACAGCGCTCGGCATCCTCAAGGACATTGGTCTTGCCGACAAGCAGGATGCCTATCCGGCCTCCCTCTCCGGCGGCCAACAGCAGCGGGTCGGCATTGGCCGCGCCATGGCGGCCCACTCCAAGGTGATCCTGTTTGATGAGCCCACCTCGGCCCTCGATCCCGAGTGGGTCGACGAGGTTTTGGGACTGATGAAAGAGTTGGCCCGCCAGCACCAGACCATGGTGGTGGTGACTCATGAGATTGAATTTGCTCGTGATGTTGCCGATCGGGTGATCTTCATGGAAGGGGGGCGGATCGTCGAGCAGGGCCCGCCGGATCAGATATTGGTCGATCCCAAGGATCCCCGCACCCGGGAGTTCTTGCGGAAAGTCCTTAAATAGCTCTCTCTTTGGCGGCCTGGCCGCCTTTTTTATTGAGGGATCCCTTGTTTAACCCCGGGTTGCCAGTATAATCCGGAGCCCTTGATCCTCTGGATCCTCACGCTCGGCAGCGGCCTTTTCAAGACCACGGCAGGATGAGAGGGAACGGCGGATTGACTAAAAGCCGAACTCTGTTTAGAATTCGGCCTCTTTTGCTAGTCGTCACACGCTATAGCTGGCGCGTCGGCTAAGTGTGACAATCAAAACTGTACAGAAATACGGAATCGAATCATGAAACGTACTTTTCAACCGTCCAACCTGAAGCGCAAGCGCTCTCACGGTTTCCGCGCCCGCATGGCAACTGCCAACGGTCGTAAAGTTCTGGCCGCTCGTCGTGCCAAGGGTCGTGCCCGTCTGGTAGTTTAATGCCTACCCAGCACACCTTCTCTCGGGAGTTACGTCTGTTAACTCCCGAACACTTCAAACGCGTTTTCGCCGAGCCTGTCCGGGCTGCTTCCCCGCAAATTACGCTTCTCGCCTGCCCCAATTCACTCGAACACTCTCGTCTTGGTCTCGCTGTGCCCAAAAAAGCACTCAAGCGTGCCGTCTGGCGTAACCGTGTCAAACGGGTGGTCCGGGAAAGTTTCCGCCTCAAACAACATCAGCTGCCCGCTATCGACATCGTGGTGATCGCCAAGGCCGGTGTGAAAGAGATGGATAACGAGGAACTGTTCAAGTTACTGGAAAAGCTATGGCGCACTCTGTCACGCCGTTGCAATGGGTAGCTATCAAACTGATACGCCTGTATCAGCTAATCATTAGCCCTCTGCTCGGGCCGCGCTGCCGTTTTACTCCAACTTGTTCCCAATTTGCGATAGAAGCCATCCGACTTCACGGTTTCATAAAAGGCGTTTGGTTAGCTAGCAAACGTCTATTAAAATGCCATCCCTTATCCGAGGGTGGTTATGACCCGGTTCCGCAACCAAAGCGAAGAAACTGAAGACTATGGAATCACAACGCAATCTACTCCTGATCGGTTTGCTGTTCGTGAGCTTTCTGCTCTGGCAACAGTGGGAGTCCGACAAGGCTCCGAAGCCGGCCCCGACTACCGTGGCCCAAACCGAACATTTCGTACCTGAAGCCGGTCAGACCGGTGATATTCCTCAGGTTTCCGAGCAAGCCAACGCGACTGCCGCACGCAAGCTGATCACCGTCTCCTCTGACGTGCTCAAGCTGACCCTGGATACCCAGGGTGGTGACGTCGTGTCTGCCGAACTGCTGTCTCACAAACTGGAAGAGGGCAAGGACCAACCGTTCGTGCTGCTGACCAGCAAGCCTGAGCACCTCTATATCGCCCAGAGCGGTCTGGTGGGTCGCAACGGTCCGGACAGTCAGGCCGAAGGTCGTCCTACCTATGAAGCCGCCCAGACCAGCTATCAGCTGGCCGATGGTCAGGATCAAGTCGTCGTTCCGATGACCTGGACCGACAGCAAGGGCGTGGTCTTCACCAAGGAGTTCATCCTCAAGCGTGGCGATTATGCCGTTGGCGTTGATTACAAGATCGACAACAAATCTGCCGAGCCGGTTCAGGTGCAGTTCTATGGTCAGCTGAAGCAGACCGTAGCAACGCCGAAGGATCAGGAAGGTCATGCCATGGTAGCCAGCGCTTACCGTGGTGGTGCCTTCTCCACTGAAGATACCCGCTACAAGAAGTACACCTTCGACGAGATGAAGGATGCCGACCTGAACAAGACCACCAAGGGTGGTTGGGTCGCCATGCTGCAACACTACTTCGTCTCTGCCTGGGCACCGAATGCCGACGATACCAACAGCTTCTACAGCCGTGTGATCCCTGGTAAAGGCCAGGCCATCATCGGTTACAAGGCGCCGCTGGTTGACGTGGCTGCCGGCCAACAGGCTGAAGTAACCAGCAAGCTGTGGGTCGGTCCCAAGCTGCAAGACCAGATGGCCAAGGTGGCTAACCACCTCGACCTGACCGTCGACTATGGCTGGCTGTGGTTCATCGCCCAACCGCTGCACTGGCTGCTGACCGTGTTCCACGGTTTCGTCCAGAACTGGGGTCTGGCCATCATAATGCTGACCCTGCTGGTGCGCGGCATCATGTTCCCGCTGACCAAGGCCCAGTACACCTCCATGGCCAAGATGCGCATGCTGCAACCCAAGATTGCGGCCCTGCGCGAGCGCTTCGGCGATGACCGCCAGAAGATGTCTCAGGGCATGATGGAGCTGTACAAGAAGGAGAAGGTCAACCCGCTGGGTGGCTGCCTGCCGATCCTGGTTCAGATGCCGATCTTCATCGCCCTTTACTGGGCACTGATGGAGTCCGTTGAACTGCGTCACGCGCCGTTTGCCCTGTGGATCACTGACCTGTCAGTGAAGGACCCCTTCTTCGTGCTGCCAATCCTCATGGGTGCCTCCATGTGGTATCTGCAGAAGATGAGCCCGACCACCGTAACCGACCCGATGCAGCAGAAAGTGATGCAGTTCATGCCGATCATCTTCACTTTCATGTTCCTCTGGTTCCCGGCTGGCCTGACTCTCTACTGGCTGGTGAGCAACGTCATCTCCATCATCCAGCAGACCATCATCTATCGTCAGCTGGAGAAGAAAGGACTGCATTCACGCAGCTAATCTTCCCGTGATGACAAAAGAGGCGGCCTTCGGGCCGCCTTTTTTATTACAATGTCTCCCACTACGTTTTCCTATCAGCGAACAAACGAGCCAAGCAAGATGACAACAGATACGATCGTGGCCCAGGCCACCGCGCCAGGCCGTGGTGGCGTCGGCATAGTCCGGGTCTCCGGCCCCGCCGCCGAACAGGTCGCCGGGATAGTGCTCGGCAAGCTCCCGCGGGTGCGCTATGCCGAATATCTGCCGTTCAAGGATGAGCAAGGCCAGGTACTGGATCAGGGCATCGCCCTGCTGTTCAAAGCTCCCAACAGCTTCACCGGCGAGGATGTGCTGGAGCTGCAGGGCCACGGCGGCCCCGTCATCATGGACATGCTGATCCGCCGCATTCTGAAAATCGACGGCATTCGTCCTGCCCGGCCCGGCGAGTTCAGCGAGCGCGCCTTCATCAACGACAAGCTGGATCTGGCCCAGGCCGAAGCTATCGCTGACCTTATTGAAGCCTCCAGCGAACAGGCCGCCCGCAGCGCCATGCACTCCCTGCAGGGGCAGTTCTCCAGCAAAATCCAGCAACTGGTGGAGAGCCTGATCCGGCTGCGCATCTATGTGGAAGCGGCCATCGACTTCCCGGACGAGGAGATCGACTTCCTCTCCGACGGCAAGGTGGCGGGCGACCTCTACGCCATCATGTCCGAGCTGGACGACGTGCGCGGGGAAGCCAAACAGGGCGCCCTGCTACGGGAAGGGATGAAGGTGGTGATCGCCGGTCGTCCCAACGCCGGCAAATCGAGCCTGCTAAATGCCCTGGCGGGCCGCGAGTCAGCCATCGTCACCGAGATTGCCGGTACCACCCGCGATGTGCTGCGCGAGCATATCCATCTCGATGGCATGCCGCTGCACATCATCGACACCGCCGGTCTGCGCGACACCCAGGACAAGGTGGAGCAGATCGGTATCGAACGCGCCTGGGCCGAGATCGAACAGGCCGACCGGGTGCTGTTTATGGTGGATGGCACCACCACAGACGCGGTTGACCCGCGGGAGATCTGGCCGGAATTTGTTGATCGGTTGCCAAAAAACATCGGCCTCACCGTCATTCGCAACAAGGCCGATCTGACCGGCGAGGATCTGGCTCCGAGTCAGGAGCTGGGCCACGCCGTCTACCGCATCTCCGCCAAAACCGAGCTGGGGCTGCCCGCCCTGCGCGAGCACCTTAAACAGTGCATGGGCTTCCAGGGCAACACCGAAGGGGGCTTTATGGCCCGCCGCCGCCATCTGGATGCGCTGGAGCGTGCTGCCGAGCGGCTGCAGGTGGCCAAAGAGCAGCTGGAAGTGTTCGTGGCCGGCGAGCTGGTGGCCGAAGAGCTGCGCCTCGCGCAGGAGTCCCTCTCCGAGATCACCGGCGAATTCAGCTCCGACGATCTGCTGGGCCGCATCTTCTCCAGCTTCTGCATCGGCAAGTAACTCTCCGCACAGCAGGCAACAAAAAGCCCGGGTTTATCCCGGGCTTTTTGTATGTTTTTTATCCGCAAACCTAGAGGCGACGCAGGCACCACATGAAGTAAGCGCCCCCTAACAGGGTGGATACCAGCCCGACCGGCACCTCCTGCGGGAAGAGGATCTGCTGGCCGACCCAGTCAGCCGATACCATCAGCAGTGCGCCGGAAGCGGCGGCCCCAAGCAGGTGCCAACGTGCCCGCACCAACCCCATCAGCTTGGCCATATGTGGCGCCAACAGACCGACGAAGGAGAGCGGCCCGACCACCAGGGTGGCACTGGCGGTGAGCACGGCCACCAGCAGCAGGATGGCGAGCTGGGCACGGTTGAGGCGAATGCCAAGCGCGGTCGCTACAGCACTCCCCATCGGCAGCAGATCGAGCCAGCGGCTCACCAACAGGCAGACGGCCAGCATCAACAGCGCCAGCCCCACCAACTCATAGGCCACCGGCAGGGTGACGTAGTAGGTGGAGCCGGACATCCAGGAGAGCAGTTGCTGCACCCGCAGGTCACCGTTGGCCAGCGCGATGGCCTGCAGCGGCTCAAACAGTGCCGTGATGGCGATACCGGAGAGCAGGATCCGCTCCGGCTGGAAGCCGTGCTTGCGATTGACCACCACCAGCAGCAAGAGACAAGCGAAGGCACCGAGCAGGCCACCGGACAGCATCAGCGGCAGGGGCAATGCAGGCAGCAACAGCGCCGTCGCTATCACCCCCATAAAGGTGCCACCGCTCACCCCCAGCAGCTCCGGGCTCGCCATCGGGTTGTTGCTGACCCGCTGCAACAGGGTGCCCGCCAGCGCCAGCAGCACACCGGCCGCCCCCGCCGCCAGAGTGCGCGGCAGCCGCCACTCCAGCTGGGCCTGCCAGCGGAGCCAGCTTGGCCAGCTCCAGCCCGTCATTCCCTGCCCAACCAGCAGGGAGGCGACCACGGCCAGCAGCAACCCGACCAGCAACAGGCCAATAAGGCGAGCCGGAGCCGGATGGCGAGCCACCAGCAGGCCGGCGTTTGCCTTCGGCGTACCCGACTTGATGCCAAGGCGCGGGATCAGCCAGAGCAGCAGCGGCGCCCCCAGCAGGGCGGTCATGGCGCCGGTGGGGATCAAGACTGGCCAGAAGCGGCTCAGGCTCTGCAACAACAGATCGGTCGCCGCCAGCAGCAGGGCGCCGAGGATCGGTGCCCACAACAGCCGCTGGCCAAGCTGGCGGATCCCGAGCAGCTGCACCATGGCGGGTGCGGCCAGCCCGACAAAGCCGATCAGCCCCACCACGCTCACCACGCAAGCGGTGACAAACACCGCCAGCCCAAGTCCGGCAAAACGCAGATGCTGAAGGGAGACCCCCAGACTGCGGGCGCTGGCATCATCCAGCTCCAGCACCGCCAGCGGGCGAACCAGTACCGCGGCCAGCAAAGCGGCTGCCAGCAGGCGGGGTAACAGGTAACTAACCCCGCTCCAGCTGTTCTGCACTAGCGAGCCACTGCCCCACACCAGCAAGCCTTTCAGCTCCTCCTGAAAGAACAGCAAGAGTCCCATGCTGATGGCCGCCAGATAGAGGTTGATCACCAGCCCGGCAAAGACGATGACCACCGGATTGAGCTGGCGACGCCAGGCCAGGGCAAACACCAGTGCCATCGCGAGGCTGCCACCGGCCATGGCGATCCACTCCCGCCCCAGCAGCAACCAGGAGGGGGCAAACAGGGTCACCATCATCAACGCCAGCTGGGCGCCGGAGGCCACCCCAAGAGTGGTGGGTGATGCGAGCGGGTTGCGCAGCACCTGCTGCATCAGGGTGCCTGCCAGCCCGAGCGCCGCCCCAGCCAGCAGGGTGACAACCAAGCGGGGCAGCCAGCTGAAATGCACCACCGCTTGGCTGACGTCATCCAGATTGGGGGCGAAGAGGCTCTGCCACCAGAGCGCACCGGGCAGCTGGCGAGCCAGCTCCCAATACGCGAGCAAGAGGATCAACCCCAGCAGGATCGAGACCGGCCGCAGCAGCGGCGATGTGAGCAGTCGCTTCATCGGCTCGCCTCCATACGCTCGGCATCTTGCAGCAATGCATCGCTGAGCAGACCGGCGAAACGGCGGGCTGCAAGTACGCCGCCAAAACTCCAGACCGCAGGCAGATGCAGCACGGGCGCCTGCCGTACCAGCGGCAGATGCTGCCACAGCCCAGGCTCCTGCAGCCGTTCGCTCACCCCTACCGGGATAGGATCGACCACCACCAGCCGCGCGGTTGGCAAGGTCATAAACTGCTCGATGCTGACCACCGAGAAACCCCAGTCATTGGTCTGCTCCTGCCAGCCATTGCGCAGGCCGAGCCGCGTCATCACCGCATCGAACAGGCTGTGGCGACCAAACACCCGCACATGGCGCTCATCGATAAACTGCACCACCAGCAGGGGCGGCAGATCCGCAGGCAATCTGGCCTGCATGCTGGTGAGATCCCGATCCAGCCCGGCCAGCAGCCGTTCGCCCTCGGCGGTTTTGCCCACCATACGGGCGAGGGTCAGTGTCACCTCGTGCAGCCGCTGCCACAGATCGGTTTGCCCATCATAGAGGGCGATGGTGCTCACCGGCGCGATGCGGGAAAGAGTTGGCGCCAGCGGGGCCGCCAGCGGCGAGATCAGGATGCGATCGGGTTTGAGCTCCGCCAGCAGCTCACGGTTGGGCTGGGTGCGCAGGCCGATATCCACCACTCCGGCAGGTAGCCGTGGCTCGCCGACCCATGCCTGATAGGGGCCTGCATCCCCCACCGCCAGCGGCGTCACCCCGAGTGCCAGCAGGGTCTCGGCTATGGTCCAGTCGACGGTGGCGATACGGGGTAGCGGCGCAGAGGCGATCGGGGATGTGTCGGCCTGCGCCGCTAGTGGCAGCAGCAGGCTAATAAGGCAAGGTGCCATCTTCTTCAATAAACGGTTCAAGAGAGCCCCCCGGTCAGACGATGGCGATGGGATGAGCATGAGCCGGGTGGCGAATGACCTCCATCGGAATGCCATAGATAGCGTGCAGGGTCTCGCTGGTCATGAGTCCCTCAGGTTCGCCGTGGGTGAGCAGGCGGCCAGAGTGGAGCGCCACCAGCCGATCACAGAAACGGGAGGCCATATTGATGTCGTGAATGACGATGATGACCCCAAGGTTTAGCTGACGGCTCAACTGCTTGACGAGCGTCAGCACCTCCACCTGATGGGCCACATCCAGCGCGGCCAGCGGCTCGTCCAGCAGGATGAAGCGGCTCTCCTGGGCCAGCAGCATCGCCAGCCAGACCCGGCCCCGCTCGCCGCCGGAGAGGGTATCCACCAGCCGCTCGGCAAAGCGTTCGGTATGGGTAAGGGCGATGGCCCGCTCGACCTGACGGTGATCCTCCGCCCCCATCCGGCCCAGCAGGCCGCGCCAGGGGTAGCGGCCCATCTCCACCAGCTCCCGCCCGAGCAGATTCTCGGCGCTCGGCAGATGCTGGGGCAGATAGGCCACCTGACGGGCAAACTCCCGGTTACCCCAGTCGGGTAGCGGCTTGCCATCGAACAGGATCTCGCCATCACTCAAGGGTTGCTGGCGGGCCAGCAGCTTGAGCAGGGTCGATTTGCCCGACCCATTGTGGCCGATGAGGCCATAGACCTGTCCCTGCTCGAAACGCAGGTCGGTGGGGTGCAGCAGCGTGCGGTCATTGACAGTGAAGCTGGCTGATTTCATCTCGAACATAAGCAATTCCTGTGCTGGCTTGCCGCCAGTCTCATCGGTGCCAGCATCAAGCCGGCACCTCGCAATCCAGATGGGCGATCGCATCGCGGCTCACTTCGGCACGGCGCGCGCCGGTCAGTTCGGTGAGCTGGCCCTGACGCATCTCCAGCAGGCGATCGGCCAGCGGGAAGTAGTGATCATCGTGACTGATGGCAATCACCGTCTTGCCCATCTCCTTGAGGCGCGGCAGCAGCACCTGATAGAAGATGCGGCGGAACTGGGGATCCTGATCCGCGGCCCACTCGTCAAACAGCATCACTTCGCGCTGCTCGGCCAGCGCCAGCAGCAGGGCGACCCGCTTGCGCTGCCCTTGGGAGAGCTCGATATCGGCGATAAAGCCATCCTCGATGGTGAGCTTGCTGCCCATCTGCAACCGCTCCAGCCACTCAGCCACCAGCTCATCCTTGGGTTCCGGCCCCAGCAGGTGCTGGAACAGGTGATAGTCGGTGAAGATGGCGGAGAAGAGCGCCAGATAGCCGTTGCGATCGGTGATCGGCTCACCATCCAGCAGGATCCGGCCCGATATCGGCTGGTAAAGGCCGGTCAGCAGCATGGCCAGCGTCGACTTGCCGGAGCCATTGCCACCGATGATGAAGATCTGCTCCCCCTTTTCGATGACCAGATCGATGGGGCCGACGGCAAAACCGCCCTCCCCCTGATAGTGAAAGCTCACCTGCTCCAACTCGATACGCTGCCAGGGGCGGATGGCGGGCGGCAGCGGGAAGTCCGCATCCGGCTCGGCCAGATTGAGGGCGGCTATCTTGTCGAACGCCACCTGAGCGGCAAGCAGGGTCGGCAGGGCGCCAATCCCCTGCAACAGCGGGGTGCGCAGGAACAGCAGGGTCAGGGCGAAGGTGGCGGCCACATTGGTGTTGGCCCAGCCAAGGCCGTTGGCCAGAAAGAAGACCAGACCGATGGCCCCCAGCATCATGATATTCGACCAGTTCACCGTGCTCAGGTGATAGGTGTCGGCGCGAATGATCTGCTGGCGGTAGTCACGGGCATTTTGCTCATAGAGCTGGTGGTAAACGAAGTGAGCCCGCTCGCGGTTGAGCGCCAGCTCCTTGCTGCCGGCGATGATGGCCTGATAGTTCTGATAGAGCCGATCTTCGGCCTGACGCATGTGGGAGAGATGGCGATAAACACGGTTCACCAGCAACCAGCCCACCACCATGGTGACGGTGACCCAGAGCGCAGTCACCCCGAGCAGGGCCGGAGAGAGCCAGCCAAGGTAAAGGGCAGAACCCAGCGTGAGCACCAGCCCCTGCACCAGCTCAGGCAGGCGCACGAAGGCAATGGTGATTTGGCCGATATCGCTGGAGAGGGAGGCCAGCAGTGGCCCCTGACCAATCTGGCGGATGCGGGCGACATCGGTATCCAGCAGTTGCTTGAGCAGACGGCCGCGCAACCGGTAGACAAAATGGTGACCGAGAGTGGTCAGGGCCAGCTGAGATCCGAGTGTGATCACCAGCAGCAGCACTATCAAGCCGACCAGCTGACCAAGGATCGGCAGCGGATCACCTATAGATTCGATAAGAGACTGATTGATAAAAGCAATGACGCCAATCCCGCTGACGGCACTGAGCAGACTGAGCAGGGTGATGGCGATAAAAGGCCAACGATATTGGCGATAAACCAGAGACAAGAGTTCCATAATGGACCGGTATTCCAGAGAGATCAGAACAACTGCGGGTGAAAAGAAGGGCGGGAACCTGGTTCCCGCCCGACTTCGATTACCAGCGGTAGTTGATGCTGCCCACTACGCTGCGCGGCTCGCCGTAGTAGCAGTAGTAGTCACAACTGGCCACGTAGGTTTCACCCAGCAGGTTGTTGACGTTGAGCTGGGCGCGCCAGTTCTTGGCAAAATCATACCCGATCATCGCATCCCAGACGGTATGGGCCGGCACCTCGGCAGAGCCGTAGATGGGGGTATAGTCCGCATTCACGGCGCCAATACCCACGCTGGAACCGATATAACGCACACCGGTCCCCAGCTCCAGACCTGAAGCCACCCCTTGCTGCACCTTGTAGTTACCCCAGAAGGAGGCCTGGTGGCGCGGGATCAGGCTGGCACGGCGATCGCCACTGCCGGTGTCGTTAGTTTTGGCATCGGTGTAGGTATAAGCAGCGGTCAGACGCAGTGCATCGGTCACCTGCACGCTCCCTTCCAGCTCAACCCCCTGAGAGGTCACTTCACCCGCCTGGGTCTGCTGGCCGGAACCGGTAGAGACCAGCGAGTTGGTCTGGGCCAGATCGAACAGCGCCAGATTGATATAACCGTCGAGGAAGGCAGGCGCATACTTCATGCCGGTCTCGTAGAGCTTGCCCTTGAGCGGCTTGTAGGAACTCTTGGTGTTGGGATCGATCCCCGGCAGCACCTCGAACGACTCGGCATAGGCAAAGTAGGGAGAGAGGCCGTTGTCAGCCAGATACATCAGGCTGCCCGAGAGGGAGAGCTCGTGATCGTACTGGCGCTCGTCCTTGCTGGTATTGGTGTTGTGGGTCTCCACATAGTCAAAACGGCCACCGGCAGTCAGCAACCAGCGATCGTCCCAGCGGATCTGGTGCTGGGCATAGAGGCCGCTCTGGCCCTTGCTGCTCTTCTGGTGAGTGGCGGTCGACTCGTCAAAACCGGGGAAGCCGCTGTAATCCGGGTTCATGGTATTGATGGAGCCCATGGCGTAGTTGTCGGCCTCGACCCCTTCATTGACGTGACGCTGCAGATCCACCCCCAGCAGCAAGGTCTGCTCGGTGCTGTCGGTGTTCCAGTAACCCACCATCTGGTTATCCATGGTGGCACTCTTGGTATTGCCATCGCGGTAAACCAGACCACGACTGGCGGTTGTGCCTTCATAGGTCGGGAAGATATAGGTCTGGCGCAGCAGCAGATCGTTGTAGTTGAAGCGGACGTTCTGCTTGAACTCCCAGGTCTGGTTGAGCTGGTGGGCCAGCTCATAACCGGTGGAGATCTGGGTATTGCGGTTGCGATCGTAATCCGGCTGGCTCAGGTTGGTGGAGGGATCAATCTGGCCACCTGACGTATTCAGGGTGCCATAGACCGGGAAAAAGCCGTTGGTCGGGACCCCTTCGTCGTGTAGGAAGCTGGCCAGCAGAGTCAGGCTGGTACGATCCGAAAGATCGAAGGTGACGCTTGGCGCCAGATAAACCCGATCGTTGTAAGTACCGGTAAGCACACCATCACGCTCTTTATAAAGAGCAACCATGCGGTAGCGGCTGTTGTCGGAGAGCGCGTCAGAGACGTCCACCCCGACCTGACGATGATCCCGGCTGCCAAGCTGCAGATCCACCTGCCCCTGCGGCGTGGCGGTCGGTCGCTTGCTGATGGCATTGATCACCCCGCCCGGAGGCGCCTCACCGTAAAGGATCGAGGCTGGCCCCTTCAGCACTTCCACACTCTCCAGACCGAACGGTTCCGGCGTCCAGACGTAGTAGCCGGTGCCAAACAGCCGGTTGCCATCCAGATAAGAGGCAGCATCGAAGCCACGCACCTTGAACCAGTCGGTGTTGTTGTCTGAGCCATAGAGGCCGGTCAATACGCCGGAACGGTAGCGAATCGCTTCATCCAGCTGCAACACGGCGTGCTGATCCAGCTCCTCGCGATTAACCACTGAGACGGCGCGAGGGGTCTCGGCCATCGGCACTTCCACCTTCATGGCCGTACCGGTCACCACCATGGTTTCGCTGGCTTTGGGCAGCTCAGCAGTGGTTTGTTCGGCCATCAGCGGCAGGGAGACGAGCAAACCGGAGAGCGAAAGCACGCCGAAGGCGCCCTTCTTGCCGGGTCCTGTAGTGTATTTTTGCGCAATCATATTAAAGTCTCGTTTATCAATGAGTTATGTTGTTTTAATTGTTATTTGTGGTCGTTTGTCACGACATCACCCTGTTCCATGGGCGAATAAAGCAGCGCAATCCTACTACAGGAGCCGTGATCGAATCGATTCAATAATTGCTAATCATTTGCATCTGCATTGTTATCTAACTGCTTCGTTGGCAGGATTGCGCGGGAGATCGGAGCCATCAGGAGAGCCATGGGTGGAGAAGAAAATGAAAAGGAATATAAAGAAGCAGAAAAAAGATCGGCGGGATGGATCCGGTGGCATTATCTGACTGGATCCATTATCCCCAAGCTTTATCCATATTTATCCACACCCTTTGGCGGTAGAATCCGGCTTTCCGTTTCTTTGTCTGAAATCAGGATCCATTCCATGGCCAAACTCAATCTCGTCGTCGGCTCCATGCTGGGCGCCGCCGAATATGTCGCAGACCACGTCGCCAACCTGCTGGAACAGGCTGGCCACCAGACCCAGATCCACAACCCGGCCAAGCTGGCAGAGGTACTGGATGATGCGGGATCCATCCTGCTGGTGGTCACTTCCACCCATGGTGCCGGGGATGTGCCCGACAACCTGCAACCCTTCGCCAAGGATCTTGCCGAGCAGCATCCTGATCTTAATTCATTGAAATATGGCGTGATCGCCCTTGGCGACAGCAGTTATGACACCTTTTGCCAGGGCGGCAAGACGCTGGATCGACTGCTGGCCGAGTGCGGTGCCAGCCGGATCGGCGAGCGGCTCGACATCGATGTGACCCAACACGAGATCCCCGAAGATGCCGCAGAAGTGTGGATCCGCGACTGGATGACGATGATCGCCTGATCAGCGTGCGGGAGATCCTGAAAAAAAGCTTGATCTCCCCACTTATCCCCAGATCGACTATCCACCATGTTATTAACAGATTGATCCGGGGGATTTGTTCTACAAGGTTACCCACAACGCCCAGGGGTAATGTGTATAACTACGGTGTAAAGCTCTGCAAAACCTATAGTTATCCATGTATTAGATCCAGACTGACAGACCTCTGTGTATAAAAGCCCTGGTTATCCCCTCGTTCACCGGGCCAGGATCCAAGCTTTTCCACAAGCTAGGATCGTCCTTAAATTAATGATCTTTATGATCAAAAAGTGCTTATCAACAGAAAGGGCGGATCCTAATAAGAGATCCAGTAAAAGATCGATCTAAAGATCCTTAAGATCTAATTAGTGGATCCTCCCTTCATACTGAACGTTAAGTAGACGTTCCCCTCAGGACGTGAAACAGATAGAATGTTCCGCCCTTTAGCCCATGCAAATAAAGATCTTCAGGCGTGCAGATCAAGGTGATCCCAATGCAATACCATGAACAATTTGATGTGATCGTCGTCGGTGGCGGTCATGCCGGAACCGAAGCAGCAACAGCGGCAGCCCGCATGGGCATGAACACCCTGTTGCTGACCCACAATATCGATACGCTGGGACACATGTCCTGTAATCCGGCGATCGGCGGGATCGGCAAGGGACACCTGGTCAGGGAAGTTGACGCACTCGGCGGGATCATGGCGCGTGCCATCGATCTTGGCGGGATCCAGTTCCGCACCCTCAACTCATCCAAGGGCCCGGCAGTGCGAGCCACTCGTGCCCAGGCGGATCGCCTGCTCTACAAGGCCGTCGTTCGCCAGATGCTGGAGAACTACCCGAACCTGAAGATCTTCCAGCAGGCCTGTGACGATCTGATCATGGACGGGGATCGTGTTGCCGGTGTGGTGACCCAGAGCGGGATCCGAATCAGCGGCAAGACAGTGGTGCTGACGGTCGGTACCTTCCTGAATGGTTTGATCCATATCGGGATGGAAAACTACAAGGGCGGCCGCGCCGGGGATCCTCCCTCGATCGCCCTAGCCCAACGCCTGCGTGAACTGCCGCTGCGCATCGATCGTCTCAAGACTGGCACCCCGCCGCGCATCGATGCCCGCAGCGTCGATTTCTCCGTCATGCAGGAACAGCACGGCGACGATCCGCGTCCTGTCTTCTCGTTTATCGGCAATGCCAGTCAGCATCCACGTCAGGTGCCTTGCTACGTCACCCACACCAACGAGCGTACCCACGAGGTGATCCGCAATAACCTGGATCGCAGCCCCATGTACGCCGGGGTGATCGAAGGGATCGGCCCGCGCTACTGCCCGTCGATCGAGGACAAGATCACCCGTTTCGCCGACAAGACGGCGCACCAGATCTTCGTCGAGCCGGAAGGCCTGACTACCCACGAACTCTATCCGAACGGGATCTCTACCAGCCTGCCGTTTGACGTGCAGGTGCAGATCGTCCGTTCTGTGCGCGGCTTCGAGAACGCCCACATCACCCGCCCCGGCTATGCCATCGAATATGATTTCTTCGATCCGCGGGATCTCAAGGCCAACATGGAGAGCAAGTGCATTCCAAACCTGTTCTTCGCTGGCCAGATCAACGGCACGACCGGTTACGAAGAGGCGGCGGCACAAGGCCTGATGGCCGGCCTGAACGCGGCCCTGCGTGCCCAGGACAAGGATCCCTGGAACCCTCGTCGGGATCAGGCCTACATGGGCGTGATGATGGATGATCTCTCCACCCTGGGGACCCGCGAGCCTTACCGCATGTTCACCAGCCGTGCCGAATATCGCCTGCTGCTGCGTGAAGACAACGCCGATATCCGCCTGACCGCCATCGGTCGTGAGCTGGGTCTGGTGGATGACGAGCGCTGGAGCAAATTCAACGCCAAGATGGAACAGGTCGAGCTGGAGCGTCAGCGCATGCGTTCAACCTGGATCCACCCGCAACATCCGTCACTGGAGGCAGTCAACGCCCTGGTCAACACCCCGCTGACCCGCGAACAGAGTCTGGAAGAGCTGCTGCGTCGCCCAGAGGTGACCTATGATGCGCTGATGGCCATCGAAGGGGTTGGCCCCTCCGTGACCGATTCTGCCGCGGCCGAACAGGTTGAGATCCAGATCAAATACGCCGGTTACATCGAGCGTCAGCACGATGAAGTGGAAAAGCAGCTGCGCAACGAAAACACCCTGCTGCCGCTGGATCTGGACTATCGCGAGGTGAACGGCCTCTCCAACGAGGTGAAAGCCAAGCTGAACGATGCCAAGCCGCAGACCATTGGTCAGGCTTCCCGCATCTCCGGCATCACCCCGGCGGCCATATCCATCCTGCTGGTTCACCTGAAAAAACACGGCCTGCTGCGTAAAACCGCCTGAGGAATCCCATGTTGGAAAGATTGAACGGCCTGCTCAAGCAGGCCGAAATTGTTATCACCGATACCCAAAAGAGCCAACTGGTGCAGTTGGTCGAGTTGCTGCACAAGTGGAACAAGGCTTACAATCTCACCTCGGTGCGAGATCCGGACGCCATGCTGGTCAAGCATATCCTCGATAGCCTGGTGGTAAGCCCCCACTTGCACGGTGAGCGCTTCATCGACGTGGGGACAGGTCCTGGCCTGCCGGGATTGCCGCTGGCGATCATCAATCCGGACAAGCAGTTCGTCCTGCTCGACAGTTTGGGTAAGCGGATCAACTTCATCCGTCAGGTGATCCAGGAGCTGGGTCTGACCAATGTGACGCCGGTCAAATCCCGGGTTGAAGAGTATCAACCTGAGGTGGGGTTTGATGGTGTACTGAGTCGGGCATTTGCCTCGCTGGAGGACATGCTGAGCTGGTGTCACCACCTGCCGTCAGAACAGGGTTGCTTCCTGGCACTCAAGGGACAATATCCCGAGCAGGAGCTGGCCCAGTTGCCTGCCAATATCCGTCTGGTAGCCTGTCATGAGTTGAGGGTGCCGGAGCTGGAAGGCGAACGTCATCTGCTGGAATTCAAACATATCCAGCCCGAATAGGGTCGCAGTTTCATTTAGGGGATCGTGTGGGAAAAGTCATCGCCATAGCCAACCAGAAGGGTGGAGTGGGTAAAACCACCACCTGTGTGAATCTGGCCGCCTCCATGGCTGCCACCCGGCGCAAGGTGCTGGTGATCGATCTGGATCCGCAGGGCAATGCCACCATGGGCAGCGGCGTCGACAAATACGAAGTCGAGCGCACCGCCTATGAGTTGCTGATCGAGGATGCCCCCATCAGCGAAGTGATCATCCCCGAAACTACCGGGGGTTATCACCTGATCGCCGCCAATGCCGACGTGACCGCGGCCGAAATCCGTCTGATGGAATTTTTCGCCCGCGAAATCCGCCTGCGCAATGCGCTGGCCTCGGTGCGGGACAAATACGACTACGTCTTCATCGACTGCCCGCCCTCTCTCAACATGCTGACCGTGAACGCCATGGCCGCCGCCGACTCCGTGCTGGTGCCCATGCAGTGCGAATATTACGCGCTGGAGGGGCTCACCGCTCTGGTCGACACCATCAGCAAGCTGGCCGCCGTGGTCAATCCGGATCTCAAGATCGAAGGGGTGCTGCGCACCATGTTCGATCACCGCAACCGGCTGGCCAATGATGTGTCCGATCAGCTAAAACAGCACTTTGGCGACAAAGTCTACCGCACCATCATTCCCCGCAACGTTAGACTGGCTGAGGCCCCGAGTTTCGGAGCCCCGGCCATGCACTATGACAAATCATCGGTGGGCGCCAAGGCCTACCTGGCTCTGGCTGGCGAGATCCTGCGCCGCCAGGAGCAGGAACGTCAGGCGACCATCGCAGACCGAGAGAGCATATGACTCCGAAAAAACGTGGACTGGGCAAGGGGCTGGATGCCCTGCTCAGTACCAGCACGGCTGCCCGCCAGAAACAGGTGATGAGCGATCAACGTACTGAAGAGGCCATGGCCCCCACCAATCAGGGCGAGCTGCGCAAGCTGCCGGTGGAGTGGTTGCAGTCTGGCAAGTACCAGCCCCGCAAGGATATGTCTCAGGATGCACTGGAAGAGCTTGCCAACTCCATCCGCGCCCAGGGGGTGATCCAGCCCATCGTGGTACGCCCTCTCGGCGAACAATCCTTCGAAATCATCGCCGGTGAACGGCGCTGGCGTGCTTCCCAGCTGGCGCGGCTCGAGGTGGTGCCCTGCATCGTCAAGGATGTGCCCGACGAGGCTGCCGTCGCCATCGCGCTGATTGAAAACATTCAGCGGGAAGACCTCAATGCCATCGAAGAGGCGGTCGCTTTACAAAGACTGCTGACCGAATTCGAACTCACCCACCAGCAGGTGGCCGAGGCGGTGGGCAAGTCCCGCACCACGGTGACCAACCTGTTGCGTCTCAACCAGCTCAACGACGACGTGAAGCGTTTCGTCGAGCATGGCGACCTCGACATGGGCCATGCCCGTGCCCTGCTGGCCCTGAGCGGCCAGGCCCAGTCCGAACTGGCCAAGCTGGTTGCCCAGAAAGGGCTGACCGTACGCGATACCGAGAAGCTGGTGCAAAAAGCGCTCGAACCGGCAAAAGCCAGGGTCGAACCGGCCCGTGATCCACAGATCGGCTACCTGGAGCGCCAACTGGCAGAAAAAATTGGCAATCAGGTGCAACTTCAGCCTGGCAAGCGGGATAGCGGGAAGTTAGTAATAAGTTACGAGAATTTGTCCGATTTGGACCGTATATTAGGCTATTTTGGCGTGTCGGAATCGTGATTTTTACGCTTTTTGTAGTAATAAAACATCCATTCCTTTTGATATGACCATAACCCTGATTTGCCGCGGAAAGCCGCAAAAATTAAGGATTTTTGTCATATTGCAATAGCTGCCCTCAAGGGTATAATTTGACCGGCTTTAAGAGCTGTTAACATGGGGTCTTCGGATCCCGATTTTTTACAGTTCTGTAATGTTCAGGGGTAGGTTGGTGAAGCAGAAAATAGCCTTGGAAGGTTTGACACTGGCCTTGGTTATGCTCGTTTGTCAGCTCATCCTGATCCTGGCGATGAGTGCCGTCTGGTTTTACCTGACTGGTGCCAGCGCCGGTTATTCCGCTCTCTACGGAGGGGGGATGTACTGGGTTCCTCAAGCCTTGTTTACTGTCTGGGTGCTGCGCCGCAAGGTGACAACCGAGAGTGTGGGCCTGGTTTTGCGGGACTTTTATGGTGGGGCAGGGATTAAGCTCATTTCTACAACAGGTCTATTCGCCCTGATGTTTGGTGCGGGAGTCGAGGTCGTTACCGTCTCGTTTTTCGCCACTTATATCCTCGCCCTCGTTGTACAGTGGATGGTTTCATTCACGCTTAACAACCACTATTAGGAAAACTCATGTCTGCAACCGGAGAAGTCCTGACTCCTCAGGGATATATCTCCCACCACCTGACCCACCTTCAAGTCGGGTCCGGGTTCTGGACGGTCAATATCGACTCAATGGTATTTTCCGTCGTGCTAGGCGCTCTGTTTATCCTGCTGTTCCGCAAAGTAGCCGTTAACGCTACCAGCGGGGTGCCGGGTAAGCTGCAGTGCTTTGTGGAGATGCTGGTCGAGTTTGTGAATGGTAACGTCAAAGACATCTTTCACGGTCGCAACAAGGTCATCGCACCTTTGGGGCTGACGGTGTTTGTGTGGATCTTCCTGATGAACTTCATGGATCTGATCCCCGTTGACTTTATCCCTCACGCTGCACAATTGATGGGTATTCCCTATCTGCGTGTGGTTCCCTCTGCTGACGTTAACATCACCATGTCCATGGCTTTGGGCGTGTTCTTCTTGATCCTGTATTACAGCATCAAGGTCAAGGGTATCGGCGGGTTTGTGAAGGAGCTGACGCTTCAGCCTTTCAACCACCCGGCGGCCATCCCGGTTAACCTCATCCTGGAAACTGTTACGCTGATTTCCAAACCTGTTTCTCTGGGTCTTCGACTGTTCGGCAACATGTATGCTGGCGAACTGATCTTTATCCTGATTGCTGGTTTGTTACCCTGGTGGTCACAGTGGATCCTGTCCGTGCCTTGGGCAATTTTCCACATCCTGATCATCACTTTGCAGGCATTCATTTTCATGGTTCTGACCATCGTCTATCTGTCGATGGCGCAGGAAGACCATGGTTGATGCAACTCAAATAATCCTTTTTATACAATCAATTACATCTAAATAACTGGAGATCCTCATGGAAAACTTGAACATGGACCTGCTGTACATCGCTGCTGCAATGATGATGGGTCTGGCTGCTATCGGCGCTTCCATCGGTATCGGTATCCTGGGTGGCAAGTTCCTGGAAGGTGCTGCTCGTCAACCGGATCTGATCCCTGTTCTGCGTACCCAGTTCTTCATCGTAATGGGTCTGGTGGATGCGATCCCGATGATCGCCGTTGGTCTGGGTCTGTACGTGATGTTTGCGGTTGCTGGCTAAGTCGTTACGACTCTCCAGGCATAACCCATTAACTAACTTAAGAGGACATCGGCTGTGAATATCAATGCCACCCTCCTCGGCCAAGCAATTGCTTTTTTCTTCTTCGTAGTGTTTTGCATGAAGTACGTATGGCCGCCGCTGATTGCAGCCATCGAAGCCCGTCAGAAAGCTATTGCTGACGGCCTCTCTTCTGCCGAACGTGCCAAGAAAGATCTGGATTTGGCCAAGGCCAACGCCACCGATCAGCTGAAAGAAGCCAAGCTGCAGGCTGCTGAAATCATTGAGCAGGCTAACAAACGTAAAGCCCAGATCATTGATGAAGCTGCCGCTGGTGCCCAGTCTGAGCGGGAAAAAATCCTGGCTCAGGGCCGTGCCGAGATCGAAGCTGAACGTCATCGTGCCAAAGAAGAACTGCGTAAGCAGGTTGCTGCTCTTGCCATTGCTGGTGCAGAGAAGATCCTGGCGCGTCAAATCGACCAGGCTGCCAACAGCGACATCGTCGACAAACTGGTAGCAGAACTGTAACGGGAACGGGGCTATGTCTGAACTGACTACAATTGCTCGCCCCTACGCCAAGGCTGCTTTCGAGTTTGCCGTTGAGCACAAGGCGGTTGACCAGTGGCTGGGTATGCTCGGTTTCGCTGCGCAAGTAGTGGAAAACGAGACCATGCACAATCTGGTAAACGGCTCTGTGGCCGCCGAAGAGCTGGCAACGCTGTTTGTCGGTGTCTGCGGTGAGCAACTCGACGTGCATGGCCAGAACCTGATCCGGGTGATGGCCGAGAATGGTCGCTTGGGTGTGCTGCCGGCGGTCGTTGCTGAATTTGTAGCGTTCAAAGCTGAACTGGATAAAGAGGTTCAGGCTGACGTGATTTCGGCGATCGAACTGACCGACCAGCAGAAAGCCAATATTCAGGCTTCTCTGGAACAACGTCTCGCGCGCAAAGTGAAGCTGAATTGCAGCATCGATGCGTCCTTGATGGCCGGGGTGCTCATCAAGGCCGGTGATCTGGTAATCGACGGCACAGTCCGCGGTAAGCTGGATCGCATGGCTGACGCGCTGCAATCTTGATTGGGGTATTAGAGCATGCAACTGAATTCCACTGAAATCGCCGAGCTGATCAAGCAGCGCATTGCGCAGTTTGATGTAAAGAGCGAAGCGCGTAACGAAGGTACTATCGTCTCTGTGAGCGACGGTATCATTCGTATTCACGGCCTGGCTGATGCCATGCAGGGTGAGATGATCGAGCTGCCGGGCAACCGCTACGCTCTGGCATTGAACCTGGAGCGTGACTCCGTCGGTGCGGTGATTATGGGTTCCTATGACGGTCTGTCAGAAGGAATGAAAGTAAAAGGTACTGGCCGCATTCTGGAAGTGCCGGTAGGTCGTGGTCTGTTGGGCCGGGTGTTGAACACCCTGGGTCAGCCGATCGACGGTAAAGGTCCGATCGACAACGATGGCTTCTCGCCGATCGAAGTGATCGCACCGGGCGTTATCGAGCGTAAGTCTGTTGACCAGCCGGTCCAGACCGGTCTGAAAGCCATCGATGCCATGATCCCAATCGGTCGTGGCCAGCGTGAGCTGATCATCGGTGACCGTCAGGTTGGTAAGACCGCCATCGCGATCGACACCATCATCAACCAGAAAGATTCCGGCATTAAGTGTGTTTACGTTGCGATTGGCCAGAAGGCCTCCACCATCGCCAACGTAGTGCGCAAGCTGGAAGAGCACGGCGCCCTGGCCAACACCATAGTAGTGGTTGCCTCTGCCTCCGAAGCGGCTGCTCTGCAGTACCTGGCTCCGTATGCCGGTTGCTCCATGGGTGAGTACTTCCGTGACCGCGGTGAAGACGCGCTGATCATCTATGATGACCTGTCCAAACAGGCCGTAGCTTATCGCCAGATCTCCCTGCTGCTGCGCCGTCCGCCAGGACGTGAAGCTTACCCGGGTGACGTTTTCTATCTGCACTCCCGTCTGCTGGAGCGTGCTGCTCGCGTTAACGCCGAGTACGTAGAGAAGTTCACCAAGGGTGAAGTGAAAGGCAAAACCGGTTCTTTGACTGCGCTGCCAATCATCGAAACCCAGGCGGGTGACGTATCTGCGTTCGTTCCAACCAACGTGATCTCCATCACCGATGGTCAGATCTTCCTGACTTCACAGCTGTTCAACTCCGGTATTCGTCCGGCGGTTGACCCGGGTATCTCCGTATCCCGTGTAGGTGGTGCTGCTCAGACCAAGATCGTCAAGAAGCTGTCCGGTGGTATCCGTACCGCGCTGGCCCAGTATCGCGAACTGGCGGCATTCGCCCAGTTCTCTTCCGATCTGGACGAGGCGACTCGCAAGCAGCTGGATCACGGTGTGAAAGTGACCGAGCTGATGAAGCAGAAGCAGTACTCTCCGCTGAGCGTGGCTCACCAGTCTCTGGTGCTGTTCGCCGCCGAGAAAGGCTATCTCTCCGATGTCGAGCTGAACAAGATCGTCGACTTCGAAGCCGCTCTGCTCTCTTACGCCAATACCCAGCATGCCGAGCTGATGGCTGAAATCAATGCCAAAGCCGACTACAACGACGCGATCGTTGGCAAGCTGACTGCGTTGCTGGATAGCTTCAAAGCAACCCAGACCTGGTAAGCGTGTGTGGCAGCGTGAGCTGCCACTTGATGGAGAGTAAGAGATGGCCGGCGCAAAAGAGATACGTAACAAGATCGGGAGTGTGAAAAACACTCAGAAGATCACCGGCGCTATGGAAATGGTGGCAGCAAGCAAAATGCGCCGTGCGCAGGAACGCATGTCTGCCAGCCGTCCGTACGCTGAAACCATGCGCAAGGTGATCGGCCATATCGCTCAGGGGAACTTGGAATACAAGCACCCCTACCTCATCGAACGTGAGGTCAAGCGAGTGGGTTACATCGTCGTCTCCACCGACCGTGGCCTGTGTGGTGGTCTGAACATCAACCTGTTCAAGGCTGCCCTCAATGATATGAAGCAATGGAGCGCGAAAGGTGCCAAGGTTGACCTGGCACTGATCGGTAACAAGGCCTCCAACTTCTTTGAACGGCACGGCGCCAAGGTTAAAGCTCATGTCGCAGGACTGGGCGATAGTCCGAGCGTCAATGACCTGATTGGTTCAGTCAAGGTCATGCTGAAGGCTTACGACAACGGTGAGATTGACAAGCTGTATCTGGTGTACAACAAGTTCGTCAACACCATGGTGCAGCAACCACGGGTCGATCAACTGCTGCCTTTGCCCGTAACTGAAGACAGCAAGCTCGCCAAGAAACACCACTGGGATTACCTCTATGAGCCGGATCCCAAGAAGCTGCTGGATACCCTGCTGGTTCGCTACGTCGAATCTCAGGTTTACCAGGGTGTAGTGGAAAACTTGGCAAGTGAACAGGCAGCCCGAATGGTTGCCATGCAAGCCGCGACTGACAACGCCGGTAACCTGATTAACGATCTGCAACTGGTATACAACAAGGCCCGTCAGGCCAGTATTACCCAGGAGCTGACAGAGATCGTATCCGGTGCTGCTGCGGTGTAAGGCAAGGGTTATCAAAGGTTTAGAGGATTTGACATGAGTAACGGTTTCATCGTCCAAATCATCGGCGCTGTGGTGGACATCGAGTTCCCGCAGAATGCCGTGCCCCAGGTGTACGATGCACTGAAGGTCGTTAGCGAAGGTCAAGGCCAGGGTCTGGTGCTGGAAGTTCAGCAACAGATCGGTGGCGGCGTCGTTCGTTGCATCACCATGGGCTCCTCCGACGGTCTGCGTCGTGGGTTGGAAGTAGTGAATAGCGGTAAATCCATCCAGGTTCCGGTCGGTACTGCGACTCTGGGTCGGATCATGAACGTACTGGGCGAGCCAATCGACGAAAAAGGTCCGATCGGTGAAGAAGAGTGCTGGTCTATCCACCGCGCTGCCCCCAGCTACGAAGATCAGTCCAACAGCAACGATCTGCTGGAAACAGGCATCAAGGTTATCGACCTGGTATGCCCGTTCGCCAAGGGTGGTAAAGTTGGTCTGTTCGGTGGTGCCGGTGTAGGCAAAACCGTAAACATGATGGAGCTGATCCGTAACATCGCGATCGAGCACAGTGGTTACTCTGTGTTCGCCGGTGTTGGTGAGCGTACCCGTGAGGGTAACGACTTCTACCACGAGATGATGGAGTCCAACGTACTGGACAAAGTATCTCTGGTTTACGGTCAGATGAACGAGCCGCCCGGAAACCGTCTGCGCGTTGCGCTGACCGGCCTGACCATGGCCGAGAAGTTCCGTGACGAAGGTCGTGACGTATTGTTCTTCGTAGATAACATCTACCGTTACACCCTGGCCGGTACTGAAGTATCCGCACTGCTGGGCCGTATGCCTTCCGCTGTAGGTTACCAGCCGACCCTGGCCGAGGAGATGGGTGTTCTGCAAGAACGTATCACCTCCACCAAGACCGGTTCCATCACCTCCGTACAGGCCGTTTACGTTCCTGCGGATGACTTGACTGACCCGTCTCCGGCGACCACCTTCGCCCACCTGGATGCGACCGTCGTACTGTCCCGTCAAATCGCAGCACTGGGTATCTACCCGGCCGTTGACCCGCTGGACTCTACCTCTCGTCAGCTGGATCCGCTGGTGGTTGGCAAAGAGCACTACGAGACCGCTCGTGGCGTTCAGACCGTACTGCAGCGCTACAAAGAGCTGAAGGACATCATCGCCATCCTGGGTATGGATGAACTGTCAGAAGAAGACAAACTGACCGTAGCCCGTGCCCGTAAGATCGAGCGTTTCCTGTCCCAGCCGTTCTTCGTAGCAGAAGTGTTTACCGGTTCTCCGGGTAAATACGTGCCGCTGAAAGAGACCATCCGTGGTTTCCAGGGCATCCTGAAAGGCGAGTATGACGATCTGCCCGAGCAGGCGTTCTACATGGTTGGCGGTATCGACGAAGTCGTCGAGAAATCCAAGAAACTGTAAGCCTCGACAGGAGGGCCCATGGCAGAGATGATCTCCTTTCACCTGGACGTGGTGAGCGCCGAAGGAAAACTGTTTTCCGGTCGCGTGCAATCCGCTCAGGTATCAGGCTCCGAAGGTGAGTTGGGTCTCCGCCACGGTCATGCTCCGTTGCTGACTGCCATCAAGCCGGGCCTGGTCCGCTTGGTGAAGCAGAACGGAACTGAAGAGGTGCTGTACATCTCCGGCGGTATGCTGGAAGTACAACCTGAATCCGTGACCGTGCTGGCGGACACCGCGATTCGTGCTGACGACTTGGATGAGGCGAAAGCCCAGGAAGCCAAGCGTGCAGCCGAAGAGCGGATCCACAGCTCCCATGGTGATATCGACTACGCCCAGGCCGCCACCGAGCTGGCCAAGGCGATGGCTCAACTGCGAGTCATCGATATCGTCAAAAAGAATTACCGCTAATAACGGTGATGTAAAAAGCGACCTTCGGGTCGCTTTTTTTTTACCCGTTGGATAGACTCCGCCGGGTATCTCCACACAAGTTCAAGGTCGAAGTCATGTCTCTCAACGTCGTGATCCTGGCGGCGGGTAAAGGTACCCGCATGCGTTCCGTTCTGCCCAAGGTACTCCACCCGGTAGCCAACAAACCCATGGTTTCCCACGTGATCGATACCGCCCGTCAGGTCGGCGCCGAGCAGCTGCATCTGGTCTATGGCCACGGTGCCGAGCTGCTGAAAGAGCGGATCGTGGCGGCCGACGTGAACTGGGTGCTGCAGGCGCAGCAGCTGGGGACCGGTCATGCCGTCGCCCAAGCTATCCCATTCTGGAAGGATGAAGACGATGTGCTGGTGCTGTACGGCGATACCCCGCTGATCCAGCCAGAGACCCTGCAGCGACTGCTTGCTGCCAAGGCTGAAAACGGGATGGCACTGCTGACCGTGGTACTGGACAACCCCACCGGTTATGGCCGTATCGTCCGTGAAAATGGTCAGGTAGTCGGCATCGTCGAGCAGAAGGATGCCAACGCCGAACAGCTGGCGATCCGAGAGGTGAACACCGGCGTGCTGGTGGCCAACGGTGGTCAGCTGCGCAGCTGGCTCTCCCGTCTGGACAACAAGAATGCTCAGGGCGAGTTCTATCTGACCGACGTGATCGCCATGGCGCACGGCGATGGCTGTCCGATTGCAGCGGTACATCCGGATCATGCTGCCGAGGTGGAAGGGGCCAACAACCGGGTGCAGCTGGCTGCTCTTGAGCGTAGCTATCAGCAGATGCAGGCCGAGAAGCTGATGATCGCCGGTGTCACCCTGATCGATCCGGCTCGCTTCGATCTGCGCGGTACTCTCGAGATCGGTGAAGAGGTGGTGATCGACGTCAACGTCATCATCGAAGGCAAGGTCGTCTTGGGCAATCATGTGCGTATCGGTGCCGGTGTCGTGCTGAAGGATTGCGTCATTGGCGATCACACCGAAGTGAAGCCCTACTCCATCGTTGAAGGGGCTCAGGTGGCGGATCAGTGCTCGGTCGGCCCGTTTGCCCGTCTGCGCCCGGGTGCCGTGCTGGAGCAGGATGCCCACGTTGGCAACTTCGTTGAGATGAAGAAGGCCCGTCTGGGGGTTGGTTCCAAGTGCGGTCACCTCACTTATCTAGGGGATGCTGAGGTGGGTGCTAAGGTGAACATCGGTGCCGGCACCATCACCTGCAACTACGACGGCGTGAACAAGTTCCAGACCATCATCGAGGATGATGTGTTTGTCGGTTCCGATACCCAGCTGGTGGCGCCGGTGCGCATCGGTAAGGGGGCGACTCTGGGGGCGGGTTCCACCATCACCAAGGATGTGGCCGAGAACGAGCTGGTGATCACTCGGGTGCCCCAGCGCCACATCAAGAACTGGGCTCGCCCGGTCAAGAAGAAGTGATGCCCGATCAATAAAATAGAACCGGCGCCTGATGGCGCCGGTTTTTTTGGCTTATGACTTATGGCTGGTGTCACTGGTCGATGACTGGGGGGCCGCCCATGTGGTGGCGGGGGCGCTGTAGTCCATCACCTGATACCAGTCGAGCTTGCGGGTCAGCATCATGATCAGCGCCAGGGTGGCGAACAACAGCAGGGCGCCGAGCAGCAAGGCGATCTCTTCGGCCTGCAGCAGGCTGTAGAGGATGGCATAGACCAGCCCGAGCAGCGCAGCGAAGCCGATCCCCTGTTTCGGGCCACCCAGCACATGACTGAGGTAGAAACCGTTGAGCAGTACGCTGGCCAGTGCGGCCACCAGATAGGCCCAGCCAAAGCCGAGGTGTTCGGTCAGGGCCAGCAGTACCAGATAGAAGATAGCCAGCCCCATGCCCACCAGCGCGTACTGGATCGGGTGAACCCGCAGCCCCTTGAGCAGCTCGAACATGAAGAAGCTGATAAAGGTGAGGCCGATAAACAGCAGGGCATATTTGGCCGCCCTCTCATTGAGTTGATAGTGATCCACCGGCTGCACCAGACTGACGCTGAAGCTGGGCAGATGTTTGGAGGCGCTTTGGATCATGTCAGGGAACTGATTCTCCATATCTGTGGCAAACCAACTTGTCTGCCAGTCAGCATTGAAACCTTGATCTTTTACTGTACGGGTGGTTGGCAGGAAATCGCCCAGGAAGTTGGGGTGGGGCCAGTTACCGGACAAGGTTAGTTTGCTGTCACGACCGACCGGAATCAGGGTGAATTTTTCCATACCCTGTAGGGAAATCTTTATATCGAACCACCCTCCTTGCTGTTGTTTGGTGGTTAGCGGGACATGCACGCCAGATCGGTTGCCAAGCCGTGCACCGGGAGTGACAGTCAGTAGCTCGTTGGCGAAGGTGATGGTTGGTATCTGAATGATGCCTCGAGCGTCGGAGACGATTAGGCTGAGATAGGGTTGGCCGCGGATGCTGTCGCGTGGTGGCTGCCAATCAGGGATCGCTGGTAATTGGCCGGTTAGAGTGACGTTAGCCTGATATAGCTGGGCTTGGTAGATCCCCAGTTTGCGTGGTGTTACCTCCATATTCGCTGTGGCCGTTAACTGTTCTGGCAACAGGTAGCGGTAGCGTATCTCTACCTCTCTCCGAGTTTCCTTACCATTGGTCAGGATCAGCTCTCTTGTATACGGGAGGACAATTACGGGGCCTATTAGGCGCTGCGGTCCGCTCGTACTGGCCATTATCTGTTTGATGGCTTGTGCGCGGTAAGCCTGACGCTCCCGGTTCAGCTCCATGATGGATTGCACCGGCACCATCAACAGCAGGCTGAGCAACAGCAGCAGAAATATCTTGTGGGTGAATATCTGTTTGACCATGACACGTCTCCTTGTTGGATGGAGTGAGTCTGTCAGTCCGGCGTGAAGTGGTGATGGGCTTGTGTGAAGTGGCTGTGAACTGTTGAAAAACGGCGCCATCAGGCGCCGTGGGATTGTTCAGGGGTGGGAGCGCACCAACCGAGCGGCTTGGGCGAAACGATCGGTATGGCCGTCGATCAGCCCGTGCATAAAGTCGATGTAGTAGACCAGTTCAGGCATCTCCTCAATGGAGCTGGAGGTCCAGTAGGGGGCTGAATTTTCCCCGTTGTCATGGATATCGGAGAAGAAGCGCGGGTCTGTCATCGGCGCCCGGCAATCTTCGTCGAGCAGGGTGAAGAGCTCCTCGATGGTGGGGAGTCGCCACCCCTCGCCAAGGCGGGCTGCTTCATCTTTGGCTTCAAGCAGCGTCAGCAGGGCCGGTGTGCCCACGCACCCTTTCCCCTCCTGCCACTGGCTGCCGAGGCTGCACGCCTGCCATTCGAGCTGGTTTAGCCGATCATGGATGATTTCTCCCTGCCGTGTCAGGCGGTCGGAGAGATCACAGGCAGCCAGCGCCATGCTGGCCGGAAGCCAGATCAGCAATAGAAATAATTTCATGTTTGTCTCGTTTACGAATGACGGTCAGTCCGTCGCTGGTGGGCTGACCGTGGTTATCGGGGTTTATCTGGCGGGAAGCGAGCTCACTGCTTTTTAAGTCGTGCAGGCAGGGCGGCCAGCACCTCTTCTTTCGCTTTGAGGGAGGCGAACTGCTTGCCGGGCTTTTGCACCACGGTATGGACGAAGATCAGTTGTTTGCCCGGTTTGCTGGCCCAGCCGACGAACCAGCCGATCTGCTGATCGCGGTTGAGGCTGCCATCCAGCTTCTTCGGGTAGCCCATGCCGGTCTTGCCGTGGATCTGCCAGCCGTCGATCTCGCTCACCTTGAGGATATTGGCGGTGTACTGCAGGGTCTGCGCCGAGACCGGAAGCTTGCCGCTCAGCATCTTGCCGAGGAAGCGGGCCTGCTCCTCCGGACTGATGGCGAGGCTGGAGCTGAGCCAGGCCTGGGTCAGGCCGTCATGTTTGCCCGGATTACCGGAGAGATCCCGGTTGCCGTAGTCGAAGCGGTCGACATATTGCTGGAAGCGCTCCATCCCCAGCCATTCGGTGAGCTGCTGGGAAAACCAGACCACCGAGTAGGTTTCCCAGCGGCGCGGGGTGGTGGTTTCACGCCAGGCGGGCAGCCAGCCGTCATAGCTCGGTTTGTAGGGCAGCGCCGGATGCTCTTCATCCACCAGATAGCCACTGTCGTAACCCATCAGCGCCAGCGGGATCTTGAAGGTGGACGCGGGCGGCAGCTGGCTGGAGCAGTCCCCTTCGCTGGAGAGGGTCTGGCCGTTGCCGTCGGCATAGAGAAAGCAGCCGCTGGCGGCGGAGGCAGGCAGGTCTGCGAGCAGACCGGCAGCCAGCAGGCTGGAGAGAAGCAGGCGGGACATAGCATTTCCTTGAGCAAATGGATGAGAGAAAGCGGCAGTCTAATGCCGCTTTGTGTGGGGAATGTGAAGTTGCGGGGGGACTAGGCGAATGGCAGCCAGAGTTCCGCCAGCGCGCCTCCTTCCGGCCGGTTGCTCAGGGTCAGACGGCCGCCATGCTGGTGGGCTACCTCATGGGTGAAGCTAAGCCCCAGACCACTGCTCTTGCCCTTGTCCGGTCGTGGCAGGGAGTAGAAGCGCTCGAAAATGCGCGGCAATGCGTAGTCGGGAATGCCGGGGCCGCAGTCGGTAACCCGAAAACAGTAGCCCTCCTCCTGCTGGCTGCCGCTCAGGGTGACCTGCCCGTTGGCGGGAGAGAAGTCGATAGCGTTATCCAGCAGGTTGCCGATGGCCTGCTCCACCAGCAGCGGATCCCACTTCTGTTTCGGCGCGCTGGCCAGCTCGGCCACCAACTCGACCTGACGGCGCTGGGCGATGATCTGGCGAGCATCGAGGGTGCGCTTGCCCAGTTTCGCTGGCTCCACCGACTGGCGATCCAGCCCCTGCCCCGACTCCAGCCGCGCCAGTTGCAGCATTCGCTCGATCAGCTGCTGCATGCGCGCGGTTTCCAGATTGATGTTGCCGATAAACCGTTTGGCAACTTCGGGGGGTGGCGTTTCGGCCAAAATCTCCCCTGCCCCGCGAATGGCCGCCAGCGGGCTCTTCAGCTCGTGGGTCAGGCTGTGCACATAGGCTTCGATGTAGCTTTTGCCATCGAGCTGGTGGCGCATGGTTTCCAGCGAGCGGCCGAGCCGATCCAGCTCGACGGTGTGCAACTGCGGCAGCGGTGCCGCCTCCCCCTTGCTGACCGAGTCGGCATAGTGCACCAGCTTGCCGATGGCGCGGTTGAGCCACCACACCAGCAGGCTGCCGATCAGCAGCGAGATGAGCAGCATCTGGCCGCCGGCCCGCAGCAGCTCCTGTTCCCCCCGCTCGATGGCTGGCATCAGGGTGCGGTTGGGTTTGGCGACGGTGAGGGAGCCGATGATCTCGGCCCCTTCCCGCAGCGGTGCAGCCACATACATGGTCGAGCTGGCGGCATCGTCGGGATCGGTGCGGGTGCTGCGGGCGCCATACTGGCCACGCAGAGTGCGGTAGACATCGTTCCAGCGGGAATAATCCTTGCCCAGATCCGTGCCGTCGGAGTCGTAAATCACCATCCCCTGCCGATCCGTCACATAGATGCGGTACTCCGCCTGCTGCTTGAGGTGGCCGTCGATCATCGCATTGATGGGATTCTGGTTGAGGCGGGCGAAGGCGCTGGCCAACCGCCCGTTCATCATATTGCCCTCTTGCAGGTCATCGAGCGCGAGCGGCGCCAGCAGCTGGGTCATGTCGACCAGAGTATCCTCGGTGGCGCTGCGCACCCCGGGTTTTATCTCCTCGACGAAGATCTCCAGTACAAACCAGGCGGCCAGCGCGAAGATCAGCAGCAGGCCGCACAGCAGTTGCAACCCGAGTCTCATGCCAGCTCCAGGCTGTAGCCCAGCCCGCGGTGGGTGAGGATCAGGTTGGCTTCTGGATCATGTTCGCGCAGCTTGGCGCGGATGGTCTTGATGTGGGTATCGACGGTGCGATCAAGACTCTCCTCCGCATCCTGCCACACCAGATCCATCAGCTGCTGGCGGGAGTAGACCCGCCCCGGCGCCTGCATCAGGGTCTTGAGCAGTAGATATTCGTAGCGGGTGAGGGCCAGCGGTTGGCCGCGAAAGTGAATGCGGGCCCGCTGCTCATCCAGTACCAGCAGGGTGCTGGGCTGGGGGGCGACCGGCTGGCTGCGGCGCAGGATGACCCGCACCCGGGCACACACTTCCCGTGGCGAGAAGGGTTTGGCCACATAGTCGTCGGCACCGATCTCCAGCCCGATCAGTCGGTCTATCTCCTCGCTGCGGGCGGTGAGGAACATCAGGGGGATATCGGTCAGCGCCCTCACCTGCTTGCAGAGTTCGAAGCCGCTGATGTCGGGCAGCCCCACATCGAGGATCAGGAAGTCGGGTCGCGTCTGTTCCAGTCGTGTCAGCAACTGCTGGCCCAGCATGAACCACTCCACCTCGAACCCGTCGGTCTGCAGGGCGTAAATCAGGGTGTCGGCGATGCTGGCCTCATCCTCCACCAGCCAGATGACTCTCTTTTGCATGGCATCCTCGTCGCAAATTGGCACCCCATTCTGGCATCGAACCAAATCGGATCCTATTTGCTGTTTTATTTTTCCGAAAAAGGGGCTAATATTTCGATGTTCTTTCGAATCGAAACTTAAAAATGACCAAACGTAATACTCAACAACGCCGACACACCATAGTGACCCTGGTACAAGAGCAGGGTGAAGTGAGCGTCGATGCCCTCGCCAAACACTTTTCTACCTCCGAAGTGACCATCCGTAAAGATCTGGCGGTACTGGAGACCGGCGGTCTGCTGCTGCGCCGTTACGGTGGTGCCGTTCCCTTGCCGAACGAGATGGTGGTCGAGGTCAACCCTGAACAAGTTTCGAACCGAAAGTTAGCCATTGCCCGTGCGGCGGCCGAGCGGCTGCGTGATCACAACCGCGTCATCATCGACAGCGGCAGCACCACCAGCGCCATGATCCCCATGCTGGGCAACAAGCGCGGCCTCATCGTGATGACCAACTCCCTCAATGTGGCCGGTGCCCTGCGCGAGCTGGAAAATGAGCCTACCCTGTTAATGACCGGTGGCACTTGGGACCCTCACTCCGAATCCTTCCAGGGGCAGGTGGCGGAACAGGTGCTGCGCTCCTACGACTTCGACCAGCTCTTTATCGGTGCCGACGGCATCGACCCGGAGCGTGGCACCACCACCTTCAACGAGCTGGTGGGCCTGTCGCGGGTTATGGCAGAGGTATCGCGGGAGGTCATTGTGATGGTCGAATCGGAAAAGATCGGCCGCAAGATCCCCAATCTCGAACTTCCCTGGTCGAGCATCCATACCCTGGTGACCGACGAGGGGCTGGCCAGCGAGGCCAGAGAACAGATTCAAGCCCAGGGGGTGACGCTTATCTGCGCCCCGGTCACTTGCTGACATCGAGCTCTGAACCATCCAACTGACTTTACGATTTGCATCTCAAGGAGAAGTGTATGTGTGGCATCGTCGGGGCTGTTGCCCAACGTGATGTGGCTGAAATTCTGGTAGAGGGCCTGCGCCGTCTGGAGTACCGCGGTTATGACTCAGCCGGTGTGGCCGTGTTCAGCGCCAACCAGCCGTTGCAGCGGGTTCGCCGTCTGGGCAAGGTGGCCGAGCTGGCCAAGGCGCTTGACGAGCAGTCCGTCCACGGCGGTACCGGCATCGCCCATACCCGCTGGGCCACTCACGGCGAGCCCTCCGAACGCAATGCCCACCCCCACGTTTCCGAGCATATCGTGGTGGTGCACAACGGCATCATCGAGAACCACGAAGAGCTGCGGGAAGAGTTGAAGGCGCTGGGTTATGTGTTCAGCTCCGACACCGATACCGAGGTGATTGCCCATCTGGTCCATCACGAGCTGAAGAGCGCCGGCAGCCTGCTGGCCGCTATGCAGACTGCGGTGAAGCAGCTGCGCGGTGCCTACGGTACCGTGGTCATGGATAGCCGCGACGACAGCCGCGTGGTGGTTGCCCGCTCCGGTTCACCGCTGGTGATCGGCCGCGGTATCGGCGAGAACTTTATCGCCTCCGACCAGATGGCGCTGCTGCCGGTGACCCGTCGTTTCATCTTCCTGGAAGAGGGTGATGTGGCCGAAGTGACCCGCCGCGACGTGCACATCTTCGATACCAACGGCAACGCCGTGGTGCGCGAAGAGCAGGAGTCCGAACTATCCCACGATGCCGGTGACAAGGGCGAATACCGTCACTACATGCTCAAGGAGATCCACGAGCAGCCCAAAGCGATCACCAACACCCTGGAAGGGCGTCTGGGTAGCGATCACGTGGTGGTCGAATCGTTCGGCAACGGCGCGCGTGCCATCTTTGACAAGGTCGAGCACGTGCAGATCGTTGCCTGCGGCACCTCCTATCACTCCGGCATGGTGGCTCGCTACTGGTTCGAAGAGATCGCTGGCGTCTCCTGCGATGTAGAGATCGCCTCCGAGTTCCGCTATCGCAAGTCGGTAGTGCGCCCCAACAGCCTGCTGGTGACCCTCTCCCAGAGTGGCGAGACCGCCGATACCCTGGCCGCCCTGCGTCTGGCCAAGGAATCCGGCTATATGAGCTCGCTGGCTATCTGCAACGTGCCGGGCTCCTCGCTGGTGCGTGAATCGGATCTGGCCTTTATGACCCGCGCGGGGGCAGAAATTGGTGTGGCCTCCACCAAGGCATTCACCACCCAGCTGGCTGGCCTGCTGATGCTGGTGGCCTCCGTCGGTCACTGCCGTGGCCACCTGAGCACCGCCGCCGAGGCTGAACTGGTCAAGGCGCTGCAAGCCCTGCCGCTGCGTATTAAAGAGAGTCTGGCGCTGGCCAAGGATATCGAAACCCTGGCCGAAGAGTTTGCCGACAAGCAGCACAGCCTGTTCCTCGGCCGCGGCAGCCAGTACCCCATCGCCATGGAGGGGGCGCTCAAGCTCAAAGAGATCTCCTACATCCACGCCGAAGCCTATGCCGCTGGCGAGCTGAAGCATGGCCCGCTGGCGCTGATCGATGCCGAGATGCCCATCATTGTGGTGGCGCCGAACAACGATCTGCTGGAGAAGCTCAAGTCCAACGTGGAAGAGGTGCGCGCCCGTGGCGGTATCCTCTACGTGTTCGCCGATGCCGATACCGGCTTCAAGAGCGACGAGACCATGCGGGTCATGAACCTCAACCATGTGGAAGAGGTGATCGCCCCCATCGTCTATACCGTGCCGCTGCAGCTGCTCTCCTATCACGTTGCCCTGATCAAGGGGACTGACGTGGACCAGCCGCGCAACCTGGCAAAATCGGTGACCGTTGAGTAAGTCACTTTTGATAAGTCACTTTCTGAAATGAAAAAGAGCCGCAATTGCGGCTCTTTTTGTTGCTGCTGAGGGGTTACGACAGCCGCAGGTTGGTGATGGTGACCTCGTCGAGGGAGGGCACTATGATGCCGCTGGTGATCCCTTTGGCGATGGCCTGACTGCGGTTCTTTGAGTCGGTCTTGTTGGTCACCTGGGTCAGGTGAAAGTTGACCGTCCGCTCACTGATGCCGAGGATGGTGGCGATCTCCCAGGAGGTCTTGCCCTCGCTGGCCCAGAACAGGCACTCCTTCTCCCGATCCGACAGTTCGGTCAGGTATTTCATCATATCCGGTCTGCTTTTTATCAGTTGCAGCGCGGAGTTGAAGATGTAGCTGGCGCAGAACGACAGCAGCGGAACATTTTCAAACATCAGATCGGAGTTGGATTTGTCCTTGGTGATGAATGAGAGGATGCCGTGCTCCCCCTGCGGGGTGTGTAGCGGAAAGGAGACGCCATTGCGTACCCCGAAATCGGCCGCAAGGTTCATCACGTCGCGGCTGGCGCTGGGTAGCCAGGGCGAATCGCAGTCGAGCTTGTTCCAGAAGATCGGCTGGGTCTGTTTCAGCCCCAGATAGACCACCGGATCCTGGGTCAGATACTGGTTTTCGCTGTAGGCGTCAAACCAGGTGGTCGGACAGTTGTTGAACAGTGCCACGTGGGATTTTTGCATGCTGATGGGGAAAATAATCAGCAGCCGAAAGTAATCAAAGCCCATTTGATGACTGAAGCGCTCCAGCAGTTGCTGGATATCGCTGGTTTTTGTTGCCTTGGTGAACTTGTCGATATGTTCCCAGATCGCATCGTTGAGCATTACTTTCTCCTTTTTCGATCTCTATCACACTGATCGAAAAGATTTTTTATCGTTATTTATATTTGTGCGGTGGCTATTGGAGCCACTTATTCCGTGCGTGCTTAAAAATTATCCTGTTTTTGTGCATAAAGGCCAAGAAAATCCTCTCGTTGCCAGTCCGCCCTGCATTTGAGATAATGATAATAGTTATCATTAGTAAGATGTATTTCAATGAACAAATTATGGGGTGTGGCCCTGCTGCCACTGTCAGTCCACTTTGCTGCCATCGGGGATGAGCTGGTTGCTCCCGCCCTCAAGAACAGCATAGCTGCCGGGAAAGCCTCCCAGCAGCGGGTGGAAAAAGCCGCCGATGCCGCCGTTGCCGCACGACTGGAGCTGCAAAATGCCCAGCTTCAACTACGCGACCTCGAAGCCTACAACCGCTACATGCAATCTCTGGTGGCCGATCAGCAAAATGAGCTGGGTAAATTGAGCCAGCAGCTGGAAGCGGTGCAAGAGACCCGTCAGGGCTTGATTCCGCTGATGTTGCAGATGCAGGCAGATCTGGAACAGCTGGTGCAAAACGACATCCCGCTGCGCAAGGAAGATCGGCTGGCGCGGGTTGAACAGTTGAAAGCGACCCTGGCCCGTGCAGACGTTAGCGAGGCAGAGAAATTCCGTCAGCTGCTGCAGGCCTATCAGATTGAAGCCGAATACGGCAGCCGGATGGACAGCTATTCCGCCGAGCTGGAGCTGGATGGTGCTCCGCGTCGGGTCGATGTGCTGGCGCTGGGTCGGGTCTCCCTGCTGGCAATGACGGCCGATCGCAGTCAGGCATGGCGCTGGTCTGCCGAGTCTAAGCAGTGGCAAGCCCTCGACAGCCAGTGGCTCTCCCCTATCGCCGAGGCGATGGATGTGGCCGCCGACAAGAAAGTTCCCCAGTTGCTCAATGTCCCCCTCTCTGTCAGCCGTAGTCAGGAGGCCCAATCATGAGAGTCACCATGAAGTGGTTCCCCCTCCTTATTGCTCTCTCCTGCGGTGCCAATGCCGCTGTCGCTGATGAGTGGCAGCAGCAGGAACAGGCTCGTGAACAGCAGGCTCAGCAAGATCTGGCGACCGTTGCCAAGGAGCTTGGCACTGCCCGCGCCAGACTGGCCGAGGCCCAGCGCTTGAGCAAGGAGCTGGCTGGCAAGTTCGCCAGCAACGAGAAGCAGCTGGTCGAGTTTAACGCCCAGTGGGAGCAAGCCTCCGGCGACATGAACGAGATCTTCGCGGTCACCCGTCAGGGCGCCAGCGATGCAGTCAAGCTGCTGAGCGAATCCGCCGTCGAGGGCCAGTACCCGGAGCGTCTCGCCCCGCTGAAAGCCATGGCACAGGATAAACAGGTGCCGGATCGTGCTGCTCTCGCCCTGCTGCCCGCCACGCTGCTGCAGGAGATCCGCGAATCTGGCCGGATTGCCCAGTTCAACGGCAAGGTGCTCGATGCCCAGGGGGCTGCCAGCGAGCAGTCGCTGACCCGGGTTGGCAGTTTTGCCCTGCTGGGGAGCGAAGGCTTCCTGCAACCGACCGCCGAAGGCTTGAGCCCGGTACTGGGTCTGCCCGGTAGCGTGCTCTCTGCCGTTGCGGCTTATCAGGGTCAGGAAGGGGAAGCGCTGCCGCTGGATCCTTCTCATGGCACTCTGCTGGCGATGCTGGCACAGGCGCCCACCTTCTGGCAGCAGGTACAACAAGGTGGTCAGGTCGGCGCCATTATCGTGCTGTTGGCCGCCATCGGTTTGGGTATCGCTGCGGTACGGCTGTGGAGCCTCTCCCGAGAACTGGGTCGGGTGCGCCGCCAGCTCAAGAGCGGTGAGTATCACGCCGACAACGCCCTCGGCCGGGTGCTGACGGTGGCAGACAAACACCCCGAGCTGAGCATGGAGACCCTCGAACTGCGTCTTGATGAGGCAATCCTGCAGGAGACTCCTCGTATGGAGCGCGGCATCGGCATGGTCAAGGTAATCGCGGCCATCGCCCCCATGCTGGGTCTGCTCGGTACCGTGACCGGTATGATCGGCACCTTCCAGGCCATCACCCAGTTTGGTACCGGCGATCCCAAGATCATGGCGGGAGGCATCTCCATGGCGCTGGTCACCACGGTACAGGGTCTGGTGGCGGCCATTCCGCTGATCCTGGCCCACAGCCTGCTGCAATCGCGCTTCACCGAGCTCTCTAATGTGTTGGAGCAGCAGGTAGCCGGCATTCTGGCCGAGCGCGCCGAGAGCAATAACGGCGGGATGGAGCGAGCAGCATGATGCTCGACATCTGGCAACAGCTGCAGAGTTTCATGGGCCGTGGCGGCCCGGTGCTCTGGGTCATTCTGGCCCTGCTGGTGCTGATGTGGATTTTGATGATCGAGCGGCTGCTCTACCTCAATCTGGGTTTTGGCCCCTTGCAGCAACAGCTGCTCGGTCGCTGGCAGGCCCGCAGCGAGCGCCACAGCTGGCACGCCCGGGCGATCCGCAGTCGCTGGCTGGCGCAGGCGGAGCTGGAACTGAACCGTCATCTGATCTTCATCCGCACCCTGGTGGTGCTCTGCCCCATGCTGGGGCTGCTGGGCACTGTGACCGGCATGATCGGCGTATTCGATGCGTTGGCTGCGGCCAACCGCTTTAACCCGGAGAGCATGGCAGGTGGGATCTCCCGCGCCACCATCCCCACCATGGCAGGCATGGTGGTGGCCCTCTCCGGCGTGTTGTTACTCAGTCGGCTCGAGAGTCAGGCCAAGCGTGCGCTGGCCAAGACCCGGGACGGCCTGCGAGAAGAGAAGGTAATGCAATGAGACGGCAATCCAAACGCCAGCGTGACGAAGTGCAGATCGACATGACCCCCATGCTGGATATCGTGTTCATCATGCTGATCTTCTTTATTGTCACCACCTCCTTCGTGCGCGAAGCCGGGCTCGAGGTGCACAGACCCCAGGCCAGTCAGGCCAAGGCGCAGAAATCTTCCAGCATCATGCTGGCGATCGGGGCTCAGGGTCAGATCTTCCTCGACCGCAAGCAGATCGATGTGGAGCGGGTACAGGCCACCATCGCCCGTCTGCTGGCGGAGCAGCCCGATGCCAGCCTGGTGATCCAGGCCGACGAGCGAGTGCCCCATGGCAAGGTGGTGCGGGTGATGGATGAGGCCAAGGCGGCAGGCATCGCCAATATCGCTGTGGCGGTGGCGCCGAAATGAAATACAAGCTGATGAGCCTGGGGCTGGGGATTGCCCTCAGTCTGGGTATCCTGCTGTTCATGGCCACCCTGGTTGAACCGCCCCGAGGCGAAAAGGTGGCGAGCGAGCAGAAGCCCATCGTCATCAATATGCAGAACGAGGTGACCGAGGTGCAGGTGCGCGAGCGTCCGGTACCGCAGGAACCCGAGCCTCTGCCAGAGCCTCCCGCTGCATTGGCCTCGACACCGCTGCCGATGCCCGCTGCAGCCCCCTTGGCGGCCGTTGAGCCGAGTCTGGATCTGGTCTCCAGCCTCAGTGCGGTGCAGGTCTATGCCCCCGGCGTGGCGACCAGTACCGCACCGGTATTGAGTGGCAACTACCACGGCCAGCAGCAGGGAGCGGGTATCGGCGCCGGTGACATGCTGATGCCGCTGCAACGGATCGAGCCGGTCTACCCCTATCGTGCCCAGCAGTCAGGGATCGAAGGATTCGTCACCCTGCGCTTTAGCGTGAATGCGGAAGGTGGCGTGCAGGATGTGGAAGTGGTCGAGGCCAAGCCCAAGCGTCAGTTCGAGCGGGCGGCCATTCAGGCGATCAACAAGTGGCGCTATCAGCCGAGACCGGGCGCTACCGACAAGCTGGTGCAAGTCATCACGCTCAAATTCAAACTGGAGTCATAACTATGTTGCGGATCTGGATCTGTCTGCTGGCCCTGGTCGGCCAAGCCTGTCTGGCGATGGAGGTCAGCCCTCACTTCTCCCGTCAGCTTGAACCCGTGATGAAGCTCTATCAGTCCGGTCAGTGGCAACAAGCCCAGAGCAAGGCGTCCGGCCTCAAGCCAAATAGCGATGCCGAGCGTGCCTGGCTGGCGCAGTTGCAAGCCTCGCTGGCGGCCAATCTGCAACAGACCGCTCAGGCGAGCCGTTATGTCGAACAGGCTCTTGCCTATAAAGAGTGGCCCGAGCAGCAACAGCTCCAGCTATTGCGGCTGCGCGGCGATATTCAGGCCCAGCAATCCAACTGGTCTGGCGCCATCGCCAGCTACAAGGCGGCACTGGCACTCAAACAAGACGATGGGCTGCGCCTGCGTCTGGCCGGCCTCTATTACCACAACAAACAGTATGGTGACGCTGCCAGCCAGAGCGAACAGTTGTTGAAGAAGGGTTGGCAGAAGCAGGCCGCCATCATTCGTCTCTCCGCCCTCACCGCCCAGCAACGTTATTGCGTGGCGGCCGATCAGGCGGCCGAGCTGATCCGTCACGAGCCGACAGAGAGCAAATGGTGGCAGCAGGCGGTGTCGCTCAACCTCTCCGCCAAACGTGGCGATCAGGCGTTGGCTCTGTTGCAGACTGCCATCGACAGAAAACTGATGGATGATGCGTCTGCCCGCAATCAGCTGATCCGTCTCTATGCCTGGCAAGGGCTGCCTTATCGTGGGGCCCGTCTGCTGGAAGCGGCTATGGCCAAGGGACAGATGAAGCAAAGTGCTGAAAATCGCCAACTGCTGGCTCAATTGTGGGAAGGTGCCCGGGAGTGGTCACAAGCGGTCGATAGCTGGCAGCTGCTCGCCAACCAGCACGGTCAGCCCAAAGCCGCCATGCGCGCCGCCGAGCTGCTGCTGCAACAGGGCAAGACTGATGCTGCCATGACCCAGCTCGCAGCCATCACGTCGGTGAAGGGCGAGCAAGGCAATCGCGCCAAAGCGCTGCTGGTGCAGGCACACCTCAATAAGGAGCAGTATGCCCAGGCGCTGGAACTGGCCCGTGAGCTGCAGCAACAGGATAACTGGCAGCAGAAGGCAACCAGCTGGGTCAACTATATCCGGGCACAAAGCGAAGAATTGAGCAAAAAAGCGGCGTAAAAGAGATGCCAAGGGGTTGTTTTGGGGCGTTCAGTTCGCTTTTTCAGCAAACGAACGCATTTTTGCAAAAAGCCCTTGTCATCCCGGCGCGGCTCCCTATAATGCGCCCCTACCAGCACGGCGGAACACGCCAACCTGATGAGCCAGCTTCCTAGCGAAGTGGGCGCCGAAAGAAAAGCGAAAACAATCGCTTGACTTTCGAAGTGAGAAGCGTAATATGCGCCTCCTCAACGCGGCAAGCGTGACGCTCTTTAACAATTTGAATCAAGCAATCTGTGTGGGCACTCACAGCATCGAACATCAAAAACAATTTTTGATTTTCAATGTCTGGTGAAGTGAC
>NZ_JBFOCL010000031.1:0-63381 GCF_040907785.1 Aeromonas sp. s8
GCGTAGACCGTCAACTCGAGTCGATCATATTGGGCTTTTAGGTGTTCGAGCAGTTGGCGACCCAGCCCGTGTGATTGGTGATCTGGGGAGATAAACAGGGCGGCGACAGACCCCTGATACCAGGAGATAAAGCCCAGTAGCTGTCCATCCTCCTCATAACCCCAGCTCTTGCTGGCGGGCAGGTAGATATCGCGCATCGCTGCCCGTTGCTCATGCCAAAAGGCGGCGGGAATAAAGTCGTGGGCTTGTACCGATGCCTGATACCAGAGCTCGACGGCGGCATCCAAATCGGTTATTAATAATGGGCGGATCATAGTGGCCTTAATAACAAAGAGTGGAAGTAACGCATGCTCGCTCAGCGCAGCGTAATCGGCATTCGTGGTAGCGAGAGGGGGGAGAGTTCTGCACAACTCCCGGTTCGCCACCTTTGCCAAAATGGCAAGGCTGTGATTTATGCAATCCCTGTTACCGTATAGTGTCGCTCGACATTGACGGTTATTTCCCCCCAACGGGAGGATTTGACTCTGGCTTGGTGCGCTTGAAAAGCTGCCTGATCAACAAACTCTTCGTATACATCGAATCGACAGGGATTGAGAGGATCTTGAGTCACCTTAAAGGTCAGGCAGCCGGTTTCCGCACGAGTTAAACAGATATGGGCATCAAGCTCACTCTTGACTATCGTAAGCTCGGAGAGAGGCACAATAATAAATCCCTGTAAAATCACTTTGCCCACATTATATCCCTTAATTTATATTAATGGTTTTTACTGCTCGTGGTTTATATTTTTGTGCGATTTACTTCAGTATTCAAGGTGGAGACAACATTCACCTCGACAGAGTATTTGTACCAATTTCTGTGGATCACCAGTCATTTTATATTCAGTATGGATAGTGTTTTATAACCTCACTATGGTATTCACATGCAGGTGTTTATTTCAAGTTATACTTAACTGGTTAATAAAAGATGGTGGTTCATTCGCAATAGAGCCATGTGGTTAATGTATCTAAGTTTATTTTAGCTATGAACAGTTATGTGATTTAGCAAAAAACACTTATTTGTCTATTTTAACTAAGCAGATACAGATAGCCTTCTTGTCAAGAGATGTATTCTAAAATTGACAAAAATGCGCAATGATAGGGGGGGCGAGGTTGGCGCAACACTCCCACTCGGGAATGGTGGAAAGTGCTGCTTCAGCTTTTTATTGATGTGGCCGAATAAAAATAAAATACAGGCCGCAATTCAGGCGATTGCATTAATACAAGGACTAAAAACAATGCATGTGACGAAATACTCCAGGGTGGCCTTGTTGATGGCCGGTTTGTTGGGCTCAACCAGCCTGATGGCCAGCGAGTGGCGCACGGTAGCCGCCAGAGCGACTGCGGAGCAAGGTTATGAGGTGCGGGCCAATCAGTTTCGGGTGGCCAAGGTGCCGCTCGACTATTTTGCCGGACTGCAAGCCGGGGCGAGTGAGCTGACCCTGCCGCTGCCCGATGGGGGGGAGGTTACCTTTGCTCTGGAAGCCTACGACTTGCTGCCTGCAGATCTCGCCGCCAAGTATCCGCAGATCCGCACCTTCAAGGGTTACAACCCGGTGCATCCGATAGAGACGGGGCGCTTCGATCTGGGACCGCAAGGTTTCCACGCCATGTTCAGCCATCAGGGCAAGATGGTGTTTGTTGATCCGCTGCGCAATGCCGAAGGCTACGCCGTCTATTACCAGCAGGATGCCCATAGTCGATTGGAAGAGGCGGCAGATGAGGTGATAGGGCCCAAGCTCAGCAAACTGGTGCGCAAGGTGCAAGTGGATGGCAATGTTCGCAAGCGCTACGTCATTGCTATTTCGGCGACAGGAGAATTTACCCAATACCACGGTGGCTCCAGAGCGCTTACCATGGCGGCGATTACGACCTTGCTCAACCGCGTCAATCAGGTCTATCAACGGGATGTGGGCGCCGAATTCGTGCTGGCCAGTGGCAATGACAACCTGATCTTTACCGATCCAGTCACAGATCCCTTCTACAACGGATATAACCCTAACTATGTGAACAATGTCAGCAGCATCTATGAAGCCAATGATGCCAACAAGAACGTGCTGGTGCAGGCCAACTATTTCACCAATATGCAGCTTGGCAACTTTGATATCGGCCATGTACTCAATACCGGTAGCGGTGGTCTGGCCGGTTTGGCAGTGCTTTGTACCAACGATAAATCGGGCGGGATGTCGGGGTCACCCACACCGGTAGGAGATGCCTTCTTCGTTGACTATGTGGCTCATGAAATTGGCCACCAGTTTGGTGCTGATCATACCTTCAACGGTACTACCGGGAGTTGCGGTGCTGGTACCCGGGTTGCGAGTCAAGCCTATGAGCCTGGTAGTGGCAGCTCCATCATGGCCTATGCCGGTATTTGTGGTGATGAGAATATCCAGACTCACAGCGACCCCTATTTTCATAGCAAGTCCATCGAGCAGATGCGTGCGCACATGGCGACCGTATCGACTTGCGGAACCACACTCTCGTTGAGCAATAATGCCCCGCAGGCAGCTGCAGGGGGGGACTATGTGATCCCTGCCAATACGGCCTTTATGTTAAAAGGGGCTGGTGGAGATCTGGATAATGATTCTCTGCTCTACAACTGGGAGCAGATCGATCTGGGTACTGAATCGAGCAGTGCCGCCACCATGATTGACGATGGCTCCCGGCCGCTGTTTCGTTTTGTCTCTCCCACGGCATCGTCGGAGCGGATCCTGCCGAGTTTGCCATCCCTGCTCTCCGGCACGCTTGCCAAAGGAGAGGCCTGGCCGACTACCAACCGGGATCTCAATTTCAGACTGACGGTGCGTGATGGTCAGGGTGGCGTTGCCAGTGATGACATGAAAGTGCAAGTGATCAATACCGGCGCGGCATTTCGCATCACCAACCCTTTTTACGGGGTGACTCTCACTCCGGGGGCCAGTCAGGCCGTAGCATGGGATGTGGCGGGCACAACTGTGGCGCCGATCAGTTGCAGTAAGGTGGACATCTCGGTGACTCAGGATGAGGGCGTAAGCTGGACAATGCTTGCCGCCGGACAACCCAATAACGGCGCAGCAACGGTAACGTTGCCTGCCGATCTCACCAGCAGCATCAGGCTGAAAGTGGCATGCAGCGACAATATCTTCTTTGCCATCAGTCCCCTCAAATTGCCTCTGGTACAAGGTGGCTCGACTTCAGGTGGCGGCGGTGGTGGCGGGGCGCTCGGATTGTGGACGCTGGCTCTGGCGCTGCTCGGCTGGCAACGGAGGCGCACATGAAGGGAGTCCCTCTGTTGCTGCTTGTCATGCTCGGCGGTTGTCAGGCCGATGCCAGCACGCTGGAACAGGAGCTGAGTGCAAACCTCGCCAGGCAGGATTACCGCCTGATAGTGATAGCCGGGCGGGGAGAGTTCGCCCCCGGTATTGCAGCCGAGCAGCAGGCAGAGGCCAAGGGGCGCTGTGGTGTGCGTTATCTGGACGGGTTGGGCGATGTGATAAGGCCCGGTCAGCAAGAGATACATGCCAAGTTGAGCGCTTACGCCAGCGAGTATAACCAGCAGATGCTGGCTCACTGTCCCTTGAAGCGCGCCGTCACCAGCCCGTGAGGTCCATATCGTAAATCACATGTCGTGAATCAACAGTGGGGAGGCAAGCGCCTCCCCACTGCGTTATGGCTTGTCACCGCAAGAGGGGCGGAGCACAATGCCTGCGTCACTCTCTTGATGGTCGTGGAACCATTATTTATTTGAAGGAAAATCAAGATGATGGATGTTGCTGATCTGCGCCGTGAATACTCCCGTGGCGGGCTGCACCGGGCCGATCTGCCGGCCGATCCGCTGGCGCTGTTCGAGAAGTGGTTGGCGCAGGCCTGTGAGGCCAAACTGACCGATCCCACCGCCATGGTGGTAGCGACGGTGGATGCCGATGGTCAGCCCTGGCAGCGTACCGTGCTGCTCAAGCACTACGACGCCCAGGGGATGGTCTTTTACACCAACATGGGCAGCCGCAAAGCGCACCAACTGGAAGGCAACCCCCGTATCAGCCTGCTTTTCCCCTGGCACACACTGGACAGACAGGTGCATGTGACCGGTCGGGTGGAGAAGATGAGCACTTTCGAAGTGATGAAGTATTTCCACAGTCGTCCCAAGGATAGCCAGATCGCTGCCTGGGTCTCCAAGCAGTCGACCCGCATATCGGCCCGCGGCGTGCTGGAGGCCAAGTTCCTCGAGCTCAAGCAGAAGTTTGCCAATGGCGAAGTGCCGCTGCCGAGCTTCTGGGGCGGATTCCGGGTGGTGATCGAGACGGTGGAGTTCTGGCAGGGGGGCGAGCACCGGCTGCACGACCGCTTCTACTACACCCGCGACGGGGATGGCTGGCATATCGAGCGTTTGGCACCCTGAGCGCGCTGTTCAAATCCGTTTTCACAAGGAGTGTGTATGCGTCTGTATGGTGATCTGCGTTCCGGCAACTGCTACAAGGTGTGGCTGCTGGCCCGCTGGCTGGATCTGCCCCTTGAGTGGGTAGAGGTGGATATTCAGGCGGGGGATACCCGTACCCCCGCATTTCTGGCCAAGAACCCCAACGGCAAGATCCCGGTGCTGGAGATTGGCCAGGGCGATATGCTGGCGGAATCCAATGCCATCCTCTTCTTTCTGGGGCAAGGCAGTGCCTTGTGGCCAACCGATCCGCGCCAGCAGGCCGAGGTGCTCAAATGGATGTTCTTCGAGCAGTACAGCCATGAGCCATACATCGCGGTGGCCCGCTTCATCGTTCACTATCTCGGCCGCCCCGAGTCCCAGGAGGCGCGGCTCGACGGGCTGAAAGCCGGTGGCGAGAAGGCGCTGGCGGTAATGGAGCAGCAGCTGAAACAGAGCCCCTACCTGTGCGGTGATGCGCCGACCATCGCCGATATCGCCCTTTATGCCTACACCCACGTGGCAGAGGAGGGGATCTTCTCCTTGCAGGGGTGGCCCGCTATCCGTAGCTGGATCGCTCGTATCGAAGCCCATCCCCGCCATCTGACGCTGCCAGTGGCCTGTCAGGCCAGCTGATGGAACTGCTGATCGAGGCCAGTCTGTGGCTACCGCAGTGGACTACGCTGTTGCAGGTCTGGCAGCAGCAGGGTCATCGCTGGCAGCTGCTACTGGGCAAAGAGGCGGCCGCCGCCCTCGAGCAAACCGATGTTCCCTGGGCGAGCAGCCCTCCTGACGGGGTGCTCTGCCCGGGGGTTCTGCTGGCCGCCTGGCTCGATGGGGATCTGCTGGCGGATTTTCATGTTGATCCCAGCCGCCAGATCCTGATCAGCGCCTCTACCTCCCTATTGACCCTCGCCAGGGAGCAGGGACTGCTCACCCTTGGCCCTGTGGGGGCCGATCTGCCGCTCACCCCCGAGGCCGATTTGGGCGCCGTGCTTAATCGCTTGCTGGCGCGCCGCGTGACGGTACCGACCCTGGCTGAGGTGCATCCGCTATCAGGCGTCGTGCTGCGACCACTGCAGGCCGCCGATGAGCGCGAGATAGTGCGCTACTGCAGCGACGAGGCGCTGGCCCGCTACACCCTCAATATTTCTCACCCCTATCCGCCGGAGGGGGCCCGCGACTGGCTGGCGCTCAGCTGGCGCAAAGCGGCGCTTGGCCTTGGCTGGAGCTGGGCCATCACCTTGCCAGAGGAGCAAGGTGCGGCGTTGCTTGGGGTGATCTCCCTGCACTGGAATGGCGAGCTCGCCTGGTGGGTGGGCGTGCCCTGGCAAAATCGCGGTCTGGCGACCCGGGCCGCCAGCTTGGTCAAGGGGTTCGCCTTTGACCAACTGCAACTGCCTGCGCTGACGGCTCGCCATATGCCAGACAATTTAGCCTCCGGCCGGGTGATGGCAAAAGTGGGCATGCACTATCGCGGGCGGTGCCATATCAGCGGTCGCCAGCCGTGTGAGGTGAGTTACTGGCGACTGGATCGCGCACCCTCCTTACCCAATCCCTTGGCCGAGGAGATTGCCTGCTGGCTTGCTGATGAGCGGATCGCCGTGGTGATCCTGTGGGATCCTGTAACGTTGGATCGGCAGAGTGCCAACGGCAAGCTGGCCATCTCGCTCTTTGTGGATGAGAGGGGCGCGGGGGAGGAGTCCTGCTCTATTCGCTGCCCGCTGCATCTTGAGAGGTTGCTGGCGCTGCACTGTTATCCCGTCGATCTGCTGGAGCAGGCCGAACCGGAGCAGTTGTTCCATCTTGGCGGCGTCTTGCTGAAAGACAGGGATGAACAGGGGCTGGCGTGGTTGCTGCAACTGGCCGCGCTGCAGCGTCAGGGGCCTGAGCTGCTCAGCCGCGAGGAGCGCGCATCACGGCGCCACTGGTTCAACCAATTGATGGCGCAGGCGCTGGGCGGCAACGGTGACTCGTCGCAAATACGCTATCAGCAGTTACGGCTGCTGGTGGAGCTGCCGGAGCTGGTCGATGAGCTGGATGGCTGTTGGCATCAAACGCCCGAACTGACCTTTGAGCGGTTGGCGCGGGAGGCTCCCGCCCTTTGGCAGGCCTACAGCGAGGCGATGAACAGGGTCACCCCGGCTACGCTAACCGCCTTGCAGCTGCAGTTTGCCGCTCGTTTTCCTGAGTGCACCCTCCCATTTTTGGACAAAGGTACTCAGAATGACCAGCCGTTGTGTGGAATAATGCCCGCTCTGCTGTACGAGGAGTAATACCTGATGTTGAGAACCGAGCGCCCCGGTGACATGCTGCCGGTTTATGAGCTGCTGAGTGCCGCCTTCGGTCGTTCCGATGAGGCCGAACTGGTCAACCGCCTGCGCGAATGTGGTGCTGCCGTAGTGACCATGGTCGAAGAGGAAGAGTACGAGTTCATGGGGCACCTGATGCTAAGCCCGATCACCATTAACGGCATGGAAGGGCCCTGGCTCGGTCTGGCGCCGGTCGCGGTTCATCCCGACTGGCAAGGTCAGGGGATTGGCTCTGATCTCATCCGTGAAGGGCTTGATACGGCGCTTGAGATGGACTGGAAAGGGGTGGTTGTACTCGGGGATCCGGCCTATTACAGCCGTTTCGGTTTCCGCCCGGCTAGCGAGTTTGGCCTGCACTGCATCTATGAGGTGCCTGCCGACTGCTTTATGGCGATGGAGCTGCAGGAGCGCGGTTTTGCGGGTGTGCAGGGTGAGGTGCTCTATCACCCCCTGTTTGATGAACTTCCCGACGAGCTGCCGGACGCGCAGGCAGAAGCGTCCCATTTCTAGCGAGAAGTTGCAGCGACAAGCTATAACGAAAGAGCCCTCATCGAGGGCTTTTTCAGTTTATATCAGTCCCTGCCGGGCTTATTCGAGCAAATAGACTCAGGCAATGATATCGAGCTGAGTGCCCTTGCGATTATCTTCGCCCACCATGTCACCCATCTGCTGGGCGAGCGGGCTCTGCTGGAATTGCATGTAGTCGCTCAGATTCTGCTGGCGCTGGTAGCGAGTCGCAGCCTGATACATATCAGCCGTGCTCGGGCCCGACTTGCTGTCGCTCTCCTGACCGGTGGCCTCCAGGTAGCGCTCCACCACGGCTTTATCTTGCTGGTTAGCCGTATAAGAGACCGCCATGGTTCTGCGAGCCGTTGCTCTCTCTTCGCTCTGTGCCTGTAATTCATCCTTCTTGATCAGCGCTTCGTTACGGGCCTGACTGACCTGTTCGGGCGTGACAGCCGGAGAGGAGGGATATTTGCCGTAATCGGGCAGCGGCATGGGCCGGGAGGTGATTTGCATGGTGGCGCTTCTCTTGTGAACAGGGACGGACGCATGATATCCATCCATTTTAGTTCAATAAATCACCACCTGTCGGTTCATCAAGAGTGGGTTCAGCTTCGCGCATCGATTGTTAATTGAACCGCCTCTGAGTGACAAAAAAGGCGCCATAAGGCGCCTTTTTATCCTTCAGTTACCGCCGGATCAGTTGAAGAACCAGTAACCGCGGTTGACCAGACGGGTCAGCAGTTGCAGGAAACCGGCCTGATCGGCCAGTTCCACCATGTCGGCCTGAGTGATGATGTCTTTGTCACACAGGAGCGAAATGGCTGCCGCGTCTTCGCTCTGCAGCGTCCAGGCTTCGCCGTCGATGAAGCACTGCTGGCTCTCGCCGCTGAACCAGACGGTGCGCAGACCCGGTACCTTGATGGCGGGCTCGCCCTGGGTCAGCAGGTCGGCTACCTCCTCGGCACTATAGTCCGGCTCGACCGGATTGACGTCGAGATCGTGCTTGGCCTCGGAGATCATGGTGCCGAACCACTCCTTGAACAGGGTCTCGTCATCGAGGGCCTGCTGCATCAGCTCGCGCAGACGGTGCAGCTCGTGGGGCAGGATCTCGCCGTGACGGGCGCGGGGCTTGAGATCGGCATCGCCGTAACGCTCGGTACGCACCTCGTTGTCGATCAGGTGATCGGCAAAGGAGGAGATAAGCGCTTTGGCATCCGGTGCGCGGAAACCCACCGAGAAGTTCATGGAGGGCTCGATGGCGTAGCCTTCGTGGGGGAATCCGGGCGGAATGTAGAGAATGTCACCCGGCTCCATGATGACGTCGATGATCGCCTCGAACGGCTCGCAGTGCAGCAGGGCGGCGTGGGCGGCAAACTCGTTGAGGGGCTTGGCATCGCCGACTCGCCAGTGGCGTTTGCCCAGACCCTGGGTGATGAAGACGTCGTAGTTGTCGATGTGGGGGCCGACACCCGCATGGGGGGTGGAGAAGCTCACCATCACATCGTCAAAGCGCCAGCCCGGAATGAACTGGAACGGCACCGCCAGCTCGTTCACCTCGGGAGCCCAGTGGTTGCAAGCCTGTACCAGAATGGTCCAGTTCTCTTCGCCCAGATGGTCGTAGGATTCGAAGGGGCCGTGGGCCGCATCCCACTTGCCGTCGAAACGGGTGACGAGGCGGGACTCTACCACCTCTTCCATGGCCAGACCGGCCAGCTCGTCCGGGCTGATAGGGTCCTGAAAGTCCTTGAAGCCGCCCTTGATAAGGAGCGGGCGCTTCTGCCAGTAGTGCTCGAGGAAGTGAGCGATATCCAGATTGAGTTCGTACATGCTGTTTCTCGTGTCTCGCAAAGAGGTTTTGCCCAAGGCGGGCTTGGGAAAAGCCACTCGGGATCCTGCCGTGGCAGGGAAAATAACAGGGGCCCTGTGGCATATCGTGCACAGGGCCCCTTCGTCACTGCCGGTTGGCTTACTTCAGCAGATCAACCAGACGCTGGGCGTCACCGATGTAGTTGGCCGGGGTCAGCTTCTTCAGCTCAACCTTGACCGCTTCCGGCAACTCCAGGGTGTCGATAAAGGTACGCATCCCTTCGGCATCGACGCGGCGACCACGGGTCAGCTCCTTGAGCTTCTCGTAGGGCTTCTCGATACCGTAGCGGCGCATCACGGTCTGGATCGGCTCGGCCAGCACTTCCCAGTTGGCATCCAGATCGGCGGCCATGGCGGCGTCGTTGGCTTCCAGCTTGGAGATGCCCTTGAGGGTCGCCTGATAGGCAATCAGGGAGTAACCCACCGCCACACCCAGGTTGCGCAGTACGGTCGAGTCAGTGAGATCACGCTGCCAGCGGGAGATAGGCAGCTTGCTGGCCAGATGCTGGAACACGGCGTTGGCCAGACCCAGATTGCCTTCGGAGTTCTCGAAGTCGATGGGGTTGACCTTGTGCGGCATGGTGGAGGAGCCGATTTCGCCGGCGATGGTGCGCTGCTTGAAGTGACCCAGCGAGATGTAACCCCACACATCGCGGTCGAAGTCGATCAGGATGGTGTTGAAGCGGGCCATGGCGTCGAACAGCTCGGCGATGTAGTCATGCGGTTCGATCTGGGTGGTGTAGGGGTTCCAGGTCAGGCCGAGGGAAGTCACAAACTCCTCGGAGAACTGGTGCCAGTCAACATCCGGGTAGGCGCTGAGGTGGGCGTTGTAGTTGCCGACTGCGCCGTTGATCTTGCCGAGGATCTCCACCGCCATGATCTGCTTGAACTGGCGCTCCAGACGGTAGGCGACGTTGGCCATCTCCTTGCCCATGGTGCTCGGGGTCGCCGGCTGGCCGTGGGTGCGGGAGAGCAGCGGCATGTCACGGTACTCGTGGGCGAGACGCTTGAGCTCGCTGATCAGCTTTTCGCAATAAGGCTTGATGACCTCTTCGCGGGCGGTTTTCAGCATCAGACCGTGGGAGTTGTTGTTGATGTCTTCCGAGGTGCAGGCGAAGTGGATGAACTCGCTGACAGCCGCCAGCTCCGGGTTCACTTCGACTTTCTCTTTGAGGAAGTACTCCACCGCTTTCACATCATGGTTGGTGGTGCGCTCGATCTGTTTGATGCGGGCGGCGTCACTCTCGTTGAAGTTGCTGACGATGCCGTCGAGCAGGGCGTTGGCGGCCGCGCTCAAGGCAGGGACTTCCGGGATCCCGGCGTGGCTGGCCAGTTTTTGCAACCAGCGCACCTCGACTTCGACGCGAAAACGCAGCAGGCCGAATTCGGAGAAGATAGGGCGCAGGGCATCGGCCTTGTCGCCATAACGACCGTCAATCGGGGAAACAGCAGTCAGCGCGGACAGCTCCATGGGGTGAACTCCTGATGATTTGTGTGGGGGATCCGTATCCACTCGCGCGTGGGGCTGAGTCGTCATCAAGGCGGATGTGCGGCTGTTCACCCTGATGTTGACCTCGCTGGCCCGCGCGCGAGCCGATGATTAGTAACGTTTGGCCAGCTCCACCATCTTCTTGCGAGCGAAGATGATCTGGGTGCGGCTGCCACCGAGCTGACGCCACAGCACGCAGGCACGAATGCCTGCCAGCAGCAGGGCGCGCACCTTGTGCTGCACCAGCGGTTGCTGCAGGAACAGCGGGGTACCCGCCACCTGGATGCGCGGCCCGATGGGGCTGATAAGATCGCTGTAGATGCTCGCCATGTTGGCCAAAATCTGCTCGTCGAGCAGATCGAAGTGCTGTTGCTGGCGGCCAATCTGGCTGATCCGCTCACCCAGCATATTGAGAATGTCCTTGCGCTTGGCCAGCTTGCGCTCCAGTGCAATCAGGCTTACCACGTAGCGGGTCAGCTCGGCATTCTTCTGGCTGCCGTCGGCACCCAGCTGCTCGACCAGCGCACGGTAGCCGTCGCGAATGGCCAGATGGGTGTTGTTGAACACCTCGAGCGGCTGGCTCGGGTTGGTCACCAGAATGCTGGAGAGGCTCTCGCGCAGGGCCGCCTCGTCACAGCTGCCGTCTCGGGCCACCTTCTGCACCAGATACGCGGCCTGGCAGATGCCGGCAAAGGCCATTGTTCTGTCTTGGAATTTATCGCTCACGTCTGCTGCCTTCTGTTAAGGATTCAAACCGGATGGCTGAAACGTTGTTCGATGATGCCGCCGCCCAGACACACTTCCCCGTCGTAGAAGACGGCGGACTGGCCCGGGGTCACTGCAGCCTGCTTCTCGTCGAAGATGACCCGGATGGTCTCGTCGTCGATGGGCTGGATCAGGCAGGGGATATCCTGCTGGCGGTAGCGTGTCTTGACGGTGCAGCGACGCGGCTCGCGGATCGGAGTGCGATCCACCCAGTGCAACTGGCTGGCAATCAGGCCATCGGAGTAGAGGCGGGGATGTTCGCCCTGCGCCACCACCAGCACGTTGCGCTCGACCTCTTTGTCGACCACGTACCAAGCCTCTTCGGTGGCATCTTTGCGACCACCGATGCCGAGCCCCTTGCGCTGGCCCAGGGTGTGATACATCAGACCCTGATGCTCGCCGATCACCTTGCCATCCACGGTCTCGATTTTACCGGGCTGGGCGGGCAGGAACTTGGCCAGGAAGTCCTTGAACTTGCGCTCGCCGATAAAGCAGATACCGGTGGAGTCTTTCTTCTTGGCGGTGATGAGATCCAGCTGCTCGGCGATGCGGCGCACCTCGGGCTTTTCCAGATCGCCAACCGGGAACAGGCTCTGACCCACTTGCTTCTCGCTCAGGGTGTAGAGGAAGTAGCTCTGATCCTTGTTGGTATCGAGACCGCGCAGCAGGCGCGGGCGGCCGGTGCTGTCGTCACGGCGCACATAGTGGCCGGTGGCGATGTAGGTGGCGCCCAGCTCTTCGGCGGCAAATTCGAGGAACGCCTTGAACTTGATCTCCTTGTTGCACAGGATATCGGGGTTTGGCGTGCGGCCAGCCTTGTACTCTTCGAGGAAGTGCTCGAACACGTTGTCCCAGTACTCGGCCGCGAAGTTGATGGTGTGGAGTTTCATCCCCAGCTTGTCGCAGACGGCCTTGGCATCAGCCAAATCCTGGGCGGCAGAGCAGTACTCGTCCGTGTCGTCTTCTTCCCAGTTCTTCATGAACAAGCCTTCGACCTGATAGCCCTGCTGCTGGAGCAGGTAGGCCGAGACGGAAGAATCCACGCCGCCGGACATGCCGACGATCACCTTGATTTGGCTGTTGTCTGTCATTAGTCGAAGTTACCAGTTCGTTTAAACGGGGCGTATTCTACCAGAGTTTTGCGCCCCCGGTCACATATCCATGCCGCAGTTCCCATCAGGAGCCTGATAGCAGGAAATCGTTTTTCTGCTGTTGGCCTTTGTCACCGAAAAAGAGTGTCAAATGGCCTCAGATAAAGGCCTTGAGGGCCGAGAGCGGCAGCCGTGTCCCCGCCAGATAATCCTGAATGCACTGCCACACCAGGGGGCTGCGCAGGGCCGGTTTGCATTCCGCTATTTCTTCCAGCGTGAGCCAGTGGCAAGCCAGCACATCGCCGTCAGGATCCTCTGGATGGTGCTGACCCGGCGCTTTTTCAAGGTCGAAGATGATGGCGGTGCGCACATAGGTGGCTTCGCTGTCGGCCGGTTTGAACAGATAGGTACCAAGCCAGGCGGTCGGCGTAGCGGTCAGACCCGTCTCTTCTTTCAGCTCGCGGCAAGCCGCTTCAAGCAGGTTTTCCCCCGGCTCCACATGGCCGGCGGGTTGGTTGAAACGGCGCTGGCCTTTTATCTCCTCTTCCACCACCAGAAAGCGGCCCTGCCACTGCACCAGGGCGGCGACCGTCAGGCGCGCCTCCATGCGGGCGTGGCTGGTGGTCGATTGCTCTGCCTGATTGCTCATCATGACTCCTTGTCGTTGCTATTGGGATTGTCCGCTCGGGCCGGTCGACGTGCCGTTCCTCGACCACTGCTGCGGGGTTTGCCGCCGGTCGGGTTCGTGGCTGCGCGCTCGGTTGGGTGAGTGCTGCGGGGACGCTCGTCCCGTCTCGGCTGGCTAGCCCGCCGTGGCGCCTCCCCTGCCGGTTTGGCCGGTTTGGCGGTATGAGCGCCTGAACGGGATGAGGAGGGACGCGGGCGGCTGTTGGAGAGCGGCGTCAGCTCGGGGGCGGGCAGGCTGCGGCTCTCGCCGGGGGCTAGTCCATCCAGGGTCCAGTCGCCGATGGCGTAGCGAATAAGGCGCAAGGTGGGGTGGCCGATATGGGCGGTCATCCGACGCACCTGGCGGTTGCGCCCCTCGATGATCTTGATCTCCAGCCAGCTGGTGGGGATCTCCTTGCGCTCGCGGATCGGCGGATTGCGCGGCCACACCGCAAGTTCATCCATGATGCGCGCCCCGGCGGGCAGGGTCATGCCGTCGTTGAGCTCCACACCGGCGCGAAGGGCGGCCAGTTGCTCCTCGCTCGGGATCCCTTCCACCTGCACCCAGTAGGTCTTGGGGGTCTTCTCCCCCGGCTGGGTGAGGCGCGCCTGCAGCTTGCCATCGTTGGTGAGCAGCAGCAGCCCCTCGCTGTCGCGATCGAGCCGCCCTGCAGCATAGATGCCGGGCTCTTTGATGTAATCCTTGAGGGTCTCGCGGCCCGCCTCGTCGGTGAACTGGCAGAGCACCATATAGGGCTTGTTCAGCAGGAGCAATTTGCGATCCGCTGGGGCCAGCTCCGGTTTGCGGGGGGATGCATGGCGGGGTGCGGCTGGTTTGGCCGCCGTGCGCGGGGCGTTATCGCGCGGCGCGCGGCTGACAGAGAGACGGGAGCGGGGAGATTTCATCGGATACACACTTCAGACAGACGATGGCAGCGAGTGTACCACAGGGTGCTGAGGGCTGGATGAATGGCTGGCGTTACAGCAAGCAGTGCCCAGAGCCAATTCGCCTAGCTCAGCAGGCTCTCGATGATGATAGCCTGACGGGCGGGGGGCGAGCCCGCCAACAGCAGGGCGTGGCTGACCACATCGTCGATCATCGCCTGCGCCAGTCGGGTAAGGGGGCGCAGGGTCTCCCGTCCGCTACCAACCGGCACCGCCAGCAGAATAATGGTCTGCACCGGCCCGATTTGAGAGCCCCACTCGATGGGCTCCTTGCAGCTAAGCAGGGCCAGCGTTGGCTGGCTGATCCCTTCGCTCAATACATGAGGCATGGCAAGGCCGGGGCGGATGATGGTGGCCGAGACCTGCTCGCGCCGCTCCACCGCGGCGGTCAGTGTGGCGCGGTCGGTGATCAGCTCGGCGGGCAGCAGATCGATCAGATGCTCGAGGGCTTCGGCCTTGGTCAGCGGCTCTGGGCTATGGGCCAGTTGGCGCAGGGCAAAATGGTAGTCGGGCAGCGCGTTGGCCAGTCGCAACTCCGCCAGCGCGGCGGTGCGCGGGCGCACCAGCGGTTGACCCAGCTCCCCGCACCAGCAGGTGAAGGCCATGTGGGCCAGCTCGGCATCGCACCCTTCAATCTGCAACTGGCAGAGGTCGCCTGGCTGGGTGGCGAGGGTCAACAGGGAGAGCTGGTTGCTGGCGGCAACGGTCTGGCGCCGGGTGAGGTTGGCGCAGCGGATGGTGGATTTGAACATCCCCGCCAGCCGGTTCAACTGCTTGGCCTGGGTGATGCTCAACCCCTGCTGGCAGTAGAAGGTGATCTCGCGGGTCAGCATCAGGCCGGGATCGGCAGGGCCTTGAGTACGGCGTTGGCATCCAGCAGCACGGTTTCCAGTCTCACCTGATGGATGGTGCAGCCGAGGAAGCGCTCTTTCTGCTCAATCTCGATATCGGAGGCAATCAGCACCAGGTCGGCGCTGGCAATATCGCGGGCGGTCAGCATGTTTTCCATGCCCATGGCGCCCTGTGTCTCGACCTTGATCTTGAGTCCCAGCCCAGTGGCGGCTTTTTGCAGGGCATCGGCAGCCATATAGGTATGGGCGATACCGGTCGGGCAAGCGGTGACGGCGACGATCTTCATCTGCTCTCTGTGATGCTGACAAGGGGGAGCAACAAGATAGCGCCAGCGGGGGGCTTTTACCAAAAGCGCATATGAAAAGTGGGATCTTGATGGGGATATGCCCGTCCCTTGAACGGCTGTGCAGGCTCATGCCGGGCCAGTCGGGTGTCTGGTTGCTCTAAACAACAAGGGCCCCCCCTGTGGGTGGCCCTGAACAATCTGCGTCTGTTGTTATGGCTATCAGGCGGTCTGGGCGGCCAGCTCGGCGGCTTTCAGTTCGCGCTTGATGCGGCGGATCTTGCGCTCCTCGGCGACCGCGACACAACCCATCAGTACCAGACAGGCGGCGGCTGCGATGTCCAGCGCCGCGAAGGTGCCGGTCCAGCCGGTCAGACCGAAGATGGGGGTGCCATCGGCGATCATGCCCAGACCCAGCTTGGCGAAGCTGTCACCGATGAGGTAGGCGAAGGTGCCCTTGACGCCATCGGCCACGCTGATGCCCTGCTTGGGGACGAAGCCCACGGCGGCGACGCCGATCAGCAGTTGCGGACCAAACACCAGGAAGCCCAGGGTGAACAGGGAACCCAGGAACATAAACTGGGTAGTCGCATGCTGGTAGAGACCCAGGGTCGCGATGATCAGCGCCAGCGCCACGCAGGCAACCAGACCACGACGGCCATTGGCCAGATCGGAGAGGTAACCCCACATCAGGGTGCCGACCAGTGCGCCCACTTCGAAGAAGGTAAAGCCCTGAATAGCCACGTCTTTGGAGAAGCCCAGCTCCTGGTGGGCATAGACGGTAGACCACTGGTCGATACCGATACGCACCACGTAGAGGAAGATGTTGGCAAAGCAGAGCAGCCAGATCACCTTGTTGAGCAGCACGTACTTCACGAAGATCTGCCACTTGGTCAGCTTCTGCTCTTCGGTGGCGATATCCTCTTCGCTCGCCACTTCGTCAAACAGCTCTTCCACCTTGCCAAGACCATAGGCTTCCGGTGAATCGCTACCAAAGCGCAGGCCGATAAAGCCGACGATCAGCGCGATGATGGAGGGGAAGATAAACATGCCGAGCACGTTGCCATCAAACAGGTAGTTGGCACCGAACAGCGCCACACCGGCCGCACCGGCACCGCCCACGTTATGGGAGAGGTTCCACATGCCCAGATAGGTGCCGCGCTTGTTGCGAGGGGTCCACTTGGTGATGGTGGAGTAGCTGCACGAACCGCCACAGCTCTGGAAGAAACCGCTCAGCGCATAGAAGAAGATCATGAAGTAGAGGCTGAAACCGGTGCCGCCCATGCTGGCACTGAAGCCCAGCATGCAGAGCGCGGAGAGGATCAGCATCAGCGGCAGGAACTGCTTGGTGTTCTTGCCATCGGCGTAGTAGGAGACGATGGTCTTGCCCACCCCGTAGGTGATGGAGAAGCCAAGGCCGATCATGCCAAGCTCGGTCATGGAGAGACCGTACTCCTGGATCATGTCATTTTGCGCAATGTTGAAGTTCTTGCGGATCAGATACATGGTCAAATAGCCAATAAATACAACCAGATAAGATTGCATAAACGGCTTGAACCAGAGCTTGCGCCGGGCTTCGACCGGCAGGTCGAGGGTGGGGACCCGGACCTGTTGGAGCAATTTCAACATCTTCGTTCATCCTCTGCGAGATAGACGGTATTTCCGCCGCGCCCCTCATTTGTAGATAGGTTGTTCGAGGTCACGCCACGGAAGGGGGAACGGAACGTCGGGGCTGTCAGCCGTTGCTGCGCTCGACGCTCCATCCATATAAACCCGGGCCCGGCACGGGATGACGGGGCACATTGCCCATCGCGGTGCGGGTCACGACATCAGGTGGGGTGACTCTAATAAGAGGGGCAAAAAATGGCTTGAGAGCCATCCCTAGTGGGGCTAGGAAATTTTCCTAGTTTTTGCGCTTTCGCGGACAAAGCGTGAGAAACATCACACCGCTGACGCCAGATTGCTGCCATTTCAGCCAGTTTGGCGCTCTGTGTGAGTGCTGGGCTGAGGAGGGGAGAGGCAAGAAGGGATCCAAGTAAAGGAAAGGGGAGAGACGAGGAAGAGTGCTTGTTGACCACTCTCGGGGGGCGATTTTGGGAAATACGGCCCGCCAGCCATCCCAAAAACAAGAGGCCACCCCATGGGGTGGCCTCTTTTTATGCTCGACGAGCCGACATGGCGATGGAGGCCTCAGGCCGCCTTGGCCAGAGTTACCTCATCGCTCTTTTTGACCCGCAGTTTTTTCAGGGCAACCGCGACCACGCCGGTGACGATGGCACCGCAGATCATGCAGAGCAGGGCCAGCAGCGGCTTGTTGACCGCACCCAGCAGGGCCACGATGGGGCCACCGTGGGCAACGCTGTTGGTAATGCCAAACAGGAAGGCCATCACAGCGGCGGTCATGCTGCCCAGAATGTTGGCCGGGATAACGGCCAGCGGGTCACGGGCGGCGAACGGAATCGCACCTTCGGAGATCCCCACCAGACCCATGGCGCCGGCGGCTTTGCCCGCTTCGATTTCAGAGGCATCGAAGATACCCAGCTTGCGACCGAGCACGGTAGCCAGCGACATGCCTAGCGGCGCAGCCGGGATGGCGCAAGCCATGGCACCCATAAACTGGGTCTGACCGGAGGCGATCATGCCGACCGAGAACAGGAAGGCCACCTTGTTGACCGGGCCACCCATATCAAAGCCGGCCATACCCCCCAGCACGATGCCCAGCAGCACCAGACTGCCACCGCTCATGGAGAGCAGCATGGCGTTGAGGCCGGTCATCATGTCGGCAATGGGGGCACCGATGATGAAGATGAAGACCGCAGCGATAAACAGGGAACCAACGATCGGGGCGATCAGGATCGGTACCAGCGGCTGCACCATCTTGTGGTACTGACGGGTGGCAATCCAGCGCACCAGATAACCGACCAACAGGCCCGCGATGATGGCACCGATAAAGCCGGTACCGGCATCCGCGCCGTAGAAGCTGCCGTTGTTGGCGATCCAGCCGCCGATAAAGCCCGGTGCCAGCGCCGGACGATCGCCGATGGCGTAGGCGATATAGCCCGCCAGTATGGGGATCATCAGGGTGAAGGCGGCCACGCCGACGTTGAGGATCTGGTTCCACATGCTCCCTTCCGGGATCTGCATGCCGCTCGGGGTCGGGTTGCCGCCGATGGCCAGTGCCAGCGCAATCAACAGACCGCCGGTCACCACGAACGGGATCATGTGCGATACACCGTTCATCAGGTAGCGATAGAGATCGGAACTGCCACCCGCGCTCTTCTCTTCACCCTTTTTATCTTCTTTGCCAGCCACATAGGCGGGGGCTTTCAGGGCCTGCTCGATCAGACCCTTGCCATCCTTGATGGGGGCCTTGACGCCGGTCTTGATGAGGGGCTTGCCAGCGAAGCGGGCCATGTCCACCTGCTTGTCACAAGCCACCACGATGGCGGTGGCGCGGGCGATCTCGTCCGCGGTCGGGCTGTTCTTGACGCCGATGGAGCCGTTGGTCTCCACCTTCACCTCATAACCCAGCTCCTTGGCGGCGCGCTCCAGCGACTCGGCAGCCAGATAGGTGTGGGCGATACCGGCCGGGCAGCCGGTGACACCGATGATAAAGCCCTTGCTGGTGGTCGGGGCCGCGCTCTGCTCCTCTTTCTTGGCCAGCAGCAGCGCCAGCGCATCGGCCGGAGTTTTCGCCGCCAGCAGTTTGGCGATAAAACCCTCTTCGATCAGCTTGCCGGAGAGCTCGGCCAGCACCTCGATATGGTGGTTGGCGCCGCCATCGGGGGAGGCGATCATGAAGAAAATATGGGACGGCTTGCCATCTTCGGCGCCGTACTCGATGCCGTTGCGGCTGATGCCGATGGCGACCGCCGGGTTGCATACCGCTGCACTCTTGGCGTGGGGCAGGGCCACGCCCTCTTCAAAGCCGGTGTTGCCCAGCTCTTCGCGGGCCCACAGATCTTTGATAAAGGCCTGCTCGTCGCTGACCTTGCCTTGCGACGCCAGCAGGCGGGCCATCTCGGTGAAGACCTCTTCCTTACGCGTCGCTTTCAAATCGAGGTTGATCAGATGTTCATTGATCAAGGTGGTGATCATAGCGCTCTCCCCGCTTCCGGTGACGGAAGCTATGCGTGAGTACGTATCGACGTACTGGATAAAAATGACCTGATCATTATCGCGGCTCGCCCGCCCCCTCCCTATCGGATAAATGTGCTAATCACTGGATTTTTGTGCGCATTAAAACGCGATGTGATGAAGATCCCGTTTTCAGGCAGGACTCGCCATTTTCAGCCGATCATCCATTTTTTCTTTAAAAACAGACAAATGTATTGATGTCAGGCTCGCCGTCAGGTTTGTGATGCGCCATATCAATAAATTAATCATCAGCGGGGTCTGGATTTATATGTGGTTAAACGGTGCCATCAGATGTGACCCTTCTCACAAAAAGTCGCCATTTCGCCGGGCGGATTAGGATTTTTATGCGCCACTTCTCCCCCTGCCTTTTGCCCTCGCGAATAGCGGGTTGGCGCGCCCTGGAATGATGCCAGGGCGAGCTTTAATGAGTCCCCAAACCTCTTCGTTGGAAAAAATAGTTTGTTGTATATGCTATAAACCGAGCGTATATATAGCATATGCCAATTACGGCGGCATCATGATCAGACGCTTATCGAGCCGAATGATGCGTGACTAAACCAGTAAAAGTTGATGCGTACGGCTCTTCATCTGGTTGCTGCAAGAGGCTGGGAACATGGCCATGCCAACCGGCAAGCCTGCGGGAAGATCCTGAACAAGGGGACGAATGCAGAGTGGCAAGGGGCAGGGCTGGAATATCAACAGTGATAGCAGGAGGTCAAATGACCATCATCACAGCCATTCCGATGAATGACGACCATATCGCAGGACATTTTGCCAAGGCAGAGCGCTTTGTATTCGTAGATGAACAGGGGATCACCCTGGCAGAGATCGCCAATCCGGTGGCAGGCAACGAGTGCAAAAGTGCGTTGGCGGAGCTGCTTCAGGCGCAGGGGGCCCGTCGTATCGTGTTGAAAAATATTGGTAGCAAGATGCTTGGCAAGCTGCTGGGCAGTGGGCTTGCCGTCTATCAGGCCAGTCAGGGGCGTCTCGCTATGGCCGACATGCTGAGCAATGAGTCGGGCAATCTGACCGAGCTGACATCCGCTGTACAGGGCAGTGCATCGCGCTGCGCCGAGGGGGCTGGCCATCACGGCAGGGGAAGCCGTCAATGCGCTCCCCGTGGCCGCCTTGGCAAAGGGGGTTGCTGCAAGTCAGCCTCCGGACAACAGCAGGGCTGTCAGGGCAACCGTCAGCGCAACCACAAGAAATGTTGTGAAGAGTAAGCACAACCGCTAGGTCGAACTGGAGGGGAAAGTTGATGGAAAACCTGAATCAAGAGGGTAAGCAAATCCCCTCCATAACCAAGATTGCACATATGCCTGTCACACTCTTTTCAATCATCATGGGGCTGACGGGGGCGGCGATTGCCTGTCGCAAGGCATTTCCGGATCTGCTGCTGTTGCAGTCGGCAGGGTTCCTGTTCGGGGTCTTGTCATCCCTGCTACTTGTGACGTTTCTGGTGATGTATGGCTGGAAAATTCTCAGACACAATGACGAGTTCCTGCATGAGCTGAAACACCCGGTCAGGATCAACTTCTTCCCGACCATCTCAATCAGCCTGCTGCTGCAATCCGCCTACTGGGCCAGCTGGCATGATGCGGCGCTGGCCCTCTGGTCGGTGGGCGCCAGCTTGCAGCTGCTCTTCACCCTCTACATCATGAGCAACTGGATCCATCGCGACCATTTCACAATCACACACACCAACCCGGCATGGTTTATACCGATTGTCGGCAATATTGTGGTGCCCCTGGGTGGCATGCCGCTTGGCTTTCACGAGATCAGCCTGTTCTTCTTCAGCATTGGCCTTATTTTCTGGTTCTCTCTGCTGACCATAGTGCTCTATCGGCTGTTCTTTCATGAGAGTATGCCCGAGAAGCTGATGCCTACCATGTTTATTCTGCTGGCACCGCCTTCCATCGGATTTATCTCGTATAGCGAAATAGCCAGCTCCAGCGATCTGTTTGCCCATGTCATTTATTATTTTGCGCTGTTTGTATTTATCTTGCTGATGTACAACACCCTCACTTTTTTGAAACTGAAATTTTTTCTCTCTTCGTGGGCGTACTCATTTCCACTGGCGGCATTTTCCGCAGCCTCGGCCATGTTTGCCGACGCAACCGGGAATATCATTCCATATTATCTGGCCAAAATAGTGGTGTGTGCCCTGATTGTATTGATCATCTGGTTAATCAGCATGACAGCGCAGTCATTCTATAAAGGTGAGATTTTCACACCGGAGAAATAACGTGATGAAAAATTATCGAGAGATCAATAAAGAACAACACCAGCTTGGCTCTGCTTATCGCAAGAGCAGCCCGGATACCATGAATGCGTTTATTGCGCTGCACAAAGCCGTTATGAAAGAGGACGAGGCGCTGGCGTTGAAATATCGGGAAATGATTGCCCTCGGTATTGGTATCGCTTCTCGCTGCGATGGCTGCATTGCCGCCCATGTTGCCGGGGCCGTGAAGGCCGGTGCTTCGCGAGCGGAGCTGATTGCCACCGTGGATGTCGCGGTATTGATGGGAGGCGGCCCCTCCATCATCTATGGCACCCAGGCACATGCCGCCATCGAAGAGCTGCTCTCCTAGCACTCTGTTCTCAACATGCGAGTGGCCAAATAGCGAGTGAATAGATCAAGTGGATGAATATCAATCAGAGAACTATCAACAGACCATGATGTCCCACGCCCGTTGCATGGTGTGTGGCACTCATAACCCGGATTCACTGGGAATTCGCTTTTACCAGGGGGAGGAAGGGACGACGGAAGGGCTGTTTATTGCCGACCAGCGCCATCAGGGTTACAGCGATATTTTGCATGGCGGCATGACCAGCACCCTGCTCGATGCGGTGATGACACATGCGTTGCTGCAACGGGGAATAAGAGGATTAACAGCGGAGCTGACCGTTCGTTTTATTGCTCCCATCGATATCGGCAGCAAAGTAGCGCTGTCGGCCAGAATAGTCGACCAGCGTCACGGTATCTATCGCCTGAATGCCGTAGCGTCGGTCGGCGGGATGATTGTTGCAAAAGCATCGGCCAAATTTATCAAGCCGAAAGCCAATGACAGGAGTTAGCGTGATGAAAAAAGAGAGTGTGGTTTTACCAGAAATGGATATCGGTATTTCAGCCGCCGATCGCAAGAAAATTGCAGATGGATTGTCGGCACTGCTTGCCGATAGTTACACCCTTTATTTGATGACCCACAATTTTCACTGGAACGTAACCGGCCCGCAGTTCAACAGCCTGCACAATATGTTTATGGATCAATACACCGAGCAGTGGAATGCGCTGGATGTTATCGCCGAGCGGATCCGCGCATTGGGCTTTCCCGCTCCCGGCACATACAAGGAGTTTGTCCGTCTCTCCTCCATTGAGGAGGTCGAAGGGGTGCCCTGTGCCAGTGAAATGCTCAAACATCTGGTGTTGGCGCAAGAAGCCACGGCGAGAACCGCCAGAAAACTGTTCGATCTGGTCGATGCCGTCAATGACCAGCCCACCGCCGATGTGCTGACCCAGCGCATCGATATTCATGAAAAAACGGCCTGGATGCTAAGAAGCATGCTCTCCTGATGGCACGGGGCTGCCATATCTTTGGCAGCCCGATCTTCCCTTACCTGTTTGGTCCAACCGGGCCCTTTGGCTGCTGTCGTTTGGTTCGATAGCGATGCACGAGCCAGTCAATTCCCGCCATTGCCGCCGCGACGCCAATCATGATCAGAGTGAGGCGGCCGCCCTCCTGCCACGAGAGCAAATCCAGATGAAAGTCCTGCCGAATAAATTCAGGGATCAGGCCGATAGGCAAGGTAATAGCCAGATAGGATATAAATTTTCTGAAAAACATATGGTCAGGTCTTGGCGTCTGTTTGTATTGCTCCATCCAGTTTCCTGTTAGCTGTTAACGGTCAGTTGAGTGAGATAGCTATTTACCGCTTCACGAGTCGTGAAATGGTGCTTGTCGTTTGGGAATCGATCAAACAGCTCGCGATGGAAGTGGCGGGAGCTTTTGCCGGCTCGTTGCCCATATTCCGATGCCCACACCAGCAGTTGTTGAAAGTTCTTTTCCGCTGCCACTGCATCCCGTTGTCTGGCGCTTTGTGAGCCGCGCGATAGCAGTGAATCCCGGCATACAGACCAATCGAGATCCAGAAAGAGCAGGGTATCGGCGGCATCAAGCAGTTGCTCGGCCAGGGCACCAAATACCCCTTCGACCACCCATGATGGCTCTTGAGCAAGTGTTTGAATGGCATGGTCAATCTCATGCTGGGGCCGTTTTTGGTTAAAGCCGCCCGGCTGCCAGACAATGGTGTCCAGATTGACCTCGCGGATAGTTAACCCCTCAGCCAATCGAGCCGCCAACCAGCTCTTGCCCGATCCCGAGTTGCCAATAATCAGAATTCGTTTCATCTATGAGATCTCTTTTTTGGAATAGATATCTGGAGGCTGGAAAGTAGAGGTGATGACGCGAATGTCAGAATACGTTTCGCTATTCGAACCTACGAGCTTTCTTAATTGCCAACATATAAGGAGTCAGAAAGACTCCTTATATTTTTATTATGAAATTTGTTTATGCGGGTTGACTCTTGCGTTTTTTATTTAGCAAGCCTTTGTTAAATTCGTCAACCATAGTTTCAGTTCTGATAAAGTCTCGAATTTTTTCTCGAGTACTTACACTATACCTTGATAATATACTCTCAAGTTTAATTGCCACCTCTTCAATATGCTCTACAAACTTTTCATTATCATTTAAAACAGCAGATACTTTATCTTTTAATGCTCTTTGACTTTTGGGGGGAGCTTCAAGTAAAGTTGGTTGATCCCAATGTTTTCTTACTAATGCATATAATATATAAAATCTAAAAATCCCGCGTGACCGTTCAATCTTAGATGTTCTCAAAAGAAAATCGAATTTATATAACGCCAAGGCGGCAACGTGATATAATTCAACGTTATGGCTTTTAGAGAATATTTTATCTCTAAACTCTTTTCTAATACCTCTGTGGTCTCTTGCTGCTCTATGTGGTTGGAAGAAGAACATCGCTGCAGCTACTTTCATCAAGTCAGAAGGGCGAAGAATCCTTGTTCGCTCAACAGAAATATCACGATATTGATTGTCTCTTCTTTCTATAAATATTCTATCTTCGCCACTTTGAGCTGCACAGTATTCTTCCAAATCCTTCATGAATGGTAGTAGTGCCCAAAATTGATCTTCTCTTACTTCATTTTGACGATTAGTTCCAATAATAATGCTAGAAATAAAGTCTGTATTACTGCAACCGATTAACCGTAAAGGGACAGATATCTTATCCACGTTATCGTGGATATGTGAAAGAATATTGGTTGTTTGGCATCCATTGACGATCTGATAATCTTCAAGATTAAAAATATCACCCTTTCTATCTATGCTTTTTGATACGACGGTAATGCCATTATTTTTAAAAACAAAAGATTCATGGCCTCCTGCTTCCAGTTCTGCAATTATTGATTTATTGATATCAGAATCAGGATTAAAGTCTCTTACATTATCATAAAATATAGAACGATTTATATGTCTTATTCCGTCTTGATCTGGCTCACCAAGCGCTATTTTTAAAATTTCTGATGCGGGTACATAGCCAATATATGCCTCATCTACACTATCATGAAGAGGCATTGTTATTGCTTTTTGGAAATTTATACTTGCAGATGTAGAGTTTGTCGCGGAGCGAAATCCATTCTGAATAACTTTTGCTCCGACACACTCAATAAGTACACTACTAAATATATTCAATTCATTTAGACGAATCTTATTTGTTTGAATTAGCCTATTGATTAACTCAGAAATAGAGCCTGAACCCGTGGTACAGTAGTAGCATTTTAGTGCTGGACTGGTTTTTGCTGCCGCATTATATATTTCTTCCTTTACATCGAACAGGCATTCTATTTGGTCGCCTTTTATGAGTTTTTGTTCAGTAAAGAAATCATAAACAGCATCAAGGAATTTTGAAATTTCACCATAATCTAGGTTGTCTGATATTTTTGATTGATAGAAATGGAATTCAGAAGAGTGGTTTTTACCGATAGAGAGAATCTCTGCAGCTTCATCAACATCAGTGCAAAGCTTACCTTGAATAGATATTGCAACACCATCAATGCCAAATTCATCACCTTTTAGGTGAGCTTTAAATGGATCAATATTTTCACCGAGAACACCATTTTCAATTGAAAATATAGACATTACTTCAAAAAGCTCTGAATCATTCATTTCTTCATGTGGATTCATTTCCCTAAATGTTTTTATTTGAGCTCTTATTATTGGGTTGATAGCCATATATCTCTCTTGTTTTTGTTAATGTGAAGGCGAATTTTTATGCTGTTCGGGATGTAAATTTAAATATTGTCATAAGTGAGTTTTAACCCGCGCAATAATGGCATGCATATTCCCGTATTTTCAATTACTTGCTAGCACGTTACTCCCCTCAGCCTGCTGTGGTTATCCGGCGATGTGGGGGGATGGCGAAACGGCTGCACAGGGTTGTCTCTGCAAGAGTGGTTGCCAAGTGGGGCATATTAATCGAGAGAGGGGCAGGGTAAAACCGCAGTCGGGCAAAAACCTGCCAGAGATCAATAAATTACTTATTAAGTGGCTGCTATTTGCCCACTCGGGACAGTGACCGCAGACAGAGCTTCATCTCTTGCCGGGTACAACCGCCACTCAATACTCCAGAAACTTCTCCCCGCAGCGTTCGCAAATAAGATGTTTTACATGGGTGGTCTGGTAGGCCAGTGTTTCACCAAACGCCCAGTTGGTGATGCTGCTGGAAGTAAAGGCTTGCCAGAAGGCTTTGCGCGGATCCTTGGGCATGATGTCCTGGCTGTGATCGCGGGCGACCAGCACCACGATATGGCGGGTACGCTCGCCGCATTTGTCACAGCGATGGATTTCACTCGGCGGATTCTGGTCGTGCGGGTTGCTCATAAAAAGGCTCGTGAAGAGAGGCAGGCGCCCATCATATTCCTCTTCACTTGGCTCTCAATCTCTCCTTGCCGGCGCAGTGAGCAGCCTCACGTTTTGGCGTGCTGTTGGCTTGCAGAAGGAGTGAATTATCAAGGCGCGGGCGTGAGCCCCCGCCGTGATATAAGGTTCAAGCCGACTCGTGCAGAGTGTTGGCATGGGCAAGCCAGGCTTCTTCGGTGACGATACGTACCGAGTGTCCTTTCTCCTGCAGCAACATGGCCTTTTCGATTTTTCTGCCGTATGAGGAGAAGCGCCAATCCCGCGAACTGAGCTCACCGATGATGAGGTAATCAAGTTTCTGGGTGACAGAGTCTTGGGGAGTTGCACCCAATAGCAAGGCTGTTTCCTCGCACTGTCGGCGTGTACCGGAAAGAAACATGCCGGTGAAGCAAACAGTACAGTCATATAGGGTATCTATTTCGAAGTCACTGATGGCCAACTTGGTTGCCATACCCGTGACAGCCCCATGCTCGAAGGGATTGCCGATAAACAACATCAATTGTTGCTGCAACTCCTCTCTCTCTTCGGCAGTAATAATGCCATCCAACAGGATACGCTCCACCGTCTGATACAGCTGTTTTCCGGGATAGTGGGCCCTCAGCATGCTGTTTTGTTTCATCCACCAACTCAGGTAATGGATCTCGTCATCGGACAGCTGTTGATCTCCCATCAACCCCTGACAGAGCCCCTCGAGTAATAGCTTGTCAGATTCCTCTGAATAGAAGTCGACACCCGGTAGATGACGATATGTTTCCATCAGACGGGGAAGCGCACTCATAAGGTGGATTTTTTCTTCTTCACACAACTTACCGTCTTGCAGCACATTGGCGACCATTTCTCGTAGCTCACGAAAGATCCAGCTGTTGAGGCTGGCACTCTCTTTGAGCCATGTATCCAGATACAGGATCTCCTGCTCATCGATGACACTGTCTGCGATTATGCCATCCAAGATCCCCATCAGATTATTCAACTGCTTGTCGCGGTTGCGTGCTGCATTGTAGTTAGCGACTGGCTGGCCATGACGATTCAATTCACCCATTGCATGATCCCTTGCTGGTTACAAAGAGAGTGAGAACTACCCGTAGATATGGATCGCTGCGGGTGTACCTAATGACTTCATCATATAAAAGTTGGCTTCAATCAGGCCAGAAGACTTGCCTGCCATTAGTCACGCATGTGAGCTTTGTCGAGAAATGGTTTCCTGGCGGATTGGAGAGATGCCCTTGCTTGCCGATTGGCGGGTCAGTTCCTGTTCATCTACTAAGTGGCGGGAACTCAAGCCGATTCCCGCTTTTGCAGATTGGGGGTGATGATATGGCGGTTGGGGGCGAGCTCGGGTTGCTGCATCCGGGTCAGCAGTCGTTTTGCCGCCTGACGGCCGATTTCGCGGGCCGGTGAGCTGACAAAGGTGAGGGCGGGGGAGGTGAGTTCGGCCTCCGCCACATCGTCAAAGCCGAGCAGGGCTACCTGCTGGCCGATGTAGTTGTCCTTGCCCACGGTGCGGCCGCTCGCCTCGACGCCATAGATGGCGCCGAGCGCCACCTCGGGGTAGTGGCAGAGCACGGCGGTCACCTTGGGGTGCTGATGCAGCAGTTGGGCGATGGTGTCGGCGGCGCTGCGCTGGGTGCGCTCGCACTCCAGTACCCACTCTGGCTTGAAGGGGAGGCCATATTGCAACAGGCTGGCGCAGTAGCCGCCGATCCGCTCGGCGCGGGTGAGGGAGTCGGCCCGCCCGCCGACATAGGCGATATGGCGGTGGCCCTGCTCGATAAGGTAGGTGGTGGCCTGCTTGGCGGCGTGGGTGTTGTCGGGGCCGATAAAATCCACGTCATCCCGATAGTAGGAGCGGGCGGCACACACCACCGGCAGCTCGGAGTCGAGCAGGGTCTCCAGGGTTTTGGCCGCCGCGCCGCGCACCGGATTGAAGATGATGCCCGCCACCCCCTGCCGTGACAGGGAGTGGATGCTCTGCTGCAGCCGCTCCGGGCTGTGGCCGCACTGGGTCAGAAACAGCAGATAGCCCTGCTGCTCCAGCACCTCACTCACCCCGGCGGTCACCTCGGTATAGAAGGGGTCGGTGATGTCGCGCAGGATCAGCCCCACCAGATTGGACTGCTGGCTGCGCAGGTTGGCGGCGGCGCTGTTGGGCACGTAGTCGAGCTCTTTTATCGCCTGCTGCACCCGCTCGGCGGTGGCCGGCGAGATGCGCCCCTTGCCGTTGAGCACCATGGAGACGGTGGTGACCGACACTCCCGCCCGCTGGGCGACATCGGTGATCTTGGTGGCTTTGGCAGAGAGGGATTTGGGCGACATAGGGCGAACGGACGATGGCATGTTGAGAGCGAGGCCCCAGCATACCTGCTCAGATGTTCAAGTGAAACGTTACATCACCATTGGGCCGATCCGGCTCACAAATTTGGATCCTGCCGTCAGCCAGCCCCCTTATTCTGTGATCCTGTCGGCACTTGTAAATTGATAAAACGTTTTATCATCCAGCAAAACCTGATGCTGACCCGCGCCTTTTGCTTCGAGATTGCGTCGAGATTGCCTCGAGCGGGGGAGGGCAGCCGCAGATATTGCTGTCTATTCACAAGGAGCCGTTTCATGGCCAAGCCTCAAGCCAAATCCACTATCTGGGAGTTCCTGCAGAGCCTCGGCAAGACCTTTATGTTGCCGGTCGCCCTGCTGGCCTTCTCGGGCATCCTGCTCGGTGTCGGCAGCTCGCTCACCAGCGATGCGGTCAAGCAGAGCATGCCCTTCCTCGACAATACCGTGCTGCAACTGCTGTTCCTCTGGATGACCAAGGTGGGGCTGGTGGCCTTTATCTACCTGCCGGTGATGTTTGCGGTGGCCATTCCGCTCGGGCTGGCGCGAGAAGAGAAGGGGGTTGCGGCCTTTGCCGGTTTTGTCGGCTATGCGGCGCTCAACCTCTCCATCAACTTCTACCTGACCGTGGCCAACGTCATCGGTGATGCGGCGGCGGAGAAGGCCTACGGGGTGAAATCGATCCTCGGCATCAGCTCCATCGACACCGGGATTCTGGGGGCTATCATCGTCGGGGTGATCGTCGCGAAGCTCCACGCCCGTTTCTACACCTACAAGATGCCCGATGCGCTCGCCTTCTTCGGCGGTGCCCGCTTCGTGCCCATCATCACCGCACTGGTGCTGGGTGTGGTCGGCTTGGTCGTGCCGTTCGTCTGGCCCTGGTTTGCCGCTGGCATCAACGGCATCGGGGCGCTCATCTCCCACGCTGGTCCCTTCGGCCCCTTCCTGTTCGGTACCGGTGAGCGCCTGCTGCTGCCGCTCGGTCTGCACCACATTCTGGTGGCGCTGATCCGCTTTACCGAAGCGGGCGGCACCCAGCTGGTATGCGGTCACGAGGTGAGCGGCGCCCTCAATATCTTCTACGCCGAGCTCTCCTGCGCCGACACTTCCGGCTTCTCGGTCTCTGCCACCTCCTTCCTCTCTCAGGGCAAGATGCCAGCCTTCCTCGGCGGTCTGCCGGGTGCGGCGCTCGCCATGTATCACTGCGCCCGCCCGGAAAATCGCGGCAAGATCAAGGCGCTGCTGGTCTCCGGCGTGGTGGCCTGCGTCATCGGCGGCATCACAGAGCCGCTGGAGTTCCTGTTCCTGTTCGTGGCACCGGTGCTCTACGTCATTCACGCCATCCTGACCGGTCTGGGCTTTATGACCATGGGGCTGCTTGGCGTCACCATTGGCAACACCGACGGCAACCTCATCGATTTTCTGGTGTTCGGCGTGCTGCAGGGCACCGCCACCAAGTGGTATCTGGTGCCGGTCGCGGCCGCTATCTGGTTTGCCATCTACTACAGCGTGTTCCGCTTCGCCATCGTGCGCTTTAACCTGAAAACCCCCGGTCGTGAAATCGAGAACAGCGAGACTGCCCAGCCCGCAGGCAAGAAGGCCGGCAACAGCGGTTACAACGGTGAAATCATCCTTAACGCCCTGGGCGGGGCCGATAACATTCTCGCGCTCGATAACTGCATCACCCGCCTGCGGATGTCGGTGCAGGACATGAGCCGGGTCGATGACAAGGTATTAAAGGCAAACGGCGCCATCGGGGTGATCAAGCTCGACGAGCACAACCTGCAGGTGGTGATCGGCCCGCAGGTGCATCTGGTGAAAAACCAGCTGCAGAGTCTGATGGGGGCCTGAACCGGCCAATAAGATCCGAACGGGGGGCGCAAGCCCCCCTTGTTTGCCTCTCCCAATATGTCTCCTGTTTATGGAGGGAGAAACTTCATGCACGATATTTATGACTTCGACCGCGTGGTCGACCGCCACGGCACCTACTGTACCCAGTGGGACTATGTGGCCGACCGTTTTGGCCATGCCGATCTGCTCCCCTTTACCATCTCCGACATGGATTTCGAGACCGCCCCCTGCATTCGCCAGACCCTGGCAGCCCGCCTTGAGCACGGGGTCTTTGGCTACAGTCGCTGGAATCACGACGACTTCAAGGGGGCTGTGAGCCACTGGTTTGCCCACCGCTACGGGGCGAGCCTCGACCCCGAGACGCTGGTCTACGGTCCCTCGGTCATCTATGTGATTGCCCAGCTGGTGAGTCTCTGGTCGGCGCCGGGGGAGGGGGTGCTGGTGCATACCCCCGCCTACGATGCCTTCGGCAATATGTTGGCTGCCAACGATCGGGTGCTGCTGCCTTGCCCGCTCAAAAAAACAGAGGGGAGCTACCAGATCGACTGGGCCTGCTTCGAGCAACAGGCTGCCCGCCCCGATTGCCGGATTTTGCTGCTCTGCAGCCCCCACAACCCCACCGGCCGGGTCTGGACGCGGGATGAACTGGGCCGGATGGCCGCCATCTGCCAGCGCCACGGGGTCAAGGTCATCTCGGACGACATCCATATGGATGTGAGCTTTGCCCGCTACCTGCCGTGGAGCGAGGTGGCACCGGATGACCACTGGGCGCTGGTGAGCTCGGGCTCCAAATCCTTCAATATTCCCGCCCTTGGCGGCGCCTACGCCTTTATCGCCAACGCAGCGGCGCGGACCGCCTATCTGCAGCGGCTCAAGGCGGCCCACGGTCTCTCATCGCCCCCCATTCTCGGGGTGCTGGCTCATATCAGCGCCTATCGGGACGGGGCTGGCTGGCTCGATGCGCTCAAATCCTACCTGCACGGCAATCTCGCCCATGTGGCGGCGCGGCTCAACGCGGCTTTCCCCGCCATCGACTATCGGGTGCCCGAGGGAACCTATCTCGCCTGGATTGACCTGCGCGGTCTTGGCATCGACTCCACCGAACGGATGGATGCGCTGCAAACCTTGCTGGTGGAGAAATATCGGGTCGCCATCATGCGCGGCGACACCTACGGCCCGGAAGGCTCAGGCTATCTCCGCCTCAACGTCGGCTGCCCGCGCTCGAAGGTTGACCAAGGACTCGACGCTCTGATCGGCGCGCTAGGGGAGGTGGGGTAAGGGTTGGGATATCTGGCTGGATGAGCTGTTGATTCATCCAGCCGGTGACCTTGATAGAGGCGTTCGGCTCGGTTATTGCGGGCTCAGAAGGTGGCGATCAAGGGGCTATTGCAAGTGACCTGAGCCTGAATGTCCTGGCACAACATCTGAATGTGGGGCTCATCGATCTTCTCGCGAGGGATATAAATACCGATAGTCCCCTTGTTGTACTCTTCGCCCATATTCAGCTGGCCAATACCAAATCGGGAAAAATAACCAGCCATGCTCACCGGATAAGGCATGACAGCATTGCTGTTATTGACAATATCAATGCTGGTGAGCAGGGAATTGCTGCTATAAATGATTTTGTCATTTAGCTTCATGGCGGCGCGTTCCTGCTTTTTTCTCGCCAAATCATCGACCAGATGCAGATATTTATCCTCATCCGGCGTCACCAGCAGGCTGGGATAATCGACCAGGTCCTGCTTGCTGCATATTTTCCCTGTGAGGGGATGGCCCGCTCTGACAAATACCCCATCGTGAGAAATAAATAGCGGGATAAATATCAGGCTGTAATTTTTGGCCAGCCCGTGAATTTCATGCCCGAGAAACAGATCGATATGATTGTCCAACAGCAGATCGAGCAGACGCAGATGGTTGCCGACTTCAATATTGATGGCGCAGGATGGGTTAGCCTGCTGATAGCGGGCGGTGACAGGTTGCAATACCGGCTGCCACCACGCATGTCCGGTGCCCACCTTTAGCGGCCGCGCGGTGCGCTCGCGCAGGCTGGCCAGCTGCCTGAGGGTGTCATCGTAGATCCGCTGCATCACGCGCGCCTGCTCCAGCAGCAGCTCTCCGGCAGCGGTGAGCGTCACGCCGCCTGCGTGCCTGACCAGCAAGGTAGTCCCCAGATTCTCCTCAAGCTTTTTCATGTTGTGTGTCAGCGTCGGCTGGCTGAGTCCCATTTTCCTGGCTGCCAGACTGACATTTTTGTGGGTGGCCACTGCAATAAATTGTCTTAGATGCTTGTCCACGAATATGGCGTCCGGTCATGGGCGGGTGGTGCGCCAAGCTAGTGTAATCACCATGGGCTGTCAATTATCTCCCTTCACGTTGTATTCAATTCGCTTTTACCGCCTGATAGCCGGTTTGGTGCGGGGGATCACGTAATTTCATCTGGTTATAGATGTTATCTATGCCGATGGTGACGTGGTCTATTTTTCTGGCGAATGCTGACCACGTAGACTGGCAAAAACGGTTTTACTCAATGCTGTTTCAATAACAAAACAAAAAAGTAACGAAGGGAAAATATGAAAATTCGTCCATTGGCTTTATCCGTGGCGTTATGCTGCGGCGGGGTTCTTTTGTCCGGTTGTCATGACAGCTCATCCAGCGGTAGCGATAACGGGGTCAAACCGGAGGTGAAGGCGCCCTGGGATTTTGATCTCTATATGGTTGGCGAATTTAGCGGCTGGGGCCGTGAGGAGAAGTTCAAACTGACCTTCAAGGAGGGGGTCTATCGTCTGGACAACCTGAAGATGAACTCGGGTATGTCCCCCTTCAAAGTGGCTGGCCCCGAGTGGACCAAATATCCCGATTTCTCTGCTGACTCCCGCAAGGAGACCAGCATCTTCCCCGGTCAGGTCTATCCCATGTACTACCAGAACAACGGGCAGAACAACCGTCTGGTGGTGACCGAAAAGGGGCTGATCGATATTCAGGTCAAGGTGACCAATGCCGATCTGGCGGCACCGGCCATCGAGTTCTCCATGGTGCGTGATGACCCCAATTACAGCGAGAGCCTCTATCTGAAAGGGATTGATGGCAATCTGGAGCCCGTGCTGCAGATGGTCTATCAGGGGGACAGGCTGTATGTGATGGTGGCCAGGCTGACGGTGGGTGAACACAAGATAAAGATCGCCTCCGCACAGGAGGGGATTGGATTCGGGATTAATGGCGCCATTGCCTTGAACCACCCGGTCAAGATGCAGCGCTGTGACGCCCAGTGTCAGCTGGCATCAGTGCGGGTGGATCAGGAGGGGTATTACAAGTTCCTGCTGGACGCCAGCCAGGATGAGAATGCCCCCTTGTTGCAGGTTAGCATCGCAGGAGAGGGAGACCTTGGCATGATCAATCCCCATGAAGGGCATGAGCTGATCGAGAAGCGCGAGTATGAGACCTATAAGCCCGGAGTGACGGAAACGGCTACCTTCTCGGTCAAAAAGGCCAGTGACGAGTATCGCAGCTATGCGCAATCGACTACTCAGGAGTTGCGTGATCCGGGCGAGAACTTTACCACCTATCAGGAGCAGTCCGATCTGCCCCGCTTGCGATCCGGCAACATGGTATTTGATGCCCTGTTTGCGCTGGCCGCTTACGAGATGCGCCAGAACAGCGTGGCTCAGGTCAAGGATGGCAGTTACAACGGGGGGCAGGCGATCCCTTGCGACTGCTTTGAAACCGGCGCCAAGTGGCATTACGTCTGGACGCGGGATCTCTCCTACGCCACCGATCTGGGGCTGGGGGTGCTTGATCCCCTGCGGGCGCGCAACTCCCTGCAGTTCAAGCTCTCTGATTTCAGAGCCGAGCTGAAAAGCGATATGGACAGTTTGATCCCGCAAGGACGCCAGATCATTCAGGATACCGGTACCGGGGGCAGCTGGCCCATCAGTACCGATCGCATGAGCTGGGCCCTGGGGGCCGAGCGGGTGCTGGCTGCCCTGTCTGATGCCGAGCGCCGCGCGTTCTTGCCCGATGTCTTTGAAGGACTGAGCAACACCATAGAGAGTGATCGTCTGGCCGCCTTCGATAGCGCAGATGGTCTCTATGTCGGCGAGCAATCTTTCCTCGATTGGCGCGACCAGACCTATGCCAAGTGGATCACCGCAGATATCGCCCACATCGGCATGAGCAAATCTCTCTCCACCAACGTGACCCACTATCAGGGGTTGCTGCTGGCCGCGCGGGTGGCGAGCGAACTGGGGCACGATGAGCTGGCGATCCGCTATAACCAGTGGGCGGGTGAGCTGAAACTGGCGATCAATCGTGCTTTCTGGCTGGCTGACGAGAAGATGTATGCCAGCCTGATCAACACCAGTACCGATCAGAGCCCGGCCTACAAGTTCGATCTATTGGGGGAATCCCTCGCCATTCTGGCCGGTGTTGCCGATGAGGCGCAGGCCAAAGAGATCATCAGTCGCTATCCCATGGGCCCTTATGGCGCGCCGGTCTACTTCCCGCAGCAACCCGATATGCCGGTTTACCATAACCGCGCCATCTGGCCCTTCGTCTCCGCCTACGGGCTGAAGGCGGCGGCCATGGTGCAGAACGTTGCCGTGGTCGATCACCATATCGACTCCCTGATGCGCGGCGCCGCGCTGAACCTCTCCAACATGGAGAACCTCGAGTGGCTCTCCGGTCAGCCCTCCCTGATGGATCTGACCCATCCCGATTTGACCGGGCCGGTGATCAACTCCCAGCGCCAGCTCTGGTCTGTCGGGGGCTACCTTGGCATGGTGACCGACACCACCTTCGGCTACAAGGTGGAAGAGGGGGGGATCCGGATCAAGCCGTTTGTCACCGCTCACTTGCACAAGCTGATGGGGGCCAAGCCCGAGGCTGCACTCAAGGGATTGAACTATCGTGGCAAGCAGATTGACATCGTGCTGCAACTGCCGGAGCTGGGCGGGGAGGGCAGTTACTATCCGGTACGCAGCATTACCCTCAATGGCGCCCCGGTGGGTGAGCAGATAAGTGAAAACATGCTGGCCCCTAGCAACCGGATTGAGGTGACGCTCGGTGCCGCCGTGGCTGACGATCAGGGGATCCGCCTGATCAAGGATGTGGCGCCGCTGGATGTCGAGAACAGGCAGGTGTTTGCACCGACCGAGCCGACCCTGCTCGGGGTTAGCGAGCAGAGTGGCAAGCTGGTGGTTGCCCTGCAGGACAGTCTCAACAAGGGGGCGGTCAGCTACAACATTTATCGGGATGGCAAGCAGGTGGCCTCCGATCTGGGTCGCGCGACCAGCTGGGCCGACGACATGGTACTGCAGCCGGGCAAGGCCTATTGCTACAGTGCCGAGGCGGTCTATCCGGAGTCCGGCAACCGCTCCCATCATGCCAAACCGGTTTGCTATCAGCCTGCGCTGCAACATATCGCCATCGATGGGGCCAACGTCTCCCATACCGGCAGTGTGAGCGCCGCCGATGGGGCCATTCCCGTCCCTTACCTCAAGGATTGGGGCCGCCCCGACGACAGCTTGCTGGTGCAGGGGGTCAAGCTCGATGGCAAGCACGCCATTCGCCTGCAATACAGCAATGCCCAGCATGCCATCAATCTGGGGGTGACCAACGGGGTGAAACGGATCTCGGTAGTGAGTGGTGGCCAGGTTGTCACCAGCGGTATGGTGCAGATGCCCCATGTGATGAAAGAGGGCGACCTCAAACCGCTGCGTGACTCGACGCCGTTCGTGATTGATCTGCCTGCCGGGGAGTATGACATCCGGGTGAGCGATTTTTACAACATGAGTTACCTGAAGGCAAACGACACCTACAACGATGCAGGCGGTCAAAAGGGGGCGGTCAATCTGATCGATCTCGCCAGCATCACCATTTCGGCTTGCTAAGCGCTCAAACAAAACGGCCAAACAAAACCGCCCCGGATAGCCGGGGCGGTTTTTTATTTAGCGATACCGAGATGAGCCGCGGTCAACACAAGGGCTCAGCGATAGCGGCCACGTACCGAGCTGCTGGCGCGGCCGGCCATCTTGATCAGGCTCTGGCGGGTGTGCAGGTGGCAGAGCGCGACGCCGAGGGCATCCGCTGCATCCGCCTGCGGGGTGGCGGAGAGTTTCAGCAGATGGGTCACCATATGCTGCACCTGCTCCTTGGCGGCGCCGCCGGTGCCGACCACCGCCTGCTTGATCTGGGTGGCTGAGTATTCGCTCACCGGCAGATAGGCGTTGACCGCGGCGACGATGGCGCTGCCCCGGGCCTGCCCCAGTTTCAGGGCCGAGTCGGCGTTGCGGGCCATAAAGACTCGCTCGATGGCAAACTCGGTGGGTTTGAACTGGGTGATGATCTCGCACACCCCGTCATAGACCTGTTTGAGGCGCTCCGGCAGCTCGCCGCAATCGGTGCGGATGCAGCCAGAGCCAAGGTATTCGGCCTTGCCGCCCACGACCCGGATAACCCCGTATCCGGTGATCCGCGAACCCGGATCGATGCCCAAAATAATGCTCATGGGTGTTGATTGCTCTAAACGCGAGTGATGGCCGCCAAGATAGCAAACTGTGGCCCGTTTGGCTGTATGTCCCGGGTCAAGCGGGCAAAGATTGGCCAGCCTGCGTCGGGCGTGGCTACCCCTTGAACAATTCTATGGTATCGCCATCCTGCAGGCTGCCCGCGCCGCGCACCACCACCCGATCCCCCTGCTTGAGGGCGCCGCTCACCGCCACCTGCTGGCTGTCGCCAAACAGCACGGTGACCGGCACCCGATTCACCTTGAGCGCCTTGCCGCTTCGCGCCACCTGATAGACCACGCTGCCATCGGTGCCGAGCACCAGAGCATCCCGGGGCAGCAGCATGCTCTGCTGATCCCCCAGTGGCAGGGCAACCCGTACCGGCGAGCCGATGATGAAGTTGCCCGCTTCCGGTTTGAGACGCAGCTCGATGAGGCGCGACTTGAGATCGGCGCTGGCGGCTCGCTGGTAATAGACGCCATGACCGCTCAGCTGCTCCCCCTCCACCCGCAGCCGGGTTTGCGGCGCCAGCTGCTGGGCCCAGAGAATGGGGGCCTGCAGGCGGATATCCGGCTGATCCGGGTTGACCAGCTCCAGTGCCTGCTCGCCTGCGTCCACATGCTCGCCGGGCTGGATGAAGTGGTTGTTCACCACCCCGTCGAACGGGGCATAGATGTGGCTGCGGCGCAGCTGTTCTTCAATCTGGTTTACCTGTATGGCGGCCAGTCGCTCGGCCAGCGCGGCCTGCTCCACATCGTAGCTGGCCTTGTCGTACTGGCTCTGGGAGGCGCTCTTTTGCTGGTGCAGCCGGGTGATCCGCTGGGATTCGGCGCGAGCGAAGCGCAGGTTGCTCTGCCATTTCGCCTGCTCGGCGCGAGCCTGCTCCAGCGAGAGGCGCAGTGCCGCGCTGTCGAGGCGCAGCAGCTCATCCCCTTTTTTGACCCGGCTGCCAAATTCGGCGATCCATTCCACCCGGCCGCTCACTTCGGCGCTGAGTGCCGCCTGCTGGCGACTCGCCACCGTGCCGCTGACCCAGATATTGGCGGCCGCATCCCCTTGGGTCACATCCGCCAGGGTCACCATCTTGCCCTGATCGGCCAATACCGGTAGCGCACTGCCTGCAATCAGCACAGCGCCAGCCAACATTCGGGTAATCATATGTGTCATCGATGAGCTCCTTGCTCAGGCCCGCTGGCGCAGGGGTTGTGGGATCGCCACCTGCTCCCCGAGACGCAGGAAGGCAGGCAACAGGATCAGGGTAAACAGAGTGCTGCAACTCATGCCGCCGACAATGACGGTGGCGAGCCCGCGGTAAATTTCGCTCCCCTCGCTCGGGCTCAGCATCAGCGGCAGCATGCCGAAGATGCTGGTGAGGCTGGTCATGGCGATGGGGCGCATCCGGCTTTGCAGGGCATCGGCCACTGCCAGCTGACGGCTCATGCCGTCCCGCTCGGCGGTGCGGGTCTGATGCACCAGCAGGATGGCGTTGTTGACCACCAGTCCCAGCAGGATGACAAAGCCGATGATGGTGAGCAGATCCATCGGCAGCGGCACCAGCAGCCCGCTCAGTTGCAGCGCCAGCACGCCGCCAACCGAGGCAAGGGGCAGGGTGAGCAGCACCAGCAGGGCATCCTTGAGGGAGGCAAACACCCCCCACAGCAGCACCAGCAGGATCACCACGGCGAACAGGAAGATGGTCCCCAGATTGTCGAGCGCCTGTTGCAGGCTGTCGGCATTGCCGGCAATGCGCAGCTCGCCACCAGCGGGCAGCAGGGGGCGGATGGCGGCAAAACTGCGGTTTTTCAGGGTGTCGATCACCTGCTCCATGGTCATGCCCGCCGGGGGGGCTATCTGCAGGATGATGCTGCGCCGCCCATCGGCCCGGAAGATGCTGGCCGGGCCCATGTCGTGCTCCACCCGCAGCAGCTCGCCAAGGGGGACGATGCGTCCGGAGGGGGTGGCCAGCGGCACTGCCTTCAGTTCGTCCGGATTGGCGGAGCTCTGCCCCATCAGCATGATGTCGAGCCGATCTTCGCCGTCAAAATACTCGCCAACCCGCAAGCCGTCGCCAAAGGTCTGGATGATGGTGGGCAAGGGCGTGCGATCCCAGCCCACTTCGGCGAGACGCCGATCTTGCGGCACCAGTTTGAGCTCGGGGGCGGTGAAGTCGAGACTCGGTTCAGGCCGGATCTGTGCTCCCGGCAGGTCCTTGCTGAGGATCCCCATGCTGGCTCGGGCCGCCTGATAGAGCTCGGGCAGGTTGCCTCCCTGCAGCAGCAGGGAGACGCCGTTCTCGCTGTCAAAGCCGCCAAACAGCGACCCCTGACCGCCGAACACCCGAGAGTCGGGAATGCCTACCAGCAGCTGTTTCATCAACAGGCTCTCCAGCTCCTTGATGCGGGTCTCGTCCTTGGGGCGCACGCCAATCTGGGCGCCCCCCGGGTAGCGCAAGATGTAGTAGTTCTTGAGGGCAGGCTCTTTCTCCCCCTTCATGTAGGGGGCGAGGCGGGCGATCAGGGTATCGATCACCTCTTCGCGCTGGGCCTTGAGATTGACCCCGGGGGTGAAGTTCATCCAGACATCCACCGCGTCCCGTTTCACGTCCGGCAGATAGTCCATCTTGGGCAGCAGCGCCCAGGTGGCCAGGGCCGGCAGGCTCATCATCAGGGTGATGACCGTCCAGCGCTGGCGTGAGGTCGAGGTCCAGCGGATCACATGACGAGTGGTGCGCTGCCACAGCGACTCATAGGGATCGGTCAGCGTTTCATGTCCCATCCAGCGCGCCGCCACCGCGGGCAGCACGATGACGGCGACCAGCATGGAGACCGTCACGGCGCAGGCGATGGTGAGCGCCAGATCGGCAAACAGCTGACCCTCCACATCGTTGAGCAGCAGCACCGGCAGGAAGATGGCGACCGTGGTGAGGGTGGAGGCGACCAGCGCCGTCCACACCTGACGGGTGCCTTCGAGCGCCGCCTCCGCCTTGCTCAAATCCCCCCGCTCGTGGCGCCGGTAGATGCTCTCCAGCACCACGATGGCGGCGTCGAGCACCATGCCGACGGCAAAGGCGATGCCCGCCAGCGAGATGATGTTGAGGGTGCGATCCATCACCTTGAGCAGGCAGAAGGTGAGCATGATGCTGATGGGGATGGCGAGAGCAATCATCAGGGTCGCCTTGAGCTGGCGCAGGAAGAGCCAGAGGATGGCACAGGAGAGCAGCACCCCGAGCCCCAGGTTGGCGGTGACCATGCTGACGGCGCGATTGATGTAGAGGGAGGCATCGAACGACTGCTCCATGTGCAGCCCGACCGGCTCCAGCACCTCGCGGTTGAGCTCGTTCACCCGGGCCTTGATCGCCTCAAGGGAGGCCAGGGCATTGGCGCCGCTCTCCTTGAAGATCTGGGCGGCGATGGCGGTATTGCCGTTCTGGATCCGCAGCACCGGGTTCTCTTCCCTGGCCACCCTTACTTCTGCTACATCCCGCAGATAGATGGGCAGGCCATCGCGCCAGTCCACCACCTTGTCCCCCAGCGTCTCGACATCGTAGCGACCGGCAAAGCGCAGCTTGTACTCCCAGCGACCGATGTCGAGGGTACCGGCCGACACGTCCCAGCCGGTGGTGGCGCGGCTGGCCAGCACCGGGATCTCCACCCCCAGCTCGGCGGCGCGGTAGGGGTCGAAGCGGATCTGGATCTGGCGCTCGTTGATCCCCTCGACTGCGACTGTCGAGACCCCTTCGATGCGCTCCAGCTCGGGTTTGACCCGCGCCTCGATCAGCGCCTGATGATCATCGATCACCCCTTTGGCACCGGGCAGCTGCTGGATGAAGAAGAAGGTGAGGGTATCGTTGCTGCTGTAGTTGTTGACGTAGGGGCCGCCGATCTTGTCCGGCAATCCCGAGACCCGGTTCAATCGCGAAATCACATCGAGTTGGGCCCGTTGCATGTCGGTGCCGAGGGCAAACTCCATGTCGATTTCGGTAAAGCCGGGATAGCTGTTGCTGACAAGGCTCTTGAGCCCCTGAACCCCCTGCATCTCCTGCTCGATGGGGTCGGTGATCTCCGACTCCATCTCCTGGGGCGAGGCTGAACGCCAGCTCACCGAGATGTTGAGGTGTGGACGGTCGATGTCGGGGAACAGCTGGATCGGCAGTCCCCGGATGCTGAGCAGGCCCAGCAGGAAAATCAGCACGATCGAGACCGCCACCCAGATGGGGCGTTCGATCGCCATTTTGGCGAGGTTCATTCACTCTTCCTGAGTTGTTGTTATCGGCCATTCCGCTGGCCTTGCTTCCAAAGCCCCTGCAAAGGGACTCAAGCATTTAACTGGAATTCTCCTTGCTTGTAAATGCATGGTTAACAAACAAAAAACCGGCCACGAGGGCCGGTTTTGTACAGGTTTGCCAAGGGATCAGGCGGCGTGCTCGACCTTGTTTGGCTGCTTGTTTGCTTGCTGGGAGAAGCCTTCCAGCTCGCCCGGGGCGAAGTTGTCTACCTGGATCGCTTCGTAGCGCAGGGCATCGGCGGCCAGCAGTTTGTCCGCTTCGTCCTTGCTCAGCACCGATTTGGCCAAAGCGGCTTCCACCAGTTCCGGCAGCGCCAGTTTGCGGGGCAGTTTGCCCTCTTTCTGGGCCTGCACCAGCTTCTTCTCGTAGGGCTGCACAGCGACCATGGCCTGGAAGGCGCGCTCCATCAGGCCGACCGGATCCGCCTCGTCCTTGCCTACATAGCAGAGGGCGGTCAGACGGTCGCGGAACTCGCCCGGCTTCATCATGGCCAGACAGATGGCGTGGCAGCGATCGTCGGCCGGCATCTTGTAACCGACGCCGAACGGGAACACCACGTGCTTGAGTACGGCACCCACCACCTTGTTCGGGAAGTTCTGGAAGAAGCCCTCGAACGCCTTGCCAATCAGATAGAGGTTGCGCTCCACCGCGTACTGCACGAACGGCAGATCGGAGACCATGCGGCCCTGATCCTCGTAGTGCTTGAGGGTGGCGGAGGCCAGGTAGAGGTGGCTCAGCACGTCACCCAGACGGGCGGAGATCATCTCCTTGCGCTTGAGATCGCCACCCAGCATCAGCATGGAGACGTCGGCGCACAGGGCCAGCCCTTTACTCATGCGAGACAACTGCTTGTAGTAGCGGGCGGTTTCACCGGCCACCGGCGCACTGTTGAACTGCCCCAGGGTCAGCCCCTGGAACAGGGAACCGAAGAAGTTGCCGGCGCCAAAGGCGATGTGTTTCATCAGCAGGGCGTCAAACTTCTCGAGACCGCGCTCTACGTCGGTGTCGGCCGCCGCTTCCAGCTCGGCAAACACGTACGGGTGGCAGCGGGTAGCCCCTTGCCCGAAGATCATCAGGTTGCGGGTCAGGATGTTGGCCCCTTCCACCGTGATGGCCACCGGAATACCCATGTAGGCGTAGCCGGTGTAGTTTTTCGGGCCCAGCTGGATGGCTCGACCGGCGTGGATATCCATGGAGTCATCCATGATCTGGCGCGCCATTTCGGTCATGTGGTACTTGGAAATCGCGGTGACGATGGCCGGTGCCTGACCCAAGTCCAGGGAGCCGGCTGTCATGCGACGGGCCCCTTCAAGCTGATAGGTGAGGCCGCCGATACGGGCCAGCGCCTCTTGAACACCTTCAAACTTGCCGATGGACATGCCGAACTGCTTGCGCACATAGGAGTAGGCGCCCACGGTGCGGCTCGCCATGTGACCGCAAGCGGTGCCCAGAGCAGGCAGCGAGATGCCGCGACCGGCGGAGAGGCACTCCACCAGCATACGCCAGCCGCGACCGGCGTAATCCGGGCCGCCGATGATCCAGTCGAGCGGAATGAACACATCCTTGCCGAAGGTCGGGCCGTTCATGAACGCCAGACCCATAGGGTAGTGGCGATCGCCGACGCGCACGCCCGAGTGGTTGGTGGGGATGAGTGCGCAGGTGATGCCGAGCTCCTCCTTGTCACCCAGCAGCTTTTCCGGGTCATAGAGTTTGAACGCCAGCCCCAGCACGGTGGCGCGTGGCGCCAGAGTGATGTAGCGCTTGTTCCAGTTGAGGCGAATACCCAGCACCTCTTCACCCTTGTACATCCCCTTGCTGACGATCCCCTTGTCAGGAATGGCGCCGGCATCGGAGCCCGCTTCCGGACCGGTCAGGGCGAAGCAGGGCACCTCTTTGCCACTGGCCAGCCCCGGCAGCCAGAAATCTTTCTGGGCCTGGGTGCCATAGTGCATCAGCAGCTCGCCCGGGCCGAGGGAGTTAGGTACCATAACGGTAACCGCCACGCTCAGGCTCTTGGTGGCAATGCGGGTGACGATGGTGGAGTTGGCTATCGCCGAGAACTCGCGGCCGCCATAGGATTTAGGGATGATCAGGGAGAAGAAGCCTTCCTTCTTCAGATAGTCCCACACCGGCTCCGGCAGGTCTTTGGTTTCGTTGACGATCTTGAAGTCATCAACCATGGCGAGCAGGGTTTCGACCTGATTGTCGATAAAGGCCTGCTCCTCTGCGGTCAGCTCGGCCTTGCCGTAGCCATGCAGTTTTTTCCAGTCGGGGTTGCCGCGAAACAACTCGCCATCCCACCAGACGGAGCCGGCTTCCATGGCCTCCCGCTCGGTAGCTGACAAGGGCGGCAATATCTTTTTGAAGATGCCGAACACCGGACGGGTTACCACCTTTTTACGGATGGAGGGTACGCCGAGCACAACGGCTATCGCCAGCACCAGCAGGACAAGCAATGTGATCATACCGAAGTTCCTTCTATTTCACTGTTTCCGTTGATTTATTGTTGGTTGTTACACGGCCAGGGAGAGCCTGGTCGACTCCACGGGCGCCCCGACTCCGGACGCCAGATAAGGAATAACGTTGCGCACCAGCCCTTCCACATCGAGCTGCTGGCCAAAGTCGGCCAGGGCGATGTCGCGCAGCGCATCGGCAGAGGCCATGGTGAATACGACGGTGCCCAGAGTGAAGTGCAGGCGCCAGAAGAGATCCGCCGGCGACAGGGCCGGATTGGCCTTGGAGATGGCCTGGGTGATCCGCTGCAAAATGGGGCCATAGTGGGCGGTGATAAAGCGGCGCAGGTGGCCCTGGCTGTCGATATAGCCGCGCCCAAGCAGCTGCATGAAGATGGCCGGGCCGTTGGCCCGCACTGCCGAGAGCTTCATCAGCGGCTCGACAAAACTTTCAAACAGTTGCAGCAGGGTCAGCTGCTCCTGCTCCATCAGTACCCGCAGGCGCGCATCGAGATCGGGCATAAACAGGCTCAGATAGCGGTCGAGTACCGCCTGGATCAGCTCCTTCTTGGAGCCGAAGTGATAGTTCACCGACGCCAGATTAACGTCGGCTTCACTGGTGATCAGACGCAAAGAGGTATCGGCGAATCCCCGCTCGGCAAACAGCACTTCAGCGGCGTCGAGAATACGGTTTTTGGTATCGATTTTACTCACTGGACACCTCACTTAAACGAATGTTTAAAAAGTACGTTTCATAACGTGAAGTGTCAAGAGAATGTGAATGAGTGTTAGCGGAATGTTTTTCGATGAAAAAAGCAAAGTGGGCGGAACTTAGTCAAATAGCAGGACTCTATATCTATGCCACTGCAATTAAACATTAAGTCTCGCCCAACCTGCACCATGCTAGTTGGGCCTTTTTTTTGCGCGTCTGTTACCGGTTTGCGGTTTGCAGGCAAAAAAAACCGCCGCAGGGCGCGACGGTGGGGAAAGTGAGTTCGCGTCATCCTGACAGCAAACTGTCGATGCGAGTTCAGGCATGTATCGACGGGGGCAGTATGCCAGCCAGAGCCCCTCAGACTATGTCAGCTTCGCGGTATTTTGTGACAAAGTGTGGCAAGCACTGGCGTGGCCCAAGCTGCCGCTCTTTGCTATGCTGCCCTTTCAAAATATGAGGGGAGAGAAGATGAAGTACCCGGTCGATACCCACACTCACACCATTGCCAGCACCCATGCCTACAGCACCATCCACGACTATCTGCCGATAGCCAGGGCCAAGGGGATCAAGCTGTTTGCCACCACGGATCACGGGCCCGAGATGGCCGATGCCCCTCATGTCTGGCACTTTGCCAACTTGCCGATATTGCCAAGAGTGGTGGATGGGGTAGGGATCCTGCGGGGTATCGAGGCCAACATCAAAAACCTGGAGGGGGAGATCGATTTTCCCGAGCGCTATGAGTCGCGCCTCGACATGATCATGGCGGGTTTTCATGAGCAGGTATTCCCTCCCTGCGATCAGGCTACCCACACCCAGGCGATGATCAACGCCATCAAGTGCGGCCGGGTCGATATGATCAGCCACCCGGGCAACCCCGCATTTCCCATCGACATTCAGGCGGTGGTCAAGGCGGCGGCGGACTATCGGGTAGCGCTGGAGATCAACAACTCCTCCTTCATTCACTCGCGCCCGGGCAGCGAAGGCAACTGCCGTGCTATAGTCGAAGCCGCGCGAGATCTGGGGGCCTATCTCACCTTCGGCTCCGATTCCCACGTGGCATTTACTCTTGGCGATTTTGACCATTGCCACCGTCTGGTGACCGAAGCGGGCTTCCCGCAAGAGCGGATCCTGGTGCGCTCCCCCCGCGCCCTGCTCGAATTTCTCGAAAGCCGCGGCCGGGCCCATATCCCCGAGTTTGTCGATCTGTAAATCGGGCTCTAACACCATGAGCCAACTCATAAAATCGAGCTGGCTCAATTGACTTGCCAGTCATTTTTTATGAATGTGGAGAGCAACAAGCCGGTATAGCTCAGTTGGTAGAGCAGCGCATTCGTAATGCGAAGGTCAGGAGTTCGATTCCCCTTATCGGCACCATATAAAACAAAGGGTTAGCTTCTTATCGAAGCTAACCCTTTGTGCTTTCTGGCTGGTGACCCTTCTCATCCCCCTCTTTTGCTATCGCAACCCCAAAGGGGAAGGGGCAGCGGTCCAACCCTCCCGGCAGGCGGCTACGCAGGTTTTGCTATTCCCCTCAGGGAACCTCGATGTCTGGCTTGGCTGGCTCCTTCTGCATGGATAGCACTCCAGTTTGCGACGGGGATTCCAGCTTGTCGATGCGCACCGCAGCTACCTTGAACTCGGGGATCTTGGCGTGGGGGTCGGTGGCATTGATGGTGAGCCGGTTGGCGGGGGCTTCGGCAAAGTGAAACGGGATAAAGACCACTCCTGGCTGCATCCGTTTGGTGACGAAGGCGGGCAGTTCGATATGGCCGCGGCGGCTGGTGACTTTCACCCGCTCGCTGTTGCTGATGCCCAACCGCTGTGCATCCACCACGCTCATCATCACCCGCGGCCCGGCCAGCTTGTCGAGCCCCTTGGTCTTGCGGGTCATGGTGCCGGTGTGAAACTGCTCCAGCAGGCGGCCGGTAGTGAGCACGATGGGATAGGTCTCATCGGGCAGTTCGGCGGCATAGCGGAATGGGGTGGCGACCATCTCCCCCTTGCCACGGGTGAACTGCTCGCCGTGGAGCAGGCGAGTGCCTTCGGGCACCGCATCGTTGCAAGGCCACTGTAGCCCTTGCGCTCCCACCTTATCCCACTGGATGCCGGCGTATTGCGGGGTGACTTGGCAGATCTCGGCGGTGATCTCCTGGACGTTCTGATAGCGCCAGTCGCCGCCCATTGCATTGGCAATCTGCTGGATGATCCACCAGTCCTCCCGCGCGTCGCCCGGTGCCTTGAGGGCGGGGGAGATGCGCTGCACCCGCCGCTCGGTGTTGGTGAAGTTGCCGCTTTTCTCGGCAAAGGAGCAGGAGGGGAGCACCACATCGGCCAGCTGGGCAGTTTCGGAGAGGAAGATATCCTGCACCACCAGAAACTCCAGCTGCTTGAGCCCCTCGATGACATGATGCTGATCCGGATCGCTCAGCACCGGGTTCTCCCCCATCACATAGAGCCCCTTGATGCTGCCTGCACAGGCGGCATCTATGGTCTCGGTGAGGGTAAGGCCGGGCGTACGCGGCAACTCTGGTTGCTGCCAGGCGGCGGCGAAGCGGGCATGAACCTCGGGGTTGGCCACCTTCTGATAGCCGGGGAGGCAGTTGGGCAGCGCCCCCATGTCACAGGCCCCCTGCACGTTGGACTGGCCCCGCAGCGGGTTGATGCCGCCCCCTTCGATGCCGATGTTGCCGCACAGCAGTTGCAGGTTGGCGATGGCCCGCACGTTGTCGTGGCCGGTGGTGTGCTGGGTGATCCCCATGGAGTAGTAGATGGCAGTGCGTTCGGCGGTGCCGATAAGGCGCGCGAGCTCGATCACCTGCTCGGCCGGTACGCCGGTGACGAGGGCAACCTTGTCCGGTGCATAGGCGGGGGAGAGCACCTCGGCTTGCAGCACCTCGAACCCTTCCACCCGATCGGCAATATAGGCCTTGTCGTGCCAGTTGTTCTGGATGATCTGCTGCATCAGGCCGTTGAGCAGCATCACGTCGGTGCCGGGGCGGTGGGCCAGATAGAGGCTGGCATGGTCCGCCATCTCGATCCGCTTGGGATCGGCCACTACCAGCCGCGCCTTGCCCATGGTGACGGCCCGCTTGATATGGGATCCGATGATGGGGTGGGCTGCCGATGTGTCGGAGCCGATGATGAAGATGAGATCCGAGTGATCGATGCTCGGGATGTCGTTGGTCATGGCGCCGCTGCCAAGTGACGCTTCCAGCCCGGTGACGGTGGAGGCGTGGCAGAGCCGCGCGCAGTGATCCACGTTGTTGGTACCAAGCTCCCGGCGCATGAACTTCTGAAACAGGTAGTTCTCTTCGTTGGTGGTTTTGGCCGACGAGAAACCCGCCAGCGCATCGCTGCCATAGCGTTGGCGCAGGGCGGTGAAGCGTTCTGCAACCAACTCAATGGCATCTTGCCAGCTGGCGGGCACCAGCTTGCCATCCTTGCGGACAAGCGGTGTGGTGAGGCGCTCCTCGCTCTGGATAAAGTCAAAACCGAAGCGACCTTTGACGCAGAGCAGCCCCTGATTGACCGGTGAGTTGCGATTCCCCTCCACATAGCGGATGCGGTTGCTCGCCTCATCGACGTAGAGGGTGACACCGCAGCCGACCCCGCAGTAGGTGCAGATGGTATTGACCAGCGTGAGCAGTTCGGTGCGCCCCTGCGACTTGTCGCGGGCATCTACCAGGGCCCCGGTGGGGCAGACCTGTACGCAGGCGCCGCACTGCACGCAGTGGGAGTCGCCCATCGAGAGTCCCGTGTCGAACTGCGGCCGGTTCGAGAGGGGGCCATCGCTGTTCTTGGCAAAGCGCAGCACCCCCTGCACCGCTTGCTCACCACAGGTCTGCACGCACTGGCCGCAGCCGATGCAGCGGTTGGCATCAAAGACGATAAATTCGCTGCTGTTATCCACTGCAAACTTCTGGCACTGGCTGGTGTCGAGAGCGCTCTGCTCGACCTTGTATTCGGTGGCGTAGTCGCGCAGTGCACAATTGGTGTTGGCCTGACAGCCACACTCGAGGCAGCGGCTGGCTTCGTTGCGGGCATCGACATCACTCAGCCCGCGCTCCACCTCGGCAAAGCTGCACTCGCGATCCTTCTCTGCCAGATGAGGCATGATGCTGCGGGCGACTTTTTTCAGGTGAGCAAACTGGGCGGGATCGACCTGCTTGAGTGTGGGAGCCTTGCTGGCGTTGAAAGGACGAACCGGATCGATCATGTCACCGTGAAGGAACTGATCGATGGCCAGCGCGGCCTTGCGACCATCGGCAACCGCCTCGATGGCGGTCGCAGGCCCGCGGCGCAGATCGCCGATGGCGAACAGGTTGCCGTGGCCGCTGTGCATGGTCTCGGGGTGGGACTCCAGCGTCTGCCAGCGGGTGAAGGGGAGGGTGAGGGGCTCCCCTTCCATAAAGCTCAGATCCGGCTGCTGCGACACTGCCGCAATCACGGTATCGAACTCTTCAATGAGGTACTCGCCGGTGGGCTCGGGGCGGCGGCGACCGGAGGCGTCCGGCTCGCCGAGGGCCATCTTCTCGAGACGCACCTGACAGACGCGACCAGCCTCATCGGCCAGATTCTCCACCGGATTGGTGAGCATCAAAAAGCGCACCCCTTCGTGCTCCGCTTCGTCGATCTCATACGCTTCGGCGGGCATCTCGGCGCGGGTGCGGCGATAGATAAGGGTGGTTTCAGCGCCCAGCCTGACCGCCGTGCGGGCGCAGTCGATCGCGGTATTACCACCCCCGATCACCGCAACCCTCTTGCCGGTGGTGAGCCGCTTGGCCAGCATCCGATCCTTGAGGTAATCGACCCCGAGATAACAACCCGCCAGGGTGCTGCCGGGGTAATCCATCGGCACCGCCTTGGAAGCGCCGACTGCCAGACAGACCGCATCATAGTCGCGGCACAGTGCCGAGAGGGTGATCTGGTGGCCCAGTCGCTGCTGGGTGTGGATCCGCATGCCGCTCTGGCACATCAGGTCGATCTCCTGATCGAGGATCGCCTTGGGCAGCCGGTACTCGGGGATGCCGTAGCGCAGCCAGCCACCCGCTTCTGGCATTGCCTCGAACAGATCGACCTCGAACCCCTCGTAACCCAGATAGTAACCGCAGGTCAGGCCGCCCGGGCCGCTGCCGATAATGGCAACCCGCTTGCCCTTGGCGGGCTTCTTTGCCGGTTGATAGGGGGCAATCTCGGCCAGATCGAGATCGGCGGCGTGACGCTTGAGCTGACGAATGGCCAGCGGTTCATCTACCAAGGCGCGGCGGCACTGTGCCTCACAAAAGGCGGGGCAGACCCGGCCGATGGAGAGGGGCATCGGCAGGGTCTGCTTGATGACGGCCATGGCCGCTTCGTGATCCCCCATGGCGATGTGATGCAGATAGGATTGAATGTCCACCCCGGCCGGACAGGCGCGCTGGCAGGGGGCTTCGCAATCGGCGTAGTGATCTGCGAGGATGCGGCCGAGCGCCTGCTGGCGGTGGGCGCGCAGTGCATCGCTTTGGCTGGTGATCACCATCCCTGCCTCGGGGCGCGTCTCGCAGGCGCGCCGGATGCCGAGACCGGCAATCTCGACCACGCAGAGATTGCAGGGTGTCTTGGGGCCGCTGGTGTTGTCACCGCACAGGGAGGGGATATCAGTCTGGTGCTGTTTGGCTATCTGGAGCAGGGTTCTGGTCGGGTCAACCGTCAACTGAGCCCCATCGAGGGTGATGGTGATCATGGCGTCATAAACTCGCTTTCAAGGCGCAGAAAATGCTGCATCTGGCGGAGCCAGCAGGGGAAGCGACAGGGAGGCCGCTTGCTATACGCTCACCATAACAAAGATTATTTACAACTTTATTTGATTTTAGACAGCTTATTGTTCAAAAGGGAAAACGATTTCAGGTTGTCTTGTCTACCTCATCGGCACGGCGCATCGTTGAGAACCATTCCTGTTACAGCAGGCGATTCATTGTCTTATTGTCAGTTTATGCGTCTGGGAGAAGAGAGGCTGCTCTCGCTCGCGATAGGTGTTATCCGTCAGTAGCACCATTTGTGATGCAACTTATTTTGCATAAATGGTGGCTTTGCTGAAGGCACTCGGCTGGATAGACGGTTGCTGGAGAAGGGGCGGGCATGCGTGAGTGGCGAGTCCTAGATAAAGAAAATGGCCACCTTTTCCAAGGCGGCCATTCACGTTGCCGGTCGGAGCCCTGTTGGCCCGAAGGGTTGGTCGCGGGAGATCAGCCGGATATCAGGGTCGGCAGCCGGGCTTGCCAGATCTGGTGCCAGTGCTGCAGTTCGCTGCGCGGCATCGGGCGGGCGGTAAAAAAGCCCTGACAGATATCGCACCCCAGCTTGGCCAGCAGTTGCCAGGTCTGCACATCTTCCACCCCTTCGGCGACTGATTTCAGCCCCAGCTTGCGGGCCAGCTCGATGCTCGATTCGATAATGGCCAGACGGGAGGGATCGGCATAGCAGCGATCGACAAAAGATCGATCAAGTTTGAGCTCGGTAAACGGCAGCAGCGCCAGCTGCTGCATCGAGGAGTAGCCGGTGCCGAAGTCATCGATGGAGAGGCCAAAGCCGTGCATCCGCAGTCGTGTCAGCACCTCCAGTGCCTTGCCGATATCCTCGACAAACGAGCTTTCGGTCACCTCCAGGGTAATCAGCTCGGGATTGACGCCCCAGCGCTGGCACTGGTTGATCAGGAAGTGGCAGAGATCTCCCTCGATCAGCGAGGTGGTTGAGAGATTCATCGACAGATTGAGGGATAGGCCGGTCTGCCCCCACAGATGGCAATCCTGCAGCGACTTGTTGATGATGACATCGGTCAGCTGATCGATAAGACCGTTATTTTCCGCCAGCGGGATAAACATGCCGGGGGAGATCAGCCCGTATTCCGGATGCTGCCAGCGGGCCAGCGCCTCCATCCCCACCCACTGGCCGGACGCAAAGCCGACCTTGGGTTGATACCAGGGCAGCAACTGGTCGTTGTCGAGGGCGTGTTTGAGCTCGTCCACCGAGAGGGTGAGACCATCCTCTTTGCCGGACGGGGCCGACTTGGGTGCCCAGGAGTCGATCAACTGGCGCAGCCGCTGCGGGCTGGAGGGTTTCTCGATGCGACCCAGCACATGGAGACCATAGGCCGCGCTCATGCGCAGCACGGCCTCCACCACGTCATCTTCCAGCGCGCTGGAGAGGATTATGCCGCCCCGAAAGCCACCCAGCGAGAGGCGGCGCAGCAGCGCCATGCCATCCATGCCGGGCATCCGCAGATCGCAGAACAGGATGTCGACAGTGTGGCTCTGGCACAGCGTCAGGGCTTCGATGCCGTCTGCGGCCTCCAGCAGTTGCTGATAACCGAGCGCCCGGATCTGGTGCATCAGGGTCTTGCGTTGAAACCCGTGATCCTCGACCACCATGATGACCAACTCGTCTGCCGTTCTACTCATCGAGCCACAATCCCATTTCACGTTCAATATTGTTCATCTGTTCTTCCACTCTCTGTGTCAGCAGCGCGAGCTCGCTCAACTGTTTGAGGCGGGCCGCCGATTCCAGTTGCGCCGCCTGCTCGGCCAGGGAGAGCTCCCCGACCATTCTGGCTGCCCCTTTGATGCGGTGGGCGATCTCCACCAGCTCCTGGCTATCATCGGAGGAGAGTGCGCTCATCATAGCGTGGCAATCTTTCCGGTTGGAGGCCAGATACTCCCTTGCCATGCTTTTGGCAATCCCTTCATCGCCAAACAGATCTTGCCAGCGACCGATCATGTCGAGATTGATGGCCTGTCGTGCGGGCACTCTCTCTGTGATCGTAGTCGCGGGCAACCACCGCAGCAGCATCTGGCGCAGTGACTCCAGCGAATAGGGTTTGCACAGCATGTCATTCATGCCGGCTGCCGTCATATTGGCTGCCGCTTCCTCCGAGGTATCGGCAGTGACGCCGATGATGGGGGCTTGCTCCCCTTGTTCCCGCAGGTGGCGGGTCAGGGTGTAGCCATCCATGTGCGGCATGTGGCAGTCGGTGATCAGCAGGGCGAAATTCCGGGTTTGCCAGGCGCGCAACGCCTTCTCGCCATCTTCCACTACCTCGCACTCCACTCCCAGAATCGCCAGCTGACGAGTCAGCAGGGCGCGATTGACCAGATGGTCATCGGCGACCAGCACCCGCCCGCCCAGTTTCTCGATGCTGGCGGCATGGGTGGTCACGGCTCGCCCGGTGATCAGTTCGCGGCAGCTTTCGAGCAACAGATCCGGATAGAGGGGGGATTGGCCGAGGCGCCACCAGTTCTCCGAGCCCATGCGCCCCCGCAACGCTTCGCGGGGGGAGAGGATGACCCCCTTGAGAGTGCCGGACTGCAGCAAGGTGTGCCAATCGCTCCCCATGCTGGACTCCAGCGCGGCCTCTTCCGCCAACAGCAGGCCGTCGAGATCGGCGGTGAGCTGGTGGATCTCGAGGGGGGTCAACCGGGCGCCGAGCCGTGCCATGGTGGCCTGCAAGGCGGCATCGCTACCCAGCCACCACCATTCGCTGCCCGCCAGTGCGGGTGGTTCCCACAGGCCATTGAGCAGCGGGATGCTGAAGCGGAAACAGGCCCCTTCACCGAGCTGGCTCTTGACCGTCAGGGTACCGCCCATCTTCTTCACCAACTGCTCACAGATGGCCAGGCCCAGACCGGTGCCACCAAAGCGGCGATTGATATCGGATTCCACCTGCTCGAACGGGGTAAAGAGCAGCGCTTGCTTCTCTTCGGCGATGCCGATGCCGGTATCCGTCACCGCGATAACCAGCTGCTGGTCCTGATAGCTGACCTGGATCGAAATGGTGCCCTGCTCGGTGAACTTCACCGCGTTGTTGAGCAGATTGGAAATCACCTGGCCCAGTCTGACCGGATCGATATCGGCCAGGTCGGGGAGTTGATCCTCCCACTGGAGCGTGACCTTCAGCCCCTTGCTGTAGGCCAGTGCGGCATGGCCGCGGATCACGTCGCACACCACTGGTTGCAGACGGCAGGATTGGCGATTGAGGTGCAGCTGACCCGCCTCGATTTTGGAAAAGTCGAGGATATCGTTGACCAGATAGAGCAGGTGGTTGGCCGAGCTCTCCACATTGCGTAGCAGATAGCGCTGGTCATCATTGAGCTCGCTCATGCGCAGCAGCTCCAGCATGCCGTGCATGCCCGAGATGGGGGTTCTCAGCTCATGGCTCATGGTGGCCAGGAAACGGCTGCGAGCCTGCATCGCCTGCTCGGCCGCGGCGCGCGCCTCACGCAGCTCATGCTCCTGTTGCTTGATGGCGGTGATGTCCTGCACTACGCCGTTGAGCAGGCGATCATGGCCCTGTTGCGCCACAAAGTTGCCGCGGATCTGGATATAGCGCTCCCCCTGAACAGAGGGCACCAGCACCTCCATATCGAGCGGCTCAAGGGTTTGCGCATGTTTGGCCACCTTATCGATAAAGGTTGCCATAGCCTCATCGTTCAAGCCGAGGATCACGCCGCCAGACTCGGCTGCCATCAACTCTTGGTGGGTCATCCCGAGAATGTCGCTGGCCCCCTGGGACAGATAGAGGAATTTCCCCTTGCCGGCCCCTTGCCAGAGATATTGATAGACCAGACCCGGCATGCTGTCGGTGATGTCCCGCAGTCTGCCCTCCACTTCCCGCACCTTGTTTTCGGCGGCCTTGAGGGCGCTGACATCGGTCAAGACCGTCAGCACTCCCTGAATCTCGCCGTCTGCGCCGCGATAGGGCAACTTGACGTAGACCACGTGAAGGGGCACATCCCCCTCGCGCTGGGTATAACCCGATCCTTCGAAGATCTGGCCGGTTTCCCAGACCGCACGCTCCTCGCGCAGCATCTGTTGCCGCTCATCCTCGGTCATATAACCCCAGCCATCTCCTGCGGATCCGTCACCGATAAACAGCTCGCGGTATGCCCGGTTGCAGAGGGTTAGTTGATGCTCGTGATCCCGCAATGCCACCATATTGGGCAGGGAGTCGAGCAGGGTCTGGACGAACGCCAACTGCTCATTGAGTGTCTTCTCGGCCCGTTGACGCTGCACGATCTCCCGTTTCAGGGTACGGTTCCAGGCCCAGAACAGGGCAAACAGCAGGGTGGCAGCCGCGCCACCCATTGCGAACCAGAACAGCACTGTTTCGCTATTGATGCCGGCCTGCACGCTCATGGAGAGCCAGCGTTTCTCCACTTTATTGAGCTCCTCCGGCGGTATCGAATAGAGCACCTTGGTGAGGATCCGCTGCAGCATGGGATCTTTGCGCGTGGCCATGGCGACCGGCAGGCGCAAGTCTTTGCCGGCATAGACCACCTGATAGCGTTCGCTCACCCGCTTGTTGATGGATGGCAGGGTGACCATCACGTAGTCGGCATCGCCCGTGTCCAGCAGCTCCAGCAAGCGGTTGTCATTGTTGACCTCTACCGGATGGGCGCCGATGTGGGTCAGTAGATCTTTATCCAGCGAGCCATGCACCATGCCGACCCGTTTCCCTCGCAGCAGTGAGAGATCGGTGATATCGGCACTGCGTTTGGGGGCAATGACTACCCGATCGACAAACAGATAGCCGGGGGTGAACAGCGCAAACTGGCCGCGGTCGTGGTTGGGGGAGATGGCCGGAATAAAATCGATCTGCCGCAGCTTCAGCAGATTCTGGGTTTCACCCCAGCTATTGGTGCGAACCAGAGAGAACTTCAGCCCGGAGACTTGCTGCATCAGCGCCATCAGGTCCGCCACATAACCGACCAGTCGGCCCCGGTAATTGAACTCGCTCATGGAGGTCCAGTCCGGAGAGACGCCGTAAGTCAGCTCAGGATGCTGGTTGAGCCACTCCTGCTCCTCAGGGGTAAACTGCACAGACTTCACCGCTCCTGAGTCCGCATGTTGGCTAGTCGTGGTAGCTGCCAGCATATGACGACGATCTTCAACCGGTATCTCGTTGAATGCCTTGCTCACCAGGCTGACCAGTGCCGGGTCGCTCTTGTGCATATTGATGGAGAGAGACGTGCCGCTTACCCACTCCGGGGTTGCAATGGTGAAGCCAGCCTTGGAGTGCTGATCTTTCACCATCACCAGTGACGGCATGTCAGCAAGATAGGCGTCAGCCATGCGCTTTTTGAGCATAAAGGCCGCTTCGCTGCGACTCTCGGCCTCGGTCACACGGGAAAATCCCAGTTTTTTCAATTCACTGCAAGCATTGACTCCCGTGACACAGACCCAGTGCAAACCATGAGCATCCTGTCGTGACAACTTCGTTTTGCCATTGTTGAGCAGCACGCCGCGCGGCATGGAGAGCAAAAACGGGAGGGAGACAATATTGGAGCGCCACTGTTCGCTTGGCTGGTCGTTCACCAGCATGTCGATTGCGCCGTGGTCAAGCCCGGTCAGCGCATCCACGTAGGAGGGGTAAACCTTGAAGCGCAGGGTCAACCCGAGCGTTCTGGCAATCTGCTGCGCAATGTCGGGGACTGGGCCGGTAAAGCGTTGGTCTGCATCTTTATAGCTGTATGGAGGATCACCCATCATCGGCATGCCGATGACCAGCTCCTGGTGTGATGACAGCCAGGCGCGCTCAGACAGATCAAACTCGTCTTCATTCAGACTGGTAATGGCGTGCGCCGCCACGCCCCAGAGCAGTAGCAGGAGAAACAGGAAGAGACGATTACATTGACTGGGCATCACAAGAATCCAACAAAATTGGGGGCGTATTGTAAGTGCATTAAAATGCAGCGGCCAACTTCAATTTACTCAATATTGGGCCACGACATGCCTGAGTGCTGCTGCAAGCCGGTGGCTTCGGATTGCAGCTTGAACATAAGGCCTTTGTGTCCCCCGCGCGATGAGGCGCCTGGTGTTTTTTCTGCCAAAGGTCTGGCTAAGGAGATGCGAGTAATCCGGTGCTTGTCTATCCCGGTAGCAAGGGGGATCTATTGGCGTTGTTATTGCTCACGTTAACGCAATAGGCGCGACATGATGCCGTTGTTGTGACGAGCCAGGGGGAGTGATCGACCACTCCTCACCCAGGCGTTTATAACTCCAGCTCGATAATGGGCAGTTCCCATCGTTCACTTCGAACTTGCTCCTGGTAGGCATCGTCTGTCTGTGCCTTGCTCCGCTCAATCATGGCGATGACGTTGGCGTGCCGGATAGTTGCAAACTGATTCATCCAGGTCTGATGAGCACTTTGGGAGAGACGAGCTACGGGTATTTGACCATGGAAAACATGCAGTTTCTGAAGCTTGTCGATATCAATACGCACTGCGTCTCCGACGTGTAATTGCCGCAGGTTCTGGTGTATCGAGTGGTTTTCATTGCTACGGCCTGCATAACCGATATCCAGTTGGCGCATACCCATGATGGCAAAACGGCGTTGCCGTACAGGGGCGGTGGCCTGGCTCGACTCGTTGTAACAACGTTCGGCAATGAGAGGAAGGTGGGGATGCCGCTGGTCAGCGCGGGACATAACCACTAACCGTTGGATTGCTCGGGTCATCGCAACATAGAAGAGTCGCCGCTCTTCCTCGATGTTGTTCGCATTGCTTTCTGCGCAGCGTTGCCATCCGCCATCAAGGATCAAAACATGGCGATACTCCTCTCCTTTAACGCCATGCACCGTGCTGAGGAGCACGCCCTTGCCAAAGCGGATCTGGCGACGCTGCTCGCTCAGATATTCGTAAAGGAACAGCAGGAAATAGTGAGCCGACAGTGCTTGCTCTCCCTGACTCTCCTGCCATTGGGTAATAAGATCGTACAGCAAGGTTTCCCAGCGGTTTGCCTGATCAGGGGGAGGGAGTGGATCAGCTAGTTGTTGCGCAGTCAGGAGTGCGTGGCCTTGTTGATGTAACCAGTTCTGGTAACGCAAGATCTCGCGACAGCGATGTATCGGGAAGCCATGCTCTCGATCCAGGGTAAATCTGCAGGGAATAGAAGCATCAGCGAGTGCTGAACGTACCCATGCCAGCTCTTCTTTATCCAACCCATTGCGAGCCAGTACTGCGATAGACTCCAGTGGGCATGTCGGATCTTTTTCACGAATCAGGGTGATGTGTCTGACGATTTCAGCGGCCTGTTGGGCAGCGTCAGTACAGGATTGGACGATGACTTTACCGCGCGCAGGCTCCAGCCCTTCCCAAGCGCCACCCGGTACCTCCATCTTGCGCCGCTCATCGATCACAATGGGGTGCGAGCTCTTCATGCGATCCCGATTGTGTTCTATCAGCTGGTTAGCCGTTTCGATGATGTGGTTTGTTGAGCGGTAGTTCCAGGTCAGGTAGTGCGTCTGGGCGTTGTAATCTTGCTCGAAGCGACGGATAAAGCTGACGTTCGCTTCGCGGAAGGCGTAGATAGACTGGTCGTCATCGCCCACTGCCATCAGGTGCAGTCGCGCTTCTTCATCCTCTTCGCTTTTTCCAACCAGTGCAGCGATCAGTTGGTACTGCTGTTCGTCAATATCCTGGTACTCGTCGACGAGCAGGAACTGCAGACCCCCCAACAGCTTTTCCCGCTGCTCTTCCAACTCTAGACCGAGTTGGCTCTGCTCTCCCCGGAGCAGCTTGATAGCGTCATCAATGATGGTGGTAAAGTCGATATCGTCGGATGTCCGGTTTTGCACCGCATTGCCTGTCAGGCTCATCGCGAGACCGTGAAAGGTGAATACCGAGACCCGTGCTCCGTCACGCCCCAGCAACTCGGTCAGGCGTCGGCGCAGGGACATCGCCGCATTATGGTTGTAACAGAGCAACATGATCCGCGATGGGGAGATTTGCTTGACCCGCATCAGGTAGGCGCAGCGGTGGATAATCACCTTGCTCTTGCCTGAACCCGGGCCTGCCAGTACCAGCAAGTTTTGCTCGGGCGGTGCCTGAACGATCTGCTCCTGGGCACGGTTGTGAAGATCTTCGACAATGCGCTTCCAGGAGTGTTCGCTGGTCGCCAGCTCCAGGATTTTGTTGCGCCCTTTGAAGTAGTGACCGAGGAACTTGTCAGCTTCCATGGAGAAGTAGTCTGTCACCAGCTTTTTGGCTTTCTTGAAGTGTTCCAGGCTGATGCGGGCGTATTCATTCATCACATGGATCTGAATCACCTTCTGGCGATAGTGATGCTCAAGCGGCTGATAGTCTGCCTTGTTGTATTGTTGCTGCCGCTCAGCCGTCAGAGTGAGGGTCATGGCGCTTCGGAACACTGCAAGACCATTTTGCAGCACGATGGCGTGTTGCTCATGCAGGTAGAGCAGTGCCCGCTCTGCCCCTTTGAGCAACCACTCCTGCTGGCTGCTTGCCTCCCGCTTGTTCATGAGCTGAGCCACATCCATGTCTTCTCGCAGGTATTTGACCAGTTGCTCCAGGGCAAATGACAGCATCACCTGGCGCTGGACACTCTCTTCGCTGCTTGCCAACAGGGTGTAGAGAAAATCGAGGGTGGCGCCAGTGACGCGATGGCGTTGATCAATTGTCTGCTCAATCTGGGACCAGGTTCGGTTGAAGGTGAGTTGGTAAAGATCCCGAGAGAGATATTTGACATCAATGGAGCCTTTCTCGCCCCCCGAGCGACCATCCTGGGCCCAGCTGGTCAGCAAATTGCGCAGCAAGCCAGGGTTACACCGTTCATGCCCCAGATCTTTGATGGCCTGATTGACCAGTCGAATGTTAAAGATCAGCCCTTGCCCTGTATCAGGTTCGGGCTCTTGTTCACGCAAGGTGTCCAGCATCGCCTTTTCAATACTGTGTACTTGTCCGCAGAGCACCCTGGCATTGTCTCTTCCTTTGGGGCGAAGCCAGGTAGTCAGTAACATCCCCTGAGAGAGAAGACCGACATCCGCCATCTGGGTGAGTACCCGCATCACTTCACTGGCCTGAACACCACTTCCCTTGTCTGCCATGTATTGGCCTGCCTCTTCGGCAATGGCATCGGCACTGAGACCATCATCATCGGCAGCACTCATCAGCGCCTGGATAACAGCTTGCCAGATGGCTTTGGCCTTGGGAGCCAGTTTCAGACTGTCTACCCTTTTCATTGCCTCTTCTGTGGAAGCAAACAGAGGGCGCCCCTGAAATACCTGAGTGATGTTGTCACTACGTTCCAGATAGCCCGCTCGTTCGAGCCAGGCAATAGCTGTCTTGACTTTGGTATCCGCATTGCTGTCATCGGCAGCGAAGCTGGTTTCTACCTCTGGCTGGTTGATGAGCTCTGCACTGGTGGCGACCAGTGGCGAGTTGTTATCCTGCTTGCCTCCTTTGCTGGCCCTGAGCCTTATTCCGCGCAGAATCTGTTTGATATCGCGCAGGCTGACTTCACTCATGGCCTCGAGCTGAAACTGTTTCTCGATATCTTGTTCATCAAACAGCAATACGCAGTGGGCTTGTGTTGTATCGCGGCCAGCTCGTCCCGCTTCCTGTAGATAGTTTTCGAGAGAGCCGGGGATATCGGCATGGATCACCAAACGCACATCATCCTTGTCGATCCCCATCCCGAAGGCGTTGGTCGCACAGATGACCCGGATCTCGCCATTGATAAATTGTTCGAGAGTCGCTTTTTTCTGTGCACTGTCCATTCGGGCGTAAAAGCGCGAGACAGGGAGGGATTGTTGCTGACCGAGGAAATCGGCCAGCTCGTCCACGCTGCGCTTGGTTGCGCAATAGATAACGCAGGAGCCGGGCTTTTCCTCACCAAAGAACTGCTCGAGCAGGTTAAGGATATGGCCCTGTTTATTGAGACCGGGACACTCAACGACGGCATATTCGAGGTTGGTACGTTCAACCCCGCCTTCCAGTCTGAGAAGAGGTCGGGGCTGTTTATCGAGAAACTGGGCGCAAATATCCTCAATCACATCCGGTTTGGCGGTCGCGGTATAGCAGAAGACAGGAGGCATGGGGACCTGCTGTTCCTTGGCAATTGTGGCGATGGCCTTGGCGCAGTAGAGATAGTCAGGGCGAAAATCATGTCCCCATTTCGACAGGCAGTGAGCTTCGTCAAATACCCAGCCACCGATCTGACGTTGCCGTATTGCCTGTTTGACTGTGCGGTTGCGCAACTGCTCGGGGGAGATATAGAGCAAGGCGATATCCCCCATGCGGATCTGTTCAAGAATCGCGCCTCGCTCTGGTAGCGTCAGCAGCCCCGAGATAGCGGCAACCCCTTCAATACCGGCCTTGTGTTTAAGGTTGTCCACCTGATCCTTCATCAGTGCCTGCAGAGGGGAGATCACCACAGTTAGCGCACCACTGCGCTGGTTGCGCACCAGTGCCGGGAGTTGGTAGCAGAGCGACTTGCCGCCGCTGGTAGGGAGTATGCCGAGCAGTGCGACGCCAGCCATGGCTTCCTCGATCAAGGTCTTCTGCAATGGTGTCCCATCAGGCAGGTTGCGAAAGTTGTCGAGCTCGAAAATTCGCTGCAGATGGCGGCGTGCGTCGTGGTTCTCCTGACAATAGCTGCAGTCAGCATGACCGCAGTGACGTTCACGAACTGTGTGAATGATTTCTGCGGTCTGGGGGAAGCGGCGCCAAATCCAGGGGGGCAATACGGAGTTCCCGCCGGACACGGGCAACCAGGCGCAGGCATAAGCCAATGGTAACAACAGCATGGGTTGACGCAGGGCATCACCAATTACTCGGTTGAGCTGATTGGGGCACGCTTTCTCATGGGCAATGCTCTTGATAAGGGTGGGTAGCTCCGAGACCCGTACTGGCGGGCGGCCTGTCAGTCTGGCAAACACCAGTGACAGACCCTGAGTGTTAAATTGCGCTATGACTCCCTGGTCAAACAGATATTGATAAAGCTGCAATTGGGACAGGGGTAAGGCTTGTAGTGCTATCAGCTGTTCCGAGAAAATCTGCAATGCGAGCCTTGCATCCGCGACCGGATCATTGAGGGTATCCCGAACCAGTTTGTAATCCTTGACCAAGCGGTGATAGGGGTTTTTGGGAAAGGCAAGGGGAGATAGATAGAGGGTATCTATTACCGGCTTTTCGAGAAGTAACTGAGGGCGTACAGCCTGTTTGGCCAACCAGGGGAGATCAAAATCGAGAATATTGTGACCAAGGATCACATCCGCCCCTTGTGCCAGCGCATTTAACTCCTTGAGTGCGAGATCCTGCGGGCCCTTGAGATTGAGTTCACGACCAGCCAGGAGCGCCCCCAGATGACGGAGTTTTTCATCCCGGGTCAGTTCAAGGTCAAAGGAAAGAATCTTGTCATCCCCAAACAGGGTCACGACATCAGTCGAGTTCATTAATAGCCATCTCCATCTGGCGTTGACCTCTCATGGCGATAATAAGTGCCAAGAGATCAGTGAGTTGGCCGAATATTACCCGAAATGTTGAACGGTGGCATCATTCAGAGCCCTCTGGTCTCAGTTCTTTTGGCTGGCATCCCGTTTTGGTAAATGTCCCTGCATCCTTAATGGCTCATGTTTGGAAAGTGTCGTCCTTGTCATGGTCAACCCACTGATCTTGTGAGACTATTTCCCTTCCTTCTCCAATCGGAACGCATTGTGTCCCTCGATTACTACCAGCGCCACGCCACCGAATTGGCGACCCGTTACCAGCAGGTATCTGCTCGCGCTGTTCACGGCGACTGGCTCACTCTGCTGGAACCTTGGCTTTTGGCTGCGCCGCGCAGGTTGCTCGATGTGGGGGCTGGCAGTGGTCGTGATGCCGCGTTTTTAGCCGGGCTCCATCGGGGCCACTGTGTGGTCGCTGTCGAGCCCTGTCAGGCACTCGCTCTACAGGGGCAATGTCATACCCGTGAGGCTGCGGTGACGTGGGTCAATGATGCTATGCCGGCTCTCTCTCGCGTGACCGGTACTTTTGATCTGATTTTGCTCAGTGCTGTCTGGATGCATCTACCCCCGAAGTCTCGTCCCTTGGCTCTGGCACGTCTTCATGAGCTGCTCTCACCAGATGGTTATCTGGTACTGAGTCTGCGCCTGGTTATTTCGGAGCAGGAGATGCGGGAGCGAGCCATGTATCCGGTAGCTGTCGATGAAGTGGAGCGGCTTGCATTGGAGGGGGGGATGACACTTCTCCATGTGTCAGAACCACAGGGGGATGCCTTGGCGCGTAGCGGCTTGAGTTGGCAGAGTCTTATCCTTGGGGGCGAACATGCACGCCTCCCCTGAGCAACAACTCGCTTTTATTGCCTATCTGCAACGCATCTTTACCGAAGGCGATTTTGTGGCCACTTACAAGTGCGCCTTGCTTCACGGGATTGCAGATATCGCGATTGAGCGCAGTACCGAGACCCATGATCTGACCGCGGCGCGCAATATTACGCTGGACGAACTGGCCACCAAGTTTGTGGAGCTTTATTGGCAGCACAGTCTGCCCTACTCGGCGACGGGAGAAACGGCTACCTTGCTCAAACAGAGCAGCGGTCGTCAGGCCATCATGCTGACGGAGTTGTCCCGGCTGCGTGCAGAGGGGGTCCGCTCGGTAACTGCACTGCGTCGTCACGACGCCTGGCGGCCTCTTCTTGCCCGAGTTCGGCGCATCCTTGTTGAGGGACCCTTGTGGCGTCTGCAGATCCTGGGTGGGCGAGAGGAGTGCCACCTCTATCCGCACCAAAGGGGCGCGGATCATATCTGCCTTAACCCCGGCATTCTCTACTGTCTCCACCGCTTTTACGATCTGGTGGTCTCCCTCTCCCGACAGCATTGGTTACAGCTTATCTGCGACATCAAGGGTAATCAGCCACTGATTGGCCCCAGTGTGGGGTTGGAGAATTTTCTATTTGGTTCAAGCCGTCAGGCGCTGGGGCGAGTAGGAGAGGTATTGAGGGACTTGCAGGGGGGAACCTGTTTTTACTGTAACAAGGCGATACACGGGAGTGGTGAGGTAGACCATTTCATCCCCTGGCGTCGTTATCCAATCGATTTGGGTCACAACTTCGTACTGGCACACGCCAACTGTAATCGGAGCAAACG
>NZ_JBFOCL010000032.1:0-17721 GCF_040907785.1 Aeromonas sp. s8
GTGGAGCGGCCCTGAATGCCATAACGCACCTGAGCCTGTTTGTAGGTGAGCTCGCCTTTTTCAATCTGCTCGACCAGCGCCAGTTTAAAAGTCAGCGAGTAATCGCGCTGTGTCCGTTTCACACCTTGTCCCATCGGGTTCTCCATTTATTGGGGGGAAAGGTGTAAACCATATTCAGGACGGGACAGCAGAGATAAAAAAGCCAGCCGAGTGTTCGGCTGGCTTTTTGCTATCAGCGGCAGGTGGGGGATTAACCGACCAGCTGATAGAGGATGGCGGAGATGGCGATCATCCCCATGGTTGCAACGAATACGTTGCTGATATGGCCCTGATATTTCGCCATGGCAGGTACGCGCTTGATGGCGTACATCGGCATGATGAACAGGATGGTAGCGATGATCGGGCCGCCCAAGGATTCAATCATGCCCAGGATGGAGGGGTTGGCAATGGCAGTGCCCCACAGGGTCAGGATGAAGAAGGCGATGATGAACATCTCGACTTTCTTGGCGTTCGGCTCTTTGCCGGACTTGCGCATGTTCTGCACGATCATCCCCTTCAGACCTTCACGGGCACCCAGATAGTGGCCGAAGAAGGAGGAGACGATGGCGACGAACGCAACCAGCGGACCGAAGTAGGAGATGATGGGGCTGGCATGCTGGTTGGCCAGATAGGAGAGCACGGCGATGTTCTGAGCCTTGGCTTCCGCCAGCTGGGCCGGTGTCAGGCTCATGACGCAAGAGAAGACGAAGAACATCACGAAGCCCAGCAGCACCATGGCGGTACGCTTGAGGATGGCATCGGCTTTCTCGACCGCCTGATCACCGTGGTCGCGGCGCTGGGCCAGGGAGAAGCTGGAGATGGCCGGGCTGTGGTTGAAGGAGAAGACCAGTACCGGGATGGTCAGCCACAGGGTAGTGGCGAAATCCTTGGCAGAGGGCACTTGCTCCAGCGCCGCGCCGGTCCAGTCCGGGATCAGGTAGAGGGAGATACCGGCCAGAATGGCGATCAGCGGATAAACCAGCAGCTCGGTCACTTTCAGCATCAGCTTTTCACCGGCCAGCATCACCGACATCATGCCCATGATCAGCACGATGGAGAGGATCCAGCGCGGCGGGGCACTCATCTGCAGCTGGTTGACCATAAAGCTTTCCACGGTGTTGGTGATGCCCACGCCGTAGATCAGCACGATGGGGTAGATGGCGAAGAAGTAGAGCAGGGTGATTAATTTACCGGCACCCACGCCAAAGTGCTCTTCCACCACTTCGGTGATGTCTGCATTTGGCTTTTTGGAGGAAAGGACGAAGCGGGCCAGACCACGGTGGGCCAGATAGGTCATGGGACCTACCAGCAGCGCCATGACGACCAGCGGCCAGAAACCGCCCATACCCGCGTTGATCGGCAGGAACAGGATACCCGCACCAACCGCGGTCCCGAACAGACTGATGACCCAGGTAGAGTCGCGTTTTTCCCAACGAGTGGTTTGAGTAGAGCTGATCCCTTGCTCTGTTGACGCCGCAACTCCCTGCGTGCCAGTGACTGTGTTTGACATCTATCTCACCCCGAATGTGTGGTTCTTATTAAGTCGGCGCAAGGATACGGTTTTTCTAATCAAAAATGTTGATCAAATTCATCTTTACGGCACGAAAAACCGCACTTTCTTATGGAAATGTGATCAAAACAAGAAAAATTCAATTATTGTTTATCAATTGGCACGTTATTTTAGTGTTAATGATTAAATCTCGCTCAGTCAAATGTAGGTAAATTGTTATCTGGCGAGATGCTGGGCTAGCTGGTTAATCATGCTGGCGGTAGCCCCCCAGATAAAGTGCTGTTGCCAGGGGATCCAGTAGATGGTGTGTGCTTTCCCCCCTCTGGAAAGGGTCAGGGGGATGTGGTTGCGCCGATCCAGCAGATGGGTCAGCGGCACTTCGAAGGCGTGATCCACCTCATCCGGACTCAGGATAAGGGGATAGTTGCCATCGAGCAGCCCCAGCACCGGCAGTACCTCGAATCGTGACACCGTATTGAGCGGGTTGAGGGTGCCGATCACTTCGATCAGCCGGGCCGGAATGCCGAGCTCCTCTTCGGTCTCCCGCAGCGCTGTGGCAATGAGGTCTTCGTCGCCGGGATCCTGTCGCCCGCCGGGAAAGCTGATCTGCCCCCCATGATGACGTAGCCGTGGGCTGCGCCGGGTCAATAACACGCTGAGCCCCTCGTCGCGCATCACCACCGGGATCAACACCGCCGCCGGACTGAGCCCGCCGATGGCGAGGCGATGGGCCGGGGCGGGTCGCTGCAACTGGAAGCGGGTCAGCAGTTCGTGGCGATCCATGTCGGGGAGCTCTCCTGTGCGTTGGCCAGACAGTGGGGAGGGTTAGAGCGCCGACAGCGGCGGCAGGATGCGGGCGACCTTGTCATAGGTCTCCTGATATTCGCTGTCGGCGTCTGAGTCGGCGATGATGCCGCCACCGGCCCAGCAGTGCAGGTGACCCGCTTCGGCGATCAGAGTGCGAATGCAGATGCTGGTATCCATCCGGCCATGCTGGCTGAGATAGCCGATGCTGCCGCAATAGGCATTGCGACGCTGGGGTTCCAGCTCTTCGATGATCTCCATAGCCCGGATTTTGGGGGCGCCGGTGATGGAGCCACCCGGGAAACAGGCCCGCAGCAGATCGACTCCTTGCCAGTGTGCATCCAGCTCACCGTGGATGGTGGAGACCAGATGATGTACCGCCGGAAACGACTCCACCGCAAAGAGATGAGGCACGCTGACCGAGCCCGGCCGGCTGACCCGACCGATGTCGTTGCGCAGCAGATCAACGATCATCAGATTCTCTGATCTGTCCTTGTCCGCCTGCGCCAGCTCCCGTGCGACTTGCCGATCGGTGGCCGGATCGGGGTGGCGAGGGCGAGTGCCTTTGATGGGTTTGGTTTCGATATGGCGGCCATCGAGCAGCAGGAACCGCTCGGGAGAGAGGCTCAGCAGCGCGCTCTCCGGCAGGCGGATAAAGGCAGAGAAGGGGGCCTTGTTGGCGGTTGCCAGCAGGCAATAGGCCTGCCACTCATCCCCCTGATAGGGGGCGCTGAAACGCTGGGTCAGGTTGATCTGGTAGCAATCTCCCGCGGCGAGATATTCCTGAATACGGGAAAACTTCTCGCCATACTCGGCGCGGCTCATATTGCTCTGCCACGACCCCTGCAAGGCAAAAGCGGGGGCCGGTTTGGCCTGCTGCTGTTCAAGCCAGGCCAGCCGGTTGGCAAGGCCCGCTTTATCCCCCCAGTGCACCAGCTGCCAGTCGCCGGTCGCCACATTGCGCAGCAGCGCCCAGTCGTAGATACCTACCGCCATGTCCGGCACCGCGATATCGGCGGCGGCCTGCACTGGCAGTCGCTCGAAGCGACGGCCCAGATCATAGCCAAACAAGCCGAGGGCGCCGCCAATAAAGGGCAGGTGAGGGGCGCACAGATCCAGCTCCCCCAGCAGCTGTTGCTGGGTATGGGCCAGCAGGGCGAGGGGATCTTCGTGGTGTTTGCTGATATTCGCCCCGACACGCAGAGTGGTCACCTCGCCACGGGTTTCGAGGGTCGCCAGCGGATCGGCAGTGATGATATCAAAGCCGTTATCGGCAGCGAGTGGTCCCGCCGATTCCAGCAACATGGCCCACGGCTGATGTTGCAGGCGGGCAAAAAGCTGATGGAGTTCAGCACTATGGTCTAGATGATGGATATGAAGTGTTGGCGTCATTTTATGTTACACAGGCAACAGTTTGGTTCCCGAACCCTAGTCGGTGCTGGTGGGCAAGCGTATCATAGGTGTCGGTGACTTAAGAACAAACTGCCGTGTCGTTCGTTTTTTGCTGGTTGATAGTTTTTAGCCAGCACGTCAGCACGGCCCATCATATGGAAGCCCTTGCCCTGCTCCGTGGCAGAGACAAGGACCAGTGAGGATGATATGAGCATTATAAAAAAACAGGATTTCATCGATTCTATCGCAGATGCCCTCCAGTACATCTCCTATTACCACCCGTTGGATTTTGTTCAGGCTGCCAAAGCGGCGTATGACCGTGAGGCCAACCCGGCCGCCAAAGATGCGCTGGCCCAGATCCTGATCAACTCCCGCATGTCCGCCGAAGGTCATCGTCCGCTCTGCCAGGACACCGGCATCGTGACCTGTTTCGTCAAGATTGGCATGCAAGTCCAGTGGGACAGCGACATGACGGTGCAGGAGATGGTGGACGAAGGGACCCGTCGTGCCTACACCAATCCTGACAACCCGCTGCGCGCCTCGGTGCTGGCCGATCCGGCCGGCAGTCGCAAAAACACCAAAGACAACGCCCCTGCCGTGGTGCATATCGACATGATCCCCGGCAACAAGGTGGAAGTGAGCATCGCGGCCAAAGGCGGCGGCTCCGAGAACAAATCCAAGATGGTGATGCTCAACCCCTCTGACGATATCGTCGAGTGGGTGCTGAAAACCGTGCCGACCATGGGCGCAGGCTGGTGCCCGCCCGGCATGCTGGGCATCGGCATCGGCGGTACCGCCGAGAAAGCGGCGGTGCTGGCCAAAGAGGCCCTGATGGAGCACATCGACATTCAGGAGCTGATCGCTCGTGGCCCGCAAACCACCGAAGAGAAGCTGCGGGTCGAGCTCTACGACAAGGTCAACAAGCTGGGGATCGGTGCCCAGGGTCTGGGCGGCCTCACTACCGTGCTGGATGTGAAGGTGAAATCTGCGCCGACTCATGCCGCCTCCAAGCCGGTGGTGATGATCCCCAACTGCGCCGCGACCCGCCACGTTCACTTCGAGCTGGATGGTTCAGGCCCTGCCGAACTGACTCCGCCGAAACTGAGTGATTGGCCGGAGATCACCCGTGAAGCGGGTGGCAACGTGCGCCGCGTCAACGTCGATGGCATCACCAAGGCCGAATTGGCCAGCTGGAAGAGCGGTGATACCGTGCTGCTCTCCGGCAAGATCCTCACCGGTCGCGACGCCGCCCACAAGCGTATCGCCGACATGCTGAAAAATGGTGAAGGGCTGCCGGAAGGAGTCGATTTCACCAACCGCTTCATCTATTACGTTGGCCCGGTTGATGCGGTGCGCGACGAAGTAGTTGGCCCGGCTGGCCCCACCACCTCTACCCGGATGGACAAGTTCACCGACATGATGCTGGGTGAAACTGGCCTTATCGGCATGATCGGCAAGTCCGAGCGTGGTCCGAAAACCGTCGAGAGTATCAAGCAGCACAAGGCTGTCTATCTGATGGCCGTTGGTGGCGCCGCCTATCTGGTGGCCAAGGCGATCAAGAAGGCGCGCGTGGTAGCTTTTGCCGATCTCGGCATGGAAGCGATCTACGAGTTTGAAGTGGAAGATATGCCGGTGACCGTAGCGGTCGACTCCGAGGGTAACAACATCCACGAAACCGGCCCGGCCTACTGGTCGGCCAAGATTGCCGAACTGGACGGCAAGCTCTCCTCCTGAGTGACCGTTTCCGCTGCCGGTTAACGGTATCGGCCCTGTAAAGAAGGCGCGTCCATCCGGATGCGCCTTGTTGCTTTGGCTGGCCTGTTATGGGCTCAAGTTGGCCGTTTGCGGCAAGCGGGTATAAAAAAGGATGGCGTGACGCCATCCTTTTTCGTTGTGCTTGTGCTCTGGTAGTAGACAGCAGAGCAATCGCTCCTGGCTTAGGCCTTTTTCAGGTAGGCCGCAACCAGCACGATCTGCACGCCGTTGACCTTGCCTTCGATATGGAGCGGGTTGTTGGTCAGACGGATGCCCTTGACCAGGGTGCCGCGCTTGGCGGTGAAACCGGCGCCTTTCACGTCCAGATCCTTGATCAGGGTGACGGAGTCGCCCTCTTGCAGCACGGCGCCGTTGGAGTCAACGGTCGGTACGCTGTCGTCATCTTCGTCAGCAATACCAGCTTCAGCCCAGGCCTTGGCTTCGTCTTCCATGTACATCATGTCCAGCAGATCCTGAGCCCACACTTCACCCTTGCCGGAGAGAGCTTTGAGCTGGCGCCATGCCATCACCTGCACCGCAGGCACCTGGCTCCACATGCTGTCACTCAGGCAACGCCAGTGGTTGACCACCAGGGTATCCGGTTGTTCCAGCTGACCACGGCAGGTGTCACAGATAGCAACGCTGTGATCATCGTCGCTGGCGGGGGAGTGAGGCACCACGAAGGCGGTCAGCGCCTGCTCGGCGCTGCACAGTTCACACTTGGCGCCCGCGCGCGCTTGCAGAATGGCGTTGATGGTCATGTTGTTGGTCCCATAGCTAGTGGTAAAGCGACCCGCGTTGGGCGGGGCGCGTGAAAGAGGGGGCGGAATATAGCATAAAACCCCGCACTTTGTCAGGTCTGCCCTGGCTCACAGGGTTGGCTGTGCTGTTGCGCGGCGCTGATCGTTTGGTATTGAGAGTGCAATTTGAAGCGGGATCGCTAGAATGAGCCTCCTTTTTGACTGCAAGGCAGGGGCATTCGTGCTGGCTCAACGTTTTCAACAACTGGATCGACTGCTCACCCGCTACCGGCGCTGGTGGCAATATCAGCCATATCATAATCTGACCATGGCCTTTGCCGATGAGGCGCCCGAACTGGCGGCGTTGCTCAATGGGCTGACGCTCGGCCAGTTGGCGGAGCTCGATGCGGATATGGATGCCCTCAGCACGCTGCTTGTCCCCTGGATTGCCGAGGGAGCCGAGCTGCAGCAACTCAGTCAGCTTGTCCCGTTTGCCCCAGAGCCCATCACCTGCAGCAAGGAGATGGCGCGGCATATGCCGGGGCGCAAGCAGGCCCAGATCGAGTCGTTCACCGCCTGTCTGCCTGCCCATCAGGGCCCCTATCTGGAGTGGTGTGCCGGCAAGGGCCACCTTGGGCGGCTGGTATCAATTCATCGGCAGGCTCCGATCCTCAGTCTGGAGTTGCAAGGGCAGCTTTGTGACGAAGGTCGGCTGCTGGCCGAGCGGGATGGCGCCAATATGACCTTTACCTGCGCCGATGCTTTTGCCCGCGAGTCGGCGGCGCTGATCGCCCCCGAACATCACGCTATGGCACTCCATGCCTGCGGCGAGCTGCACACCCATCTGCTGGAGCGGGTGGCCGAGCGCAGTGCCAGCGGCGTGACCATCTCTCCCTGTTGTTACCACCTGATCCGCAGCAGCCACTATCGCCCGCTGTCAGCCGCGGCCAGCGCCAGCGAGCTGGTGTTGAGCAAGGCGGATCTCAAGTTGCCGCTACAGGAGACGGTGACTGGCGGTGCGCGGATCGCCCGCCTGCGCGAGCAGGAAGTGGTGTGGCGGCTCGGGTTTGACTGCCTGCAGCGTCAGGTGCGCGGTGTGGATGAGTATCTGCCGGTGCCCAATATGCAAAAGAGCCTGCTGACCGGCACCTTCGAGGCATTCTGCGTTTGGGCTGCTGAACGCAAAGGAATTGTGCTGCCCGCCGGGCTGGACTACCCCGCCTGGTTGGAACACGGGGAGCGCCGCTTTGGTGATGTCGCCCGCATGGAGCTGGTGCGCCACCTGTTTCGCCGTCCCCTCGAGATCTGGCTGGCGCTGGATCGCGCGCTCTTTTTGCAAGAGCAGGGCTATCGGGTCGAAGTGGGGGAGTTCTGTGCCAAACCCATGACCCCGCGCAATATCCTGATCCGTGCCGTGCGTGCCTGACATCCGGCTATTTTGAGCATTTTTCTTGAACATTGATGATGGCTGACAGGTTGAGCCTGTCAGCCATTTTTTTCATCACGAACAATGACCGTATGGCATGCCACCCGGCCGTCTCAACTGTTCTAAAAATGGGCGAAAGATCACGCTGTGACGTTTTCGTTTGGGTTCTTTTTCTTTGTTTCAGCTGCACTGAATATCACAAGGTGAAATGGCTCACAAATTCTGCTTATTTCTAAATTCTCATCGTGAATTTAGTTGTTGAAACACCTACTCTTGGAACGCATTAATTCAAACAAGGACGATAAACATGTTCAAACCCAAGCGTTGTGCCTGGCTAATCGCTGCCGCCTGCGCATTGCCAAGCTATGCCGCAATGAGTGCAGCCATGAATATTCAACCCGATCCGCAAAATGCTGGAGGATATGTGATTGCGGCCCCGGATCTGGCCGCCGTGGAAAAAGTCAAGACGGCTAATCCCATGTATGCAATATGGGCCAAGGCATTGGCCACCCGGTCAAATAAAATCGTTGATGCCATTGAACCGGGTCTGGCCAGCAATCCTGACAACGTAAAACGGGTTGAACGGGTATTTCCCCAATCTGAATGGGAATATTTAACCCAGATGGCAGCGCCGGAATATACTTATGTCCGCTTCTTGCGAGCCATCGGTAAATTCCCTGCGTTCTGTGGCGAATATACCGACGGTCGCGACTCTGATGCGATCTGTAAAAAATCCATTGTGACGGCCTTTGCGCACTTCTCTCAGGAGACGGGGGGCCATATTGCCAAGGAGAACGTCTCTGATAACCCGCTGGGGCTGGAGGAGTGGCAACAGGCGCTGGTGCATGTGCGGGAGATGGGCTGGTCAGAGGGACAGACCGGCTATACCACCGGCTGTGGCCAGAACGACTGGCAGAACAAGAAGTGGCCTTGCAGCACGGGTCAGGGGTACTTCGGCCGCGGCGCCAAGCAGCTCTCCTACCACTTCAACTACGGTGCCTTCTCCGAGGCGATGTTCGATGGCGATGCCTCCGTGCTGCTCAACAACCCGGGGCTGGTGGCGGACTCCTGGCTCAACCTCGCTTCTGCCATCTGGTTCTTCCTCACCCCGCAGGCCCCGAAACCGGCCATGTTGCACGTGATTGATCGCACCTGGGTACCCTCCAAACGGGAAGCTGACGCTGGTATCGGCTATGGTTTTGGCACCACCATCAACGTCATCAACGGCGGCATCGAGTGTGGCGAGCAGAACAAGGACAAGGGGCAGCCGGTCAATCGTATCCGCTACTGGGAAGGGCTGGCCAACCACTACCAGATCCCGCTCAAGGCGGATGAGAAGAACACCTGCTGGCAGCAGACTCCCTATGGCAGCCTCAATCTTAACGGCGCTACCGATGTGCTCTACACCAACTGGGATGGCAACTGGAAATACTATCCGGATCGCCCGGGCGGTTACTCCTTCGAGTGCGAGCTGGTGGGCTTTCAGACCGCTTATTCTGCGCTGGTGCCGGGTGATTACGAGAAGTGCGTGACCAACTTCTACGGTTCCCACGCCAACTGGCCGAAAGTGCGGATCGTCGCCAAGCTCGATCCCACCCCGGTCGACCCGGTTGATCCGCCGGTTGATGGCCAGCCTGCCTGGGATGCAAGCAAGGTCTATACCGCTGGCAGCAAGGTGAGCTACAAGGGCGCCGTCTATCAGGCCAAATGGTGGACGCAAGGGGATGATCCCGCCAAAGGTGGCCCCTGGGCGTTGGTGACAACCCAATAATAAGAGATAGTCCATCCATTGATTGATAAGGAGAGGGGGCTTGGCCCCCTTTTTATATATTTTTATGGTACGAGATAATATGTGGTAGTGATTAAAAAGAGATCCATCAATCTGGAGGGGGAACTGTATTTGTCAGCCAACTTTCTTTCCCATTTAAAGTGATGTAAACGGCCCACATCAAATTTATTGATGGCTGGATCTAATGTTTTACCCTTGCTGCTTAGTAATATTCAAAAACATTGTGTGATGTTTTGCTAAACGATGGGTTCGAAGAGCACACCCATGACGCGATCCTTCTCGTATTTATGATGAGGATGTTTATTCTTCCCATCTATCAATTCATGGCATCACCTTGGTGACATTTATTTCACAGAGAGAAAAAATGAACATATAGGATGTAAAAGTCATGTGTATCTATTCGTTTACGGATGAGAGTATGTAGTTCAGCGGATGTTGTTTTACTGCGAGCGAGGTAATCTTGCTCGATTTTAAAGAATCGTTAAGGTGCGCAGATAAATGGGGATTATCATCACGTTATCCGAATGGGAAGTCGATTGCGGTTTAATCACTAAGCAGATAGCAGGAAAGAGGAGTGCACCATGGAACTGGTGGTGATCCGCCATGCAGAGACGCAGGCCAATGCGGAAGGACGCTATCAAGGCTCGCTGGATATTGGACTTAACGACGATGGCGTGCGTCAGATATCCCGGCTGGCTGTGGCACAGCAGCCGTTTGATCGGTTGCTGGCGTCCCCCCTGCTGCGAACAAGGGAGAGTGGTGCCATCTTGTCTCGTCAGTTGGGATTGCCTGTGGAACTTGTGCCTGCCTTTCGTGAGCGGGATGTCGGCCTGTTTGAAGGTCTGACGCAGGCAGAAGCAAGGGATCGCTATCCCGAACTGTGGGCGCGCAATATCACCCGGCGCTGGGCTGAAGCTCCTCCCGGTGGTGAAACCATTGATGAGGTGATTGCCCGAGTCTCACAGGGACTCACGGAACTTGCTTCGACCATGCAAGGGGAGCGGATACTGCTGGTGGCGCACGGTGTGGTCGCCAAGGTGATCCGCGCCGTAACGATTGCCGGTTTTGATGACTTCTTCGACTGGCAATTGCCCAACGGCGGCATGCTGTCGGTGAGGCTCTCTCTGGCTGATGGCGGCCCACTGCGCTTTAGCCGTCCCCTTGATGGTTGTGATGGAAGAGTGCACCAAAAGCAGAATGAAAAAAGCAGCGCTACCGAAGAGAGTAGCGCTGTCTTTTGTATTCGTTGCGGTTGGTTATCTCTGCAGGCAAAGGTTAGCAGTGTCACCAGAGGGCAGGGGCGTGCGCCATCAGGTCGGCTCCGGTTCCTCTTTGCGGCAGCAGTTGCGCCCCTGTTTCTTGGCCAGATAGAGGGCGGTGTCGGCTCGTCTGACCATCTTCTCTACAGTGTCATGGCTGCCCTTGCTGGCACTGATCCCGATACTGATGGTGAGGGAGATCTCAAGAGCCCCCTCCAGTGCATGGTGCTGGGATTCGATGGCTAGCCTGATCCGCTCGGCGCTGGCCCAGGCGAGCTCGAGGGAGGTTTCCGGCAGCAGCACGATAAACTCTTCGCCACCCCAGCGACCCAGCATGTCCACCTCCCGCAGCTGTTTGCTGATCCGTTTCACCAGACTCAGGATCGCCAAATCCCCCTGCTGATGGCCAAAGGTATCGTTGACTTCCTTGAAGTGGTCGATATCGATCAGCAGCAGGCTCATGGTATGGCCAAAACGCTGGCAGCGTTGCATCTCGGCGTTGACCAGCTCGTTGAAGCGGCGCCGGTTGGCAATGCCGGTCAGGGGATCCGTGGTGGCGGCGACCTTCAACTCCTCCACCAGTCGGGCTCGCTCCGAGATATCCCGCAAGATGGCGGTCATCTCGGTGGTCGGGCCCAGATTGATCTTGGCGATGGTCACCTCCAGCGGAAATTCGCTACCATCGCGGCGCAGACCCATCACCGAGGCGCGGGCATGCATCGGGCGCGAATTGATGGGGGAGCTGCTGAAGGCTTTGAAATAGGTTTCGTGATTGGCGCGAAAACGCTGTGGCAGCAGGGTTTCCAGCCGTTTGCCGAGATAACTTTCGTCGATCCCGAACATTTCGCAGGCGGCGGTATTGATAAGCTCGATGCGTGACTCGCTGCTGACACTGATGATGCCGTCATAGGCGGAGTTGACCACTGCCTCGAAGCGGCGGCGACTGGTGGTAAGCGCCTCTTCCAGCTGCATCCTGGCGGTGATGTCGATGGCGGTGACGATGATCCGGTTGATCCGTGCCTGCTCGGGGATGATGGGGGAGAGAATAAAGCGCCACCAACTGGTGCGCGAGAGGCTGTCGATGGGCAGCTCGCTCTCGAGCCCGGTCTGCATGCGCACACATTCGTGCATTGGCGGCTCGATGGTATTGGTGATGTAGCGGGGAAACATCTCGCTCAGCTGTTTGCCAATGCTGCCAAGGACATCCAGCTCGAACGCCTTGGCAAAGGTATCGTTGGCAGAGACCAGCACAAAGTGATCATCCTTGTCGAGGCTGAACACCGCCACGGCAGCGCCGATGGCGTCGAGAGATGACTTTATGTCGGCATGGGAACCCTGTGTAAACATGCGACCTCCACGGCGAATAACATATTGATATTCAGTATAGTGTGGTCGTTTGGCTAACTACTCTTCGATATCCAGCAACACCAGAATGGCGCTGTCGCCGCCCCATTCGCGGGGGGCCTGATGGAAGGCGCGCACATTGGGGTGCTGGGCCAGCCAGCTGGGAATGCGCTGTTTGAGAATATGTTTGCCGATGCCGTGCATCACCGAGGCGACGTGAATGTTCTCTTTCTGGCAGAGGGTGAGCAGGGCGGCCAGCTCCTGTTTTGCCTGCTGCTGGTTCATGCCGTGCAGATCCAGGTAGATCTCCGGCGGATAAATGCCCCGCTTGAGCTTTTTCAGCTCAAATTTTGACACATCTTCCCGCACGTAACGGGTCGGCCCATCATCGTCGAGATGGGGCTGATACTCATCGCTGAAATAGTGGTCAACCCCAAGCTTTTCGCGGGTTTCGCGCAATTCGCGTTTCTGCTTGACCGGGCGTAACTCGGCCCTTATGGTATCTTGCTTGATTTTCCGGGTACCTTTTATCGCATCGCGGAACAGCAGGGTTTCCTCGTCTGTCGGTGAGGGCGTTTTTTTCATCAGATGCTCATGTATTAGGTATGCGTCTTGCCCGCAACGTAAACGGGGCTCGGGCCGGATATTACTCGACTTGGAGGTGGATTTGGACAAGATATTTATCGATGAGGTGGTTGCCGAGATGCACACCATCCAGGACATGTTGCGTTGGGCCATGAGTCGTTTCAACGACGCCGGGATTTTTTACGGTCATGGAACCGACAACGCCTGGGATGAAGCTGTGCAGCTGGTACTGCCCGCGTTACATCTGCCACCGGATGTAGACCCGGCCATGCGCCACTCCCGTCTCACCAGCAGCGAGCGTCACCGTATCGCCGAGCTGATTATCCGCCGCGTACAGGAGCGGGTACCGGCCGCCTATCTGACCAACAAGGCCTGGTATGCCGGTTGGGAGTTCTACGTGGACGAGCGGGTGCTCATTCCCCGTTCCCCCATTGCGGAGATGGTGGCCAACCGTTTCGCGCCCTTCCTCAAACATGAACCGACCCGGATCATGGACCTGTGCACCGGCTCAGGTTGCATCGCCATCATCATGGCCCACGAGTTCCCTGAAGCGGAAGTCGATGCCATCGATATCAGCATCGATGCGCTGAACGTGGCTGAGCGCAACATCAACGATCACGGGTTGGAGCAGCAGGTCATTCCGATCCGCTCCGATCTGTTCCGCGATCTGCCGGCGGGCGACAAGTACGATCTCATCGTCTCCAACCCGCCCTATGTGGACTCCGAAGATATGTCGGATCTGCCGGATGAATTCCGTCACGAGCCCGAGCTGGCGCTGGCATCCGGCTCCGATGGTCTCAAGCTGACCAAGCGTCTGCTGGCCCATGCGGCAGATTTCCTCAAGGATAACGGCGTGCTGGTGGTCGAAGTGGGCAACAGCATGATCCATCTGGAAGCCCAGTTCCCCGAGATCCCCTTTACCTGGGTTGAATTCGAAAACGGCGGTCACGGCGTCTTTGTAATGACCCGTGACGAGCTGGTGCAGTATCAGGATCATTTCGCCATCTACAAGAACTAAGCAGGAGCGCGCATGGCAGGGAACAGTTTTGGTCAACTCTTTCGGGTCACCACCTTTGGCGAGAGTCACGGTTTGGCGCTGGGCGCCGTGGTCGATGGCTGCCCGCCGGGGCTGGAGATCAGCGAGGCGGATCTGCAGGGGGATCTGGATCGGCGCAAGCCGGGCACTTCCCGCTACACCACGCCGCGCCGTGAGCCGGACGAGGTGAAGATCCTCTCCGGAGTGTTCGAGGGCAAGACCACCGGTACCTCCATCGGGCTGCTCATCGAGAACACCGATCAGCGCTCCAAGGATTACTCCGATATCAAGGATCTGTTCCGGCCGGGTCATGCTGACTACACCTACCACCAGAAGTATGGTCAGCGGGACTATCGCGGCGGCGGTCGCTCCTCGGCACGCGAGACCGCGATGCGGGTAGCGGCGGGGGCCATTGCCAAGAAGTACCTCAAACAGGTGCACGGCATCGAGATCACCGGTTTTCTCTCCCAGCTCGGCCCCATCAAGGCCGAGGTGTTTGATGCCGCGCAGATCGAGCAGAATCCCTTCTTCTTCCCCGATGCGGGCAAGTTGGAAGAGCTCGATCAATACATGCGCGACCTGAAAAAAGAGGGCAACAGTATCGGTGCCAAGGTGCAGGTCATTGCGCGCAATGTGCCGGTGGGTCTCGGTGAGCCGGTATTTGATCGCCTCGACGCCGACATTGCCCACGCAATGATGGGCATCAATGCGGTGAAAGGGGTGGAGATCGGTGACGGCTTTGCGGTAGTGGAGCAAAAAGGCTCCGAGCATCGCGACGAGATGACCCCGGCGGGCTTTGCCAGCAACCATGCGGGCGGCATTCTGGGCGGTATTTCGTCAGGTCAGGATATCGTGGTGAGCATGGCGCTCAAACCGACTTCCAGCATCACTGTGCCGGGCAAGACCATCAATACCGAAGGCGAGGCTATCGAGATGATCACCAAGGGTCGTCACGATCCTTGTGTCGGCATCCGCGCCGTGCCCATCGCCGAAGCCATGCTGGCGCTGGTGTTGATGGATCATCTGCTGCGCCATCGCGCCCAGAATCAGGGGGTGTTGACCCATACCCCGCAGCTGCGCTGATCGCTGTTGCTGCTTATCGACTGATCACCATCAGTCAGGAGATCAAGTTCGACAATACCAAAAAGGCGACCTTCGGGTCGCCTTTGCTATTTCAGGTAGCGGCTTATCCCGTCAATGCTTGCGGAGAGTGCGGGTCAGCAGATCCGCGGCGCCCGGATCGGCATTGAGGCGACACCTGGGGGGCGAGAACTTGTTGTGGGGTTTGGGCAAGGCATGAATGGCCTCGTTGACTTTGAGGATCTGTTCTTCGCTCACGCTGTTTTTGGCAAACATCAGGCTGACCGGCTGGTGGTGTAGCAACAGTTGGCAGCTGATAAACTCTTCGGCCCCCAGCTGGGCCAGCCGGTAGCGAGCATATTGCCACTCCATGATGATGCCATCGAGGCGGCGAGCCAGCAGCAGATCGATCATCCGCTCATCGGCGTTGTATTCGGTCGCCATTTTAAGCGCAGGGCAGCTATCCATCTGATGCATGGGGCGAGTGCCGCGCAACTTGCCTATCTTGAGCCCTTTCTCGTTGCACAACGCGGGCAGATTATCGAGCTGTGCCCAGCGATCCTGATGGCCCGGGATAGGGTCATTGCTCAGCAGCACATAGGCACTCTGACGGTAGGGGGTCGAGAAGCGGGCATAGCTCTGGCGCTCCGGCAGGGGGAGTGCGGCCATCGCCACATCCAGCTGATCGTGTTCTACCAGATGCAGTGCCCGCGCCCAGGGAAGTTCGCGAAACTTGGGGGCAAAGCCAGCCTGGGTGAGGATCTGGCGGGTCAGGCTGACATCCAGCCCATCCAGCTCACCCCGGTTGTTGATTTGGCTAAAGGGGGGCCAGTGACTCCAGGCCACGGTCAGGGTCTGACTGGCCTGCAGTGCAGGGCTTAGCAGCAGAAGCAGCAGGCCAATCCTTGCCTGCCAGCTGCCGCGGGGACGATATGGCGTGGTCATAGCTAAACCTCGTTATTGTGTTCTTCTATCCCGTGCTTTTGCCCCGCGAGTCATGCCTGCGAGGGCAGATATTGTGTTGCCAGTTAATAGTGTGGTGCGTGCGACATCAATCAACGGGATTATTCGGGGGGCAGGAGGGGGATTTTCTGTTCGTGCTGGGAGGAGCATCACATTTTTCTCGTTTATCCCGGACAACTCCGTTAGACTGCGCCTCTATTCTTTCCCCTTTGCTCTGCTCCCCGGGGAAATCGTTGTTTTATCAATAGGCCCAGATCTTGTGAGATGGCATCGGCTCAGCAGAGGAGCCCCACCACAAATCCCCGGCGCCCCTATCTCTAGCAGGTAATTATGAGTTTTACTTCCCTCGGTCTGGCCGAACCCTTGTTGCGTGCCGTTGCCGAACAAGGCTACGACACCCCGTCTCCCATTCAGCAGCAAGCGATCCCCGCCGTTCTGGCTGGCCGCGATCTGATGGCGGCGGCCCAAACAGGGACCGGCAAGACCGCAGGCTTTACCCTGCCGATGCTGCAACGTCTGATGGAGAGCAAGCGCAAGGTTTCTCCGAACCGCATTCGTGCGCTGGTGCTGACCCCGACTCGCGAGCTGGCCGCCCAGGTGGGCGAGAGCGTGCGTAACTACGGCAAACACCTGCCGATGCGCAGCCACGTCGTGTTCGGCGGCGTCAGCATCAATCCGCAGATGATGGCGACTCGCCGTGGTCTGGACGTGCTGGTGGCCTGTCCCGGCCGTCTGATGGATCTTTACAACCAGAACGCCGTCAAGTTCGACGAAGTGGAGATCCTGGTACTGGACGAAGCGGATCGCATGCTCGACATGGGCTTTATCCGTGACATCCGCCGTATCCTGGCTCTGATGCCGAAGAAGCGTCAGAACCTGCTCTTCTCCGCCACCTTTGCCGACGAGATCCGCGAACTGGCCACCGGTCTGCTGGATAACCCGGCGGTGATCGAAGTGGCCCCGCGTAACAGCACTGCCGAGCGTATCGAGCAGCTGGTGCACCCGTGCGACAAGGCCAACAAGATCGCGCTGCTGAGTCATCTGGTCACCAGCAACAACTGGCAGCAGGTATTGGTGTTCACCCGTACCAAGCACATGGCCAACCGTGTTGCCGAGACCCTCGACAAGAACGGCGTCAGCGCAGCCGCCATCCACGGTAACAAGAGCCAGGGTGCCCGTACTCGCGCACTGGCCGGTTTCAAGGATGGTAGCGTCAAGGTGCTGGTGGCGACCGACATCGCCGCCCGTGGTCTGGACATCGACAAGCTGCCGCAAGTGGTCAACTTCGAGTTGCCGAACGTGGCGGAAGATTACGTTCACCGCATCGGTCGTACCGGTCGTGCCGGTGCTGCCGGTCACGCCATCTCCCTGGTTGCAGCCGATGAAGGGAAGCTTATCAAGGCGATCGAGCGTCTGACCAAGCAGAACATCCCGTGCGAGCAGGTAGCCGGTTTTGAAGCCTCCCGCGAGACCCTCGACAACATCGCCCGTGGTATCGGCGCGCCGCTTCGCAAAGAGCCCCGCGATCCGAGCGAGCAGCGCCGTGCGCCGCGTCCGCAAGGTCAAGGCCAGCGTCAAGGGGCCGGTCGTTCCGCCTCCAATGGCAATGCGGGTGGTGCCCGTACCGGTAACGGTGGCAAGCCCAAGCCGCAAGGTGGTCAGCGTCCGGCTGATGGTGCCGGCAAACCGGCTCAGGCCCGTCGTCCACGTCGCTCTACCCACAACCAGTAAGCGGCTCGGGAGCTTGACTCCCCAGCTATGCGGTTGACTGAAAAAGCCCTGCCAATCTGGCAGGGCTTTTTGTTTTTTCAGTGTCCCGTCCTGAATATGGTTTACACCTTTCCCCCCAATAAATGGAGAACCCGATGGGACAAGGTGTGAAACGGACACAGCGCGATTACTCGCTGACTTTTAAACTGGCGCTGGTCGAGCAGATTGAAAAAGGCGAGCTCACCTACAAACAGGCTCAGGTGCGTTATGGCATTCAGGGCCGCTCCAC
>NZ_JBFOCL010000033.1:0-6835 GCF_040907785.1 Aeromonas sp. s8
TGAATGCGTAGCATGGTTTCCAGCGGATAAGGTCGCCGGCCATTACCAGCCTTGGGGTAAAACGGCTCGATGACTTCCACCATGTTTTGCCATGGCAGAATCTGCTCCATGCGGGACAAGAAAATCTCTTTTCTGGTCTGACGGCGCTTACTGCTGAATTCACTGTCGGCGAAGGTGAGCTGATGACTCATGATGAACCCTTTTTCATGGCTCCAGATGACAAACATGATCTCATATCAGGGACTTGTTCGCACCTTCCCTAGCCAAACGACTGGGGTTAAAATGATAAAGATACATAGCTATGGGCCATTATAGAGTTGCATCCTGCATATTGGTTAACGTGTTGATTTATAGTGTTTTTTATGCACGTATGGTGTAATGTGACGCTAGCATGGTATTGAGAATGTAGTTATGGATAACAAAGTTTCAATCGAAGAAATGCAAGCATTAAAAGTATTGCTTGTAGATGACCACGCTATATTGCGGGCAGGAGTCAAAGCTACACTCTCAACAGATCACCTTATGAAGGTGATTGCAGAGGCTGGCAATGGTAAAGAAGGATTAGATCTGGCAGTAGAATATGAACCAGATTTAATATTGCTTGACCTTCAAATGCCAGTGCTTAATGGATTAGAAACGCTGAAGAGAATCAGAGCAAAGAAAATAAAAAGCAAGGTCGTTATCTTCACCGAGTCAGATTTGGAAATTGATGTTGTAGAAGCGTTTAGGTTCGGAGCCAATGGATATCTTTCAAAAAATATTGAACCGCTTGATTTAATTGGCTTCATTAAGAGCATATGTGCTGATACATCAATTGAAAGTCCTCAGTCAAACAATAAAGTAATGTCAATCTCATTATCAGATAGTAATGTTGGCATTATTGAATCATTAAGCCATAGAGAAATTGATGTAGTAAAACTTCTTGCTGAAGGTCACTCAAACAAAGTCATTTCAAAATTATTATATATATCTCATGGGACGGTAAAAATACATGTGAGAAACATTCTAAGAAAACTAAAATTAAAGTCTAGAGTTGCTGTTACTGTATGGGCACATAACCGAACTATTAAGTAACTATAATTTAAAAATGTACATAAATAAAAATTAACTTGATATTTTTATTGTTGCAGATTATTGCCATACTAGTTAACGACTCTCTTAAATCATATGCCCATAGGGTGCATATGATTTATAAATTCTGCTTGCAACGATACATGGCCTCATCCGCCAAACGGAGTAACAAGTTTAGATCTGGTGGTGTAGTTGCATCATATTCCACATAGCCTATAGAACAAGAAAGGTTATATACCTTACCGCTATGCTTATTGAACTCATCAAAGATCTGATTTATTCGATTATTGATTGATTCAATATAGTTAATGTTTGTTTCTGGGAGTAAAACCACGTATTCATCACCACCTAATCGAGCACAGATATCAGCATTTCTAAAAATCAAGTTGATCAAGCTGGCGGCTTGGCACAATGCATCATCTCCAACATCATGACCAAATCGATCGTTTATAGATTTGAAATGATTCAAATCTATAAACAATAATGAAAGGCCCCTTTTCGTTCTGTATGCATGTTGCAAGTACCTCTCAGCCAGAAGAATAAAACCTCGCCTGTTGGTTATCCCCGTCAACTCATCTATTGTCGCCATTTGAACTGCACGTAACTCGCTTTCAACTGTTAATGCCAAGTCGGTAAATAAAGCTCTATCCTTTTCTCCAAAAGCCCTAGCCTTACGGTCTATAAGGCACAACGAACCGATATGCAATCCATCAGTTATTACTAATGAATGACCAGCATAGAATCGGATGTATGGCTCCCCTTGAACCATTGGATTATTATAATAAAGAGGATCTTTGGTTGCATCCTCAATAACAAGCATGCGTTCTTTGAGAAATCCATTTTTACAAAAAGAGATATTAGGAAGAGGTTCATGGATGTTTAGGCCATAACAAGGCTTGGCCCACTCGTGTTCATTGTCTTCGAATGAGATCAGGGCAATAGGCACATCAAACATGTTGCGAGCCATTCTTGTTATACGAATGAAACGTTCCTCTGTTGGGGAGTCAAGCACTTGGAGACGGCGCAATGCATCTAAGCGAAGAAAGTGGGGATCACTGGTTTCAGAGAACGGTTGCATCCTTGCGGCCTTTTACGTTGTGTCCGAAGCGATGCTATTATGACACTCATTTGGATATAACTAAATAGAATGCTGGATTACGGATGACAGATTTTTAGCGCGGGTATGCGAAAATACACACATTTGGTTTTCTAATGAGACCATCACTAGGGGGGCAATCGAAACTCATTCGTGTTGTTCTATGAAGGCGAGGATATCATCGAGCACCCCAGACGCTTGTAAAGCACCATGGCACGAACTGGATTTTAAATTAATCATAATAGCAAAACTGCTCTTGCAGTTGTTCTACTCTACCCTCGGTTTTCATTTTTTTTAGCATTAAGGCCAAATCTTTCGCTAGCCTTGAGTGTTTTTTATTAAGATACGCATAGCCTGCCAAGGTATCAACAATTCCTGCGGAATATATTTTATTATACTCGGTCGATTCCGCAAGCAATGCTTGCTTGCTCCTATCAAATACCAGAGTCTGCTCCACAAATACATCAACGCGTCCTTTTATCAGTTTTTTCAATCCCTGCTCAGTTGTGTTTACCTCTGTCGGCAGGGGGGAGGTAATAAGCTTGGAAAGTGCGTCTTCGGCGCGTTTTGAGCCTCGCCTGAATTCAACTCTTAATCCTTCCTTATCTAGGCTATGCCAAGAATTATATTTTGATTTATTGTCATACACATAAGCTTCAATAGTCACGTTGAAATGTGATTCATTCACTCTGATCAAGTTGGTTGTTTGCTGTTGGTATTCAAATGCCCGATGAATTTCACCATCAACACTGCCATTCTCCGCGAGGATCGGTGCTCTTCCACCAGGAACGCCCTGATATAGAAATTTATATCCCAATCTAGAAAATGCCTCGCTATAAATATTATATAACCAGCACCCATACTTTGAATGATAAGTGTCCGCTGAACTAACTAGAACAATTTTGGTATCAACAGCAATAGCGCATGAAGAAAGTGTCGCAAGGAAAATTAACAATATGTTTCTTATGTTGTATTGTGAAAACATACATACCCCACATTGACACATCCCACTTTTAATATAGCTCACGTTAAAAAATTCGCCATGCTAAATGAAATTAAAATACTGTTGGTGACATTTCTCACGAGATATGGGCTCGCGCCACTTAAATAGTGTTTCTTCCAAAATGGTTTGCTCTGCTGAAAGCTAATGTATAGGAATTCGAGTAGCAAGCCATCAATGCATATTCATAGACAAGTAATTAAAATTATACACAGACACTGAATAAAATAAACAAAATCCCCATGATTAGGGTATCTTGTTTCATACGGTCAATTACTTCTTTACCAGTATAAAAATGATTTCTCTAAGAAATGCTCAGATAGTTGTATTTTTGGCGACAGCTATTTATCGTTTCACTTTGCATGAATACATCTCTTCATCTGCGTGCCGCAGTAGTTGATCTAAATTAGGCGGCATACTAGCATCGTAAATCACAATTCCTAAGGAGCATGACAACTGGTATGGCTTACCACTATGACTATTGAAGTCATCTATTGCATGATTCAGCCGCTCTTTAATTCTCTGACAATGTTCACTACCAGTGCCAGGTAAAAGGACAACGAATTCATCCCCACCAAGGCGAGCGAATATATCAGCATCGCGGAATACTCGGCATAACAACTCGGCCATATGTCGCAACGCGTCATCGCCAATGTCATGACCAAACTTATCGTTAATTAGTTTGAAGTGATTTAGATCTAAAAAAAGTAAGGCCGCTGTGTGTTTTACACGAAATGCATATTTCAAACTTTTTTCGGCGAGCAGCATGAATCCTCTACGGTTAGTTATCCCCGTCAATTCATCTATGGTTGCTCTCTGAACGGCTTGTAACTCACTCTCAACCATGGATGCCAAATCAGCTAACAGCGCTTGGTCTCGTGGGCTAAAACCCCTGGGTTTAGAGTCTATGATGCACAATGTACCCAGCTTCAAACCGTTCCCAACTTCTAGTGGATGGCCTGCATAGAAGCGAATGTGTGGTTCCCCCGTGACTAAGGGGTTGTCAGAAAATCGTGGATCTTGGGCCGCATCTTCAACTACAAACAGTTCTTCACCGAGAATTGCATGACCACAAAAAGAAATGTCTCGCGGTGTCTCCAATACCGGCAACCCACAACATGACTTGAACCACTGTCTGTTTTCATCCACCAATGAAACCAATGCGATGGGCACATCAAACATGTTGCGAGCCATCCTGGTAATCCGGTCAAAACGCTCCTCTGCGGGGCTATCAAGTATCGCTAAACGGCGCAATGCGTCTAAGCGAAGCCGTTCGTTATCCGGTACTACAGGGCTTTGCATCAACATCTCCTTGTTGTGTGGGCACTGTACGCTGCCAACATATACTGTGCATCTGTAGATCTGATGTACTGACAGTATATTACAGTAGGTAGACCTATGATTTCGAGCCATCTCATCTTTGATGACAGGAGCAGTGTTTGCACTCTTGGTAGCGTGGTTGTCGCTCGCTCGACAAACAAGAGCTCGCCTAGAATCCCCCTAGGCTGTGTTCTTAAAGTGATGAAGATATAATCTCACATCTTCTCAACAGCTTAAGATCCATTCCGTGTCCCGCCGTTATCAGCTGACTGATGCACAATGGGGGCTTATCGAGCCCTGTTTCCTTCTCGAAGCCTGATCGGGCGCCCTACCCGTGAAACACGCCAAGTGCTCGATGGCATTCTCTGGATACTCCACACCGGAGCTCCTTGGCGAGACCTTCCAGAACGTTTCGGACCATGGAATTCGGTCTACAACACCTTCCGGCGTTGGCAGGATGCAGGCCGGATTGATGCCATTCTGGAAGCGCTGCAACTCAAGCTCAATGAAGAAGGGCTCATCGATTTCGACCTGTGGTGCCTGGACGGCTCCAATGTCAGAGCATCCAAAGATGCTGCCGGTGCACGTAAAAAAACACCTCAATGAATCAAGCCCTTGGCCGTTCGCGGGGAGGTTTCGGCAGCAAAATTCACTTGGTCACGGACGGTCATGGCTTACCACTGAGCTTCTGCCTGTCACCGGGGCAATCAGCAGAAATCAGCTATGCAACAAGCGCGTTGGCAATGGCGAGGATACCAACGTCATCAGGTCGCTACCGAACACGGCCAGCGCATCTTGCCGCAGACAAGGCCTATAGCAGCAAAGCCTTTCGAGCCGAGCTACGGCGGAGAAGGATAAAAGCGGTCATTCCGCAACGCAGCGACCAGCAACGGCGCCATAAGGGGCGTCCATTGGTACTGGACAAGGTGCATTACCGCAGGCGCAATGTCGTGGAGCGGTGCTTCGGTTGGTTGAAGAAGTTTCGCCGGTTTTCAACGAGATATGAAAAGCTAGCCAAGAGTTTTGCAGCCTTTATCAAACTGGCATTCTGCCTTCGCTACTTGCGCGAGTTATGTGTGGACAGAAAACCAGCATTTTGAGAACACAGCCTAGTTTTATTCGACCATCCTAGCAAAAAGCCATTCCGCAGTTAACTTGTTTGTCATTAATGAACTAACCTCATATCATCAAGTCTCCCAGTTTTTGCATCTGGATGTTTCACGATGGTCAGAGTCATTTTTCAAGCCAAGGTACATACCTCCGTTGATTCAGGCGGGTGGGTCGAAGTCCCACATTTATGCTTGCAACACTGCGTTATAGAGGACTTTAAGGCTCACCCTCGCTGGAGAAGATCCATCTCATCTTTAGAGCTGGATGAGATTCTCGAACAGCACACCACTAGGTTGTTTGGGGAGGCCAGGCGATTAGATCTGAACACTGTGCCTGAAGGTGTCTCTGTAGATGTGTTCGGGGCTTTGGCTATTGTTACTATAAATTTGACGCAGTGTGACACATACCATTGAAAATATAATATATTCAGACACTTATGGCTTTAAAGCTCAGGCCATCGTCTTCATCGTAGACAAACCTTAACGTTCAGATTGTATGAACGGTAGTAAGTAGTTATCGAGCAAGTCGTCCTGAGGGGGCTCGTTCAGGTTCGAGGAGGGTGATCACAATGATGGGCTCATTTAAAGCTTTCTGGTATGGTTAGCCCATCAGATTTTTTCAGACAGGATGTCGGTGTAATGAGTGATAAAACCCAGTGGAAAACATAGTCATTGATTTCCCGCATGCGTCTTGGGTTAGGGAAGGTGCGAATAAGCGGGGAAATTCTTCTCGGCTGACGCAGTCATTTCATTTCTTCATGTTTGAGCCGATTTTTTCTCCCGTAAATGCCTTGAATCAGCCTATTTAGACCGTTTCTTCGCCATTTAAGGCGTTATTCCCAGTTTTTAGTGAGATCTCTCCCACTGACGTATCATTTGGTCCGCCCGAAACAGGTTGGCCAGCGTGAATAACATCGCCAGTTGGTTATCGTTTTTCAGCAACCCCTTGTATCTGGCTTTCACGAAGCCGAACTGTCGCTTGATGATGCGAAATGGGTGCTCCACCTTGGCCCGGATGCTGGCTTTCATGTATTCGATGTTGATGGCCGTTTTGTTCTTGCGTGGATGCTGTTTCAAGGTTCTTACCTTGCCGGGGCGCTCGGCGATCAGCCAGTCCACATCCACCTCGGCCAGCTCCTTGCGCTGTGGCGCCCCTTGGTAGCCGGCATCGGCTGAGACAAATTGCTCCTCTCCATGCAGCAGATTACCCAGCTGATTGAGGTCATGCTCGTTGGCCGC
>NZ_JBFOCL010000034.1:0-14602 GCF_040907785.1 Aeromonas sp. s8
CGGCGACGCCATCCCGGCGCGGGACTGCATCCCTGTCGCCACCCTACACACATCCAGACAGGAGATAACAACAATGAAGAGACATCTACTTACCACCATGCTGCTTGGCAGCGCCCTGCTGTTTCATGGCCAGGGAGAGGCCATGGTCAAGGGGGCTGACGTCAGCTGGCTGACCCAGATGGAGAACACCGGATACAAGTTCTATAACGACGCCGGCCAGCAGCAGGATCTGTTAAAAACCCTGAAAGAGCACGGTATGAACACCATCCGGCTCAGGGTATGGGTCAATCCTGCTGATGGCTGGAACAACATCAGTGACGTCATCGCCAAGGCCAAGCGGGCCAAGGCGGCCGGTTTCGATCTGCTGATTGACTTCCACTACAGCGACAGTTGGGCCGACCCTGGCAAGCAGACCAAGCCGGCGGCCTGGCAGAGCTACACCTTTGATCAGCTGATGTCGAACGTATGGTGGCACACCTACAACTCCCTGGTAGCCCTGAAAAACGCAGGCATCACCCCCAAGTGGGTACAGGTGGGCAACGAGACCAACAATGGCATGCTCTGGGAAGAGGGGCGCGCCTCGGTCAACATGAAGAACTTTGCCTGGCTCATCAACAGCGGTTATGACGCCGTCAAGGCGGTCAACAGTAGCACCAAGGTCATCGTCCACCTGGCCAACTGCGAGAACAACAGCCTCTATCGTTGGATGTTTGATGGCCTAAAGAACAACGGTGCCAAGTGGGATGTCATTGGTGCCTCCATCTACCCAACCCAGAGTGGCAACGGCGACTGGTTCACCCTCAACAACCTCTGCTACGACAACCTCTCCGATATGGTGACCCGCTATGGCAAGGAGGTGATGATTGTCGAGGTGGGCATGCCATGGGATGACCCGAAAAACAGTTACGACACCATTGCTGATCTACTCAATAAGATGACGTGGATCCCCGATAGCAAAGGGCTCGGAGTGCTCTACTGGGAACCACAAAGCTACAAGAACTGGCAGGGTTACAGCCTGGGGCTGATGGACAACAGCGGCAAACCCACCTATGCGCTGGATGCCTTCCTGTTGCAGTAAATATATAACGTTGCACAGAGGCGCAGTAGGTAGTGCGCCTTTTCATTCTGCCACCTGGACATGACTTCGCCCGTCTCTTCGCCCTTTATCACCAACGCATATCATCCCGCCACTTGCCTGCGCGTAATGACTCTGGATGCGGGTGGCAGCTCCACTAAGCAGAGTCGCTCGGGGCCCTCCGGTACCATCACCGAAAACATGACCACCCTCTCCCCGAGGCAAACAGACTCACCGACTGCAGCCTCCGTAGCCGGGACTCGCAACATCGGGCTCCCTAAGACGACGTCAGCACGACAAGGCGAGTCCTCAATGCAAAATAAAAAAGGGAGCCCAAGCGGGCTCCCTGTGGTGTAACGAGTCGGGTTTTACCACCAGGCTTCGGCCTGCACGCCGAAGTTCCAGGTATTATCATCCTCACCGCCGTTGAAGGATTTGCCTTCGCCATCTTTCAGATAGCTGGCAAAAACACGGATCTCCGGGCGGGCAAACATGCTGGGACCAGCTGACCAAGCTTGAGCCAAGGTATATTTTTGACCACTCGATTTCTCTTCAGAGCCGCTTGTCCAGGTCTTGGTGCTCTCATAAGTACCGGCTTCAACCAGCGTCTTCATGATGTCAGTCCACGCATAACCGCCTCGCGCGACAGCGCTGAACAGTTCGGTGTTGTCATGCCATGCTTCAAGTTTCTCACCCTTACCGTAAGTGAATACATGGTTCACACTGAATTTCTCTCCCATGGGAATGTCACCAGTCAGAATCACCCGGTATCCCTTGGCATCATCGGTCAGATGCCAAACATCATACCAACCGCCCCCTTGGGAGATCATGTTCTGGGCCAGCCCTTTGTCAGCATATTGCAGCACCAACTTCTCGTAGATGCGGCTATCGGCAAAATATTGACTCATTTCTGCGGTCAGCATGACACCATTTTTGGGATCATAGAGATTACCGGCCTTCTCCTGCTCATCGGTCGGATTGGGCATGGCATAGCTGACACCCGCTTCAGTCCAGGCCCCTTCCCAGGGAGCCCAGCCGGCATAGCGCAGGTCCAGGAAGTTAACGTTGAGGTCATTGTTAACAATCGAGTTATCGATATCGTTACCATCAGACCGGATCCACGCCAGTGAGAAGGCGCCTGGACCTGCCTTGAGGTTTTCAACACCGGCACCGGCTCCCGAGATATTCCAGTATTTGGTATCGATGATGTGAAGGTCGTGACGCTGATAGAAGCGCTTGCCAGCCCAAACCACGGCATCGGGCGCAGCGGAAATCAGCCCCTTGGCCTTAACATTGAATTGGCGCAGGGCAAATGTTGCATCATCCTTGCACTCCTTTTGATCGAAGTTACACACAGTGGTGGTACTTTCATAGTCATTGGAGCCATCGCTCTGCATGCTGAACATGCTGTCTACATAGAAAGTCTTGCCATCCTTGTTGTAAACCTCCTGACCAATACCAATTTCGGTATAGGTATCGCTTTCGTTACCCAGACGACCGACAAAGTTCTGTCGACCGGTTTGCATATCACCGTCTTGGGACACACCTACGCCAGAGCGGAAATAGCCTGTAAAATCAACAGCATTAGCATTCAATGCAGTCATTGACAGAGCGAGGGCAACGGATGTCGTCAGTAGTTTCACTTTCATAGTTATTCCTTTATTCCACTGTTGCATTGTTATCTTGATGAACCGCTTACCAACCCATAGGGAAAGCGCTTTCACTGTCCGATGGAGATTATAGGAATAACTGTGCCATCATTGACATGACAAAACTCACAAAACTGTAATTATTACATAAACACTGCTATAAAAACGCTTGATAAAGCCACAAGGCAAACTCAAGCAATTGAAATTAAAGGGGTATTTGATAACAAATCATGTGTTATCGATTACACTCGTAATGGTAATATCTACACCTGAGAACCATGACTCGACCAGACTCATCGCAGCAGACATGACCTCCTCGTGCAGGGCATAGGAAGGCACCGTGAGACCTTCCCGACCCCACAGGAGTGAGCGACAAAAGAGAGAGGAAGAAGATGAGGCACTAAAAAGGCAAGGCCCCTGACGGGTAACCTTGCCTGATGGCCGATGAATTCAGGTTGCCAAATCGTCGATCAATCGATACTGCGGACTGAATGACGGCGTACCAGAGTCGGGCTGAACATATGTGTCGTCTGGGGCAAGGGCCCACCTTTTGCCAGAGCAATGGCCAGCTCGGCGGCCTGGGTCGCCATGGCGATGATGGGATAACGCACCGTAGTCAGACGAGGGCGCAAGTAGCGGGATATCAGTACATCATCAAACCCCACCAGAGATAGCTCCTGGGGAACCTCGACCCCGTTGTCGCTAAGCACGGACAAAGCTCCTGCCGCCATCGAATCGTTATAACAGACGACCGCCGTCATCTGTTGCCCCCGGCTCAACAACTCAGTCATCGCGGCTTCACCTCCCAGCTCATCCGGACTGCCACGGGAGATCAGGCGCTCATCGACCGGGATATTGTGCTCTTGCAGCGCATCCAGATACCCCTGCATGCGATCCTGAGAGTCAGAGATCAGATGATTTGAACACAGAAACCCTATCTTCTTGTGCCCTTCCTGGATCAGGTGACGAGTTGCAAGCCAGGAACCATAGCGATCGTCCAGCGCCACACAACGGGACTCGAACCCTGGAACGATACGGTTGATTAGCACCATGCCGGGAACATAGCTCATCATCTGGATCAGCTCTTCATCTGGCAGCATTTTGGCATGAACCACCAAGCCAGAGCAGCGATGCCCTATCAACTGCTCTATTACGTGCTTCTCTTTGGCTGCGTCGTGGTAGCCATTTCCGATGAGCAGAAAATTCCCCGTAGCCTGCGCCACCTGCTCAACTGCTTTAACCATGGTGCCAAAGAAGGGGTCAGACACATCGGCAACAATCAACCCCAGCGTTTCGTTGTTCTGATGGGCCAAGGCTCTCGCATTCGCGTTGGGGTGGTAGTTGAGTTCATGCATCGCCTTGAAGACGGCATCGCGTGACGCCTGACTTGCCTTTGGCGAATTATTGATGACACGTGAGACTGTGGCGACGGATACGCCTGACAGGAGTGCTACATCTTTGATGGTTGCCATGAATTAGCTTTTCCGGTGAACGGTATAAATAAAAACCAGTGCTTTATAGGGTCAAGATACTACCGACATTTCCAATACCTGACACGGCTTTCATGTCAAAAGCGGGAGCATTCTATCAATACGAGCGTCTCGCTGTGTAATCCATTTACATACACCCTTATCCATTCTCATGCTCATCGCGGTGAAAAATGTGACAAAAATCACATCAAATGGAGATGCATCTTCCAGGACCTTGTTCACAAGCGCAGAATAAGGGAAAGCGATTACACCAAATAAAACCCAATGAAAACGAGCACCAAGGAGCGATTAATGTTGAAGATACTCGTGACAGGTGGAACTGGTTACATAGGTAGTCATACCTGCTTGCAGCTTATCGCTGCCGGGATGACCCCCATCTTGTTGGACAATCTGGTTAACAGCAAAGAGAGCGTCCTCGAACGTATCCACAGCCTCAGCGGACTGCGCCCCCAGCACTATCACGGTGATGTGCGGGATGCCGACCTGCTGGATCGTGTGTTTGCAGACCAGCAGATAGATGCCGTGATCCATTTCGCAGGCCTCAAGGCCGTAGGGGAATCGGTACAAAAGCCTCTCGAGTACTATGACAACAATGTCAGCGGCACCCTGGTGTTGCTGCAGGCAATGCGACGCGCCGGGGTCAAGACCCTGCTGTTCAGCTCATCTGCCACCGTCTATGGCGAGCCGGAGATCATGCCCATCACCGAGGAGTCGCCCACCTTTCACGCCACCAACCCTTATGGTCAAAGCAAGCTGATGGTGGAGCGCCTCATCAAGGACTTTGCACACTCAGCCCCCGACTGGTCATTGACCCTGTTGCGCTATTTCAATCCGGTGGGCGCCCATCCCAGCGGCCTGATGGGCGAGGATCCCCAGGGCATTCCCAATAACCTGATGCCCTATATTGCCCAGGTGGCAGTGGGCCGCCGTGCCAAACTCGCCATCTTTGGTGATGACTACCCGACACCAGATGGTACCGGTGTGCGGGATTACATTCATGTCATGGATCTAGCCGATGGCCACGTCGCAGCCTTGAAACATGCGCTTGGGCAAGCTGGCGTCCATGTGTACAACCTGGGCACTGGGCATGGCTACAGTGTCCTGGACATTCATGCCGCCTTCTCCAAGGCCTGTGGCCGCGAACTGCCTTATGAGATCGTGCCGCGCCGCGCTGGGGACATAGCACAGTGTTGGGCAGATCCAACACGAGCCTATAACGAGCTGGGGTGGAAGGCTTATCGCACGCTTGATGAGATGACGGCTGATACCTGGCGCTGGCAATCCCAAAATCCAAACGGTTACCCCCTTCCATGAATGTACAGAACGAGACAGGCCTTCCTATGCAATTTGAACCAACCGATCACCCCCACCGTCGTTACAACCCATTGATCCAGCAGTGGGTTCTAGTTTCTCCCCACAGGGCGAAGCGCCCTTGGCAGGGGCAGCAGGATGAACCTGATCGCACCCAGCGATCCATTCACGATCCGGATTGCTTCCTCTGCGCCGGCAACACTCGCGTCACTGGTGACAAAAATCCGGATTATCCGTCGACCTTCGTTTTTACCAACGACTTTGCGGCACTGATGGTTGATACACCTATGGCCCCAACCAGCGAGGACCCCCTCTTCCAGCTAGAGAGTGCACGCGGCACCAGCAGGGTAATCTGCTTCTCACCGGATCACAGCAAGACCTTGCCCGAGTTGTCTATCCCCTCCCTCACTGCCGTGGTCAACACCTGGTGTGAACAAACTGCAGAGCTGGGGCGCGAATACCGCTGGATCCAAGTATTCGAAAACAAGGGCACCATGATGGGGTGCTCCAATCCCCATCCCCATGGGCAGATATGGGCCAACGACTTCTTGCCCAACGAAGCCGCGCGGGAAGATGTCGCCCAACGGGAGTATTTTGCCAAACATGGTCGAGCCATGTTGCTCGATTATGCGGAACGCGAGCAGGCTGACGGCAGCCGCACCGTAGTGGAAACGGAACACTGGCTGGCAGTAGTGCCTTATTGGGCTGCCTGGCCCTTCGAAACCCTGTTGCTTCCAAAGTTTGCGGTAACACGTCTACCGACACTGACACCGCAACAGCGTGCAGACCTCGCACTGGCGCTCAAAAAACTAACCAGCCGCTATGACAACCTGTTTCAGTGCTCCTTCCCCTATTCGATGGGATGGCATGGTGCGCCATTCAATGGCGAAGAGAATGATCACTGGCAGTTGCATGCCCACTTCTACCCGCCCCTGCTGCGCTCTGCGAGCGTACGCAAGTTTATGGTGGGCTATGAAATGCTGGCAGAAACACAACGTGACCTGACGGCAGAACAGGCGGCCGAACGCCTGCGTTCCGTCAGCGATATCCATTTTCGTGAACAGGTTTGAGGTTGAGATATGAGTATTGAATCGCCACACAGCGTGACTGAACATACCTTTTACACTCAGTATGGTTATCGCCCGACCCTCGCCATTCAGGCACCTGGGCGTGTTAACCTCATTGGGGAACACACGGACTATAACGATGGCTTCGTGCTACCCTGCGCCATCGATTATCAGACCGTGATCAGTGCTGCCCCCCGCCAAGATAGTCTGATCAGGGTTATCGCTGCCGACTATCACAACCAACTGGATGAATTTGACTTACGCCACCCCATAGAGGCGCGCCCGGAATACCTGTGGGCCAACTATGTGCGAGGCGTCGTCAAATATTTGCTATTGCGAGGCTGTCAACTGACAGGGGCAGACCTGGTAATCAGTGGCAATGTACCTCAGGGAGCAGGCCTGAGCTCTTCCGCCTCTCTGGAAGTGGCAGTAGGACAGATCTTCAAAGAGATGAATCACCTCGACATCAGCCAAGCAGATATCGCCCTGAATGGACAACTGGCGGAAAACAGGTTCGTCGGTTGCAACTGCGGCATCATGGATCAGTTCATCTCGGCTCTGGGTCAGCAAGATCATGCTCTGCTGATCGATTGCCGCAGTCTGGATACCTGTCCTGTGAGCATGCCAGCCGACATTGATGTGGTCATCATCAACTCGAACGTACGTCGGGGCCTGGTGGATAGCGAATACAATACCCGCAGGGCACAGTGTGAAGAGGCCGCACGGCATTTTGGGGTCAAGGCACTGCGCGATCTGACGATGACCCAGTTCACCGAGCGAGCCAACGAACTGGATCCTGTCGTCGCGAGCCGTGCACGCCACGTCATCTCCGAGAATGAACGAACGCTGGCAGCAGCCGATGCGCTTGCGAATGAAGACATGGTCATGATGGCCGAATTAATGGCGCTGTCCCATGCCTCGATGCGTGATGATTTTGCCATCACAGTGCCTGCTATCGACGCCTTGGTCGACATGATCAAAGAGATCATCGGCAGTCGTGGTGGTGTGAGGATGACTGGTGGCGGGTTTGGTGGCTGTGTGGTTGCATTGGTTCCACAGTCACTGACAGCAGCAGTGTGCGAACAGGTTAATATTCGTTATCCCCAAGTGAGCGGTCTGGCCCCGAGCATCTATATCTGTAAGCCCTCCGCCGGAGCCGGCCCACTCTGATATGTTCGCTGACACCTCAATATTGTAGTGGTCACGTATTTCCAGACTGGTCATGGTATAGCCGCCCTGCTAGACGGTGAACGCTCGACTTAGTTGAGTTAAACAACGCTCTCTGTGAGCAGCTGTGGTTAACATGTAGATAATACAATTGAACCAAACTTCAGACATGTGTTATCGCAATGAGCCTAACTCAGGGACTGCTTCGGCAGTCCCCTTTTTCTTTGCTGTAAATGTTCGTTTCATTCAACAATCCTCCGCAACTGCATGTTTTCACATGGTCGCCGCACACCCGATTGAATCCCACCTCTTTTAAGATGTTGCGCTCTCCTCGGTTAATTGACGCAGATCGGTTTTCAAGCAGTGTATCTCGGCTTGCAAGGCAGACTCATCGTGTTGCTGCTCTGCAGGCTTGCCGTACTGCTTGAGCTAGGCATACAGAATGTGGCTGGATACCCCAAGGGCTCGTGCAACGTCAGCCACAGGCATCTCACGCTCAGTAACTTGTTTAACAGCTTCGATTTTGAAAGTTTCTGGATAACGCTGACGGACCATGGCACCTCCAATGCTGGCCTCATTTTAAGGCAGTTAGGTCTCTAGGGAACTAGGGGCAATTCACACCGACCAAACCCCTTTATATGGCAGCGGATGAGCCTCGTTCTCAGCCAGCCAAGTCAATAGCGGTCCCATCAGACGAGGGACCTGGTTCGCAGGGGGAGCCATATGCACTAACTGCTCGCCTCGATAGATACCTACGCCACCGCTACGCCAGTGACCCGCATCATCGCAGAGTCCACGCATCAGGAGTCCGTGAGCACCAAGTAAATCTTCCGCTAAAGCAGGATCCCAATCAGGCATTGCTTCATAGGCCGCAAACGCATTACGGACCTCTTGGATTTCCCGTGGAAGCCCAAGCACCGTCTTCCCCTCAATCACTGCCGTCACCTGCTCGACACTCAGGGTATTGTGCTCTATAGCCAAGGAGGCTTGGATAGTGCGGATCCGGTTCTCTCGACGCAGCATCGGCACCTGAGAACTCTGAGCAAACCGCCACTGCCCCACCAACTCGGCGATCTCCGCCACTCGACTCAACATGGCATGGGTCAGGGTGAAGGGAGGGGAATAGGCTGCCATGGGTTACTCCAACTGATGCGATAACAAATGAGGGTTAGCTTAACAGATCCGGGAGCAGAAACTCCCGGATCAGATGCCATCTAAAACTGCAGTAAAAGTCTTTTTATCAACACCAATAAGCCTTCAAAGGTTACTCCCCCCGAAACACTGATATCCCTCTCCACGGCGCTTCGATTCCTTTTTGGCAAGGTAGGCCGCATGGAGCAGCACTTTTTTTATAGCCACAGGATCATCTGAAAAAACTTCGTGCTGTCCCTCCTCTGAAAGTTCAACTAACCCTCGCCTCCTGCAAAAATCAATTGATACATCCGCCTCAAAGACAGCTCGATGCCAAGCCACTCTAAGCTTGTTTGCCAGATTCATATTCTCAGACTTAAATCTCCCCAGAGAGCAATAGGCATCCCCATTTAAGAAAAACATCAAGTGATAGTGAGGAACGACAGCCTCTGCTGTTTGCTCCCTCGCCCAAACATATCTGATTGCTGTTTTGCGAACCCTTTTTCCATTTGTAGCTTGGGACAGCTGATCCAGAACAAACAGTTTTTCAAGCTCCGCAAAGAATGCTTTCAGCACAGCGCCATGATAACGTGAACTACCTTCTGATAGCATCCTGGTAAACAAATTATCAGGGAAGCGAAGGTCAACTCTAAAAGCAAATACCCTAGAGTATTGCGCAAAAGCATGATGCATCACAGCAACAATTTTACTGAGGTTATCCTTATCGAAAGTATATCCATTTTTCTGATAGTGGCGTTCAGCCGCCACTCGATACTCATTAAGAGTGTTAAACATATTAAACTCCATAGATAGAAGGAGGGCCACATTCTGAGAATGTATGCCGACGTTAGAATTAAGGTAGCAGTTTGCAAGTGTGCACTAGCACACTTTCATTGAAGGTTTGAAACGGTGCTATCAACTTAGCGATATAATGGATTATGGATTTCGGTATGTTGATGGTTACGACATCCACATGTTTGTACTGTCGATCTGCATACTGTGTATGCAGTTTTATTCGGTATTTATTTTCACTCCTTATTTATATATTACTATTGCCGACACCAAAGCATTGAATATCAAACCAACCAAATAACTCTGGTCCCTGATAGGACAAGACTTCTAGCCTGAGCAACGAGCTAATTTATTTCAATTACTCGCCAGAAATTACCCTAACGAAGATTTCTTTTCTCTTCAATCCATGACTCTATTTCAGAGCTAACCCAAGCAACAGATCTTGGACCTATCTTCACTGATGCTGGAAATTTCCCGTCATTCATCTGACGGTAAACTGATGCCTTAGAGAGTGATGTCATTGCGATGACATCTTTCAACTTAAGTAGTTTCATGATGAGCTCCTTTGTCGTCCATAGGACGTGGTGCTCGTGTAAAAATATAGCGGAACAGAAAACGTAAACCCCATATCTCTTGATCAAATTCCGTTACCAAAGAGAGAATTTAAAAAGCACAGGTCTACGTCTCATTAGCAAATCTGAGGCACCAACTTGAGGAGCTAAGCTAAATAACTGCTCCTAATAGTGCTACACCTCACTGTTTCATAGCTATTACCAGGGAGAGACGATGCGGTATACATGAAGAGTTTCACTCGAACCAGCAGGCTAGCCATTCCTCTGCATTGGTGATTGCGTGTGATGGTTTCATGTAACTTGTGCTATGTATTCAACGTTAACGCTCCAGATATCATTCCCCAACATTCCCCAACATTCCCCAGCTGAAGGCATCTCTTTATGATCCTCGCAGAGGATCAAGAGCCCAATTATTGGTACAGACATTCGATTACCTAGCGGCTGTATTTTAGCAAGTCCAGTGCGCCTATCATTAACGTCCGGCTCAAATCGTGGGTAACCCTCTACCAGACCACTGCGATGACCAATAGAGTGCCCATCAACTTGTCCGTTGATAGAGATTCCTGCCATACCCCCCCACACAGTGGGCCTTCACTACCTTCAACGAAGCCAGAGAACGTAGGCTCATAGTGGACAAAAGTACATTAACACTGCCCTGTAAAATGGAAAACAAAGCGACACAAAGACATTGCAAACCACTCTAAAATAAGTTAGAAAACAACAATAAAACAACTAAAAACAACAATAAAATCACTTAGTAATGAATTCTATTCGGAACTGATATTGTTATGGCAAAAATATATGATGGTACTGGTTTAGAAATACCGAACACTATCTCTTTATCCAAAAGAGAAAGGGAGTTCGCCCTCAGATTATTAAATAAAGACACATCCTTATCAGTAAGTGATGAGGAGATAATTAGCCACCTATCCAATAACAGCAGCATCCTTATAAAAAGAAATAATTGTGGACTTGGCTCTCCGCTTATAAGTTTTGAGGGGAAAGTTACCCCACGAGAATTAATAATAAGCAGCATTAAATCTGAATGTATAAACGAAACAAATTTCAGCTGGATAGATACAAAAAATGATCGTTTGTGCAATTATGTATGGTCATACATACGCTCTTTAACTACATTCTCTTTTATGTCACCTTCGACTATGGATGTAGGCGTCAGAATAGATGGTGCATTTGAAGTGACTCGCAGTATTCATCCATATAACATCTGGAATATTGACCCTTGCCCAATTAATAACATCAGCAAAAAAAACTGCATAATCTCGTTTTTTGATATACTCAATACGACTAGCGAACAAAAAATAAAAGATATTACTTATTTAAAAACTAAATGGCAAATTGCAAGTCAAAAAGTTGATGTAAAGTTATGGATGGATAAATGTGATGATAAATGGGCATGGAGTTATTTGTTTGAAAATATAAAAACAGGAAGTAATAGACCTCCGATATGGTTCATCAACAGGGATAATTCGTCGACAATCAAAGATTGTATTATTACACTATTTGACCTACTAAATGAAATACCACCAGCCAGAGAACTGATTCTTAGGAAAATGAAATCGGCTTGGTCACAAAAATCTTTTCGAGACAAAAACAATGGGAAAAGAGCGGTTAGTGTTGTCTTGCCAGAAAAGATAATTAGCATGCTAGACGATATTTGCATAAAAACTGACAGAAGAAAAAATGAAGTAATAATTAGACTGATACAAGAAGAATATGAACAAATAAAAAAAGGCGGACACTAGTCCGCCTTTTTAAAATCTATAGACACTAAACTTTACAGCGACCATGAACTCGATATGCATCCTTTTAAGATAAAATGATGAGTTCAATTTACCTTCCACTCTCCAACCTGATAGCTCAGAACAAGGTAGTTATTGAAAACATGATCAAGTAGCAACAGACTGTCATTCAGGTGTACTCAGATCTCTGTCTCATCAGAGGGTTACTCTTAGGGAAAAATCATGTAGATTGAACACATCTAACTCACCTAAATACTTTAACAATAAAAATTCAAACGCCTTAATAAACTCATCACTAAGGATAAGGTTCAAAAATATCAATATGGCATGTAGCAAACGCTTAACTCGCTACTATTAATTACGACCTCGAAAATCAAATGAAATAACGTTAACTGGATTGTATTGCGCTGGTTTTATTAAAGTGCAGACAAAGTCCCCCCACTGCTCAAACAATCTAGTTACCTGTTCAGCCCTTTTACCTGCTTGGTAGGTGGCAACAAGACGATCACGTTTACTATGATTAAGTGCCAGTTCAATAACACTTTCGTTTGCATCTAAATATTCAGCACAACAACTGGCAAAAGTACGGCGTAAATCGTGAACGGTAAATGCCTCACTTTGTGGCATAGTGAGTGCTCTCACTTTATTAAGCACCCAGCGTAAGGCATTTCCATCAATATGGCCCTGTCCCGCATCATGTTCACGAATGGCTTCGAAGACCCAAGAACTACCTCTGCTGATAGCTCTCTGAGAGGCGATCACATCAAAAGCCAATGGATGAAGAGTTATTGTATGCTCTTTGCCATTCTTAGCATTACTGGCTGGAATGACCCACTTATTGCCAATAATCTGATCCCACGTCATGGATGTCGCCTCCCCACGTCGTGCCCCTGTCAACAAGATCAAGCGCAAGCAGTTAACCTGCGCCGGATGATAGCCTCCCTCATTTAACCCAAGCCAAAAGGCTGCAATCTCTTCACGACAAAGCCAGCGTTGACGAGGAGGTGGTGCCTCAGCCCCAATTGTTGATGGCTTAATGGTTCGAGCTGGATTTAGTTCGAGCAATTCAAGGTTTACAGCATGATCTAGCATCTGAGCACAGATAGTCAGTGCCTTTCGTGCAGCCTGTATACTGCGCCCTCGTACCTTAGATAAGTGAGCAAACAACACTGCTCGCGTCACATCCTTCAGTAACAGACTACCAATGGCTTTGCTTATATATAGTCGGTGAGTATGACGGTAGGCTTCAACGGTAGATGCTCGGGCAGGCTTGGCAACTTGCTTCCACTCCAACCACTCTTCAAAAAACGCATCAAATGTCGGCATAGCAGACCGCTTCACTTTGGATGCTTTGGCAACAGCAGCAGGATCTTCTCCTGCCTTAACCAAAGCGACAGCCTTACCGTGCTCAACCCGCGCAGTCGCCAAGCTCATGGCTGGGTAAGAGCCCAATGTGAGTTTTCGGGCCTTATTATTGATACGATAACGGTAAAGCCATGTTTTAGAGCGCCCACCACTGCGAACCTCGATACACAACCCACCACCAGCACCACTAGCAACAGCAACCACCTGCCGTTGGCCATCCTCCGCCTTCAAATTGGCGATTTCCCGATCTGTCTTAAGCGCCACCCTAGCCCCCTTTGTTCAAGCTGTGTACACAATAGCATTTTGAGTACACAACTGCGTACACAAAATACCTGGCTACCAGTGATTCCACCTGAAACGTAGTGAGACAAAAAAACCTTTAATCCTTTGATAACAAAGATCTTAAATTTAAAAATGAGACTTCACGACACCCATGGAGACTCACTAAAGACCAACTTCCTGTTCAACGTCTAATCCCATGACAGGCCAGCATTTGCTGGCCTGTTTTTTATCTGCCATTGCCCGGGCAATAATGGCAATGTCTTAAAAAAAAGCAGATTGTTGGGCTTTTGCGCAACAGAGACCAATAACTGGTCAAACGCACTCAAATTGCGTTTTTCTGGCAAAAAAAGGGTTGACGCCCCAGAGCCAGATACGCATAATTCGGCCCGCACGGTGACGAGGTAACGACTCACCGGAAGCAAGGTTGGCTATGTAGCTCAGTTGGTTAGAGCATCGCACTCATAATGCGGGGGTCACAGGTTCGAATCCCGTCATAGCCACCATCTCTAGTTGGGGTATCGCCAAGCGGTAAGGCAGCGGGTTTTGATCTCGCCATCCCTAGGTTCGAATCCTAGTACCCCAGCCATTTTTAAAAGTTCTTTGCCAGTCTGCGACTGTTGAGGAACGCTGTTGGGGTATCGCCAAGCGGTAAGGCAGCGGGTTTTGATCTCGCCATCCCTAGGTTCGAATCCTAGTACCCCAGCCATTTTTGAAAGGTGTTTGATAGTTTCTGTCAGGCATCACTGTTGGGGTATCGCCAAGCGGTAAGGCAGCGGGTTTTGATCTCGCCATCCCTAGGTTCGAATCCTAGTACCCCAGCCATTTTTCTGTTCTCTTCCACATCTGTGGTCGATAACAAACGGCTATGTAGCTCAGTTGGTTAGAGCATCGCACTCATAATGCGGGGGTCACAGGTTCGAATCCCGTCATAGCCACCATTA
>NZ_JBFOCL010000035.1:0-4291 GCF_040907785.1 Aeromonas sp. s8
GGTATTCACCTGACAGTTGCCCACAAAAGGGAGTGGTCATACGGCTTCAAACCGGATAACAAAACGGTACCCCTACCGTGTTATCTGGAGTCACCATATGACCACCAACGAGAAAGTAGCACGTCATAAACTCAGCCTGCTAGAGCTCGCCAAAGAGCTCAATAACGTCAGAAAAGCCTGCAAGCTCATCGGCTACAGCCGCCAGCAGTTCTACGAGATTCGCCGTAACTACCAGACCTATGGCGCCGAGGGCTTGCTCGACAAACTCCCCGGCTGTAAAGGCGCTCATCCCAACCGGGTCGCTCCCGAGATTGAGCAAGCCATCCTCGATTACTCTCTCACCAGACCAACCCATGGCCCGCTGCGGGTCGCGCAAGAACTGGCTCTGCAAGGCATCAACGTCAGTGCGGGCGGTGTGCGTGGCGTGTGGCAACGTCACGACTTGCTCTCCAAGCATGACCGCTTGTTGCGCCTCGAGAAAACCCATAGGGAACAGACGATTGAGCTCAATGACGAGCAGATCCGCCTGCTCGAGCGCTTCAGCCCCGAGTTTCGCGAACGCCAAATTGAGGTTCACTACACCGGGGAACTGGTGGCGGTCGACACCTTCTTCGTCGGCGCACTCAAAGGGGTTGGCAAGGTGTATCTGCAAACCGTGCTGGACTGCTACAGCCGCCACGCCTGGGGACGGCTCTACACCAGCAAGCTGCCGGTGACCTCGGTTCATGTGCTCAACGAAACGGTCCTGCCGTTCTTCGAAGCCCATGAGGCTCGGGTCTATACCATCTTGTCGAACAACGGGCGCGAGTTCTGTGGGCGCCCTGACCATCATCCCTACGAGCTGTTCCTGCAACTGGAGGGGATTGAGCACCGGACCACCAAGGTACGCAGACCGCAGAGCAACGGCTTTATCGAGCGGCTACATCGTACCCTGCTGGATGAACACTTCCGTATCAAGGGGAGGACAACCTGGTATGAGTCGGTAGAGCAGATGCAGACAGACCTGGATAGCTACCTGGAGCACTACAACATCCAGCGGCCACATCAGGGCAGGATGATGGAAGGACAGACTCCCTACAGCATGTTCAAAAAGGGTCTGAAATTGATACCGAAGGAAGTGCGCACTAAAGTAGCGTAAACAAGACACCGGTTTGAGGCCGGTGTCAGGTGATAACTAGATCTGTACAGCTCCGCTCAGTTCACTTGTCGCCTGACAGGGGATCTCCTGTTGGGACTTGCCCATCTGACTCTCTAGGTTGGTTGAGTCAGAGGATCAGCTCCCCGGATTCGCTGAAAATTTCGGATTTAGTCAATAACCCACTAAAATTCCACAATAATTAAATTTTTTCCTACACTCAGACTAACGCTCACAGGGATGTCACTATGAACTTATCCATTAAAAACAAGCTGGTCTTGGCTATCGGGATCATCATCCTGGTGATCACCGGCCTGCAAGTCTGGTACAACACCTCACAACTGCGCACTGAAACCCAGAGACTGGTCTGGAGCATCATTGACGAAAGCTCCATGGCCAACGTCAAGGGTATCTCCAACTGGGTCGATGCCCGCATCAGCATGGTCAGTACCACCAAGGAAGCATTCACCAAAGAAGATGAACCCATCAGCCATCTGGCCCAAGCCATGAATGCCGGTGGCTTTGAGGGGGTCTATGCCGGTACTGCTGACGGCAAGATGCTCGAGAGTACCCCCTCCGGCCTGCCAGCCGATTATGACCCCCGTCAACGCACCTGGTACAAGGATGCAGTTGCCGCCGGTAAACTGGTCATCACTGCGCCCTACGCCGATGTCTCTAACGGCAGTTTGATCGTCACCATCGCCGAGCCATTCCAGCGTGGCAACACCCAGGGGGTTATCGCCGGAGATGTCTCTATCAGCGCCCTTATCTCGGATATTCTGACGGTCACTACCGAGGGGACTTACGCCATTCTGGTCGACAGCAACGGCACCATCATCGCCCACCCCGATGCCTCCCTGAGTCTGAAACCCGCCACAACGCTAGCCCCCGAGTTGACCGCGTCTTACATCAATCAGATCGCTCATGACGGTACGATCAACGAGCTGGTGATCAGCGGTAAGAAAGAGGTCTTTGACTTTAACGCGATCCCCAACACCAATTGGTATTACGGCATGATGGTGGATGACGAAACCGCTTACCAGTCGGTACGCCGCATGGTCACCTCCTCACTTATTCAGGGACTTATCACCATATTGATCGTGGCTGGCTTCTCCTATGTCGCCATCAACAGCTCGCTAGCGCCTCTGAAAACCCTGGGCGAGGCAATTGCCGATCTCTCCCGTGGCAACGGCGATTTGACCCGCCGCCTCAAGATCGAGCGTGAAGATGAGGTGAGCGCGGTTGCCAAACACGTCAATACCTTCATTGAGCGGCTCCATGCTATGGTGCAGGACATTTCCAACTCCTCCGGCCAACTCAACCAGCAGGCCAAGTCCTCCCACAGCATGGCGGAGAAGGCCAATGAGGGGCTGGCTCGCCAGCAAAACGAGATCACTCAGATCGCCACTGCGGTCCATGAGATGTCGGCAACTGCGGTCGATGTTGCCAGCAACGCCGAGCAAACTGCCGAAGCGGCCCGCAGCTCCTCCAGCAGTTGCGAGCATGGCAAACAGGTGATCGCCCGCAACCAGCGCTCCATCACCGATCTGGCCACCCAGGTGGAACAGGCCTCCAACATCATTCAGGAACTGGAGAAAAACGCTCAGGAGATCAACACCATCCTCTCCACCATTCAGGGCATCGCCGAGCAGACCAACCTGCTGGCGCTCAACGCTGCCATTGAAGCGGCGCGTGCCGGTGAACAGGGCCGTGGCTTTGCGGTAGTGGCCGACGAGGTGCGCGTTTTGTCACAGCGTACCCACAGCTCGACTGTCGAGATCCGCAGCATGATCGAAACCCTGCAACGCAATACCCAGGGAGCGGTCAGCACCATGCACGAAGGCCAGCAGCTGGCCCAGAACAGCGTGGATGACGCCAACAACGCCACCCATGCGCTGGAGCAGATCACCACCTCGATCAACCAGATCTCCGACATGGCGACCCAGATCTCCAGCGCAGCCGAAGAGCAACGAGCCGTCACCGACGAGGTAAGCCGCAACATTCAGGCGGTCAAAGATGTCTCGGACGAACTGGCGTTGGATGCAGACAGTTCACGTCATCTCTCTGAACAACTTAAAAATATTTCGGATGAACTGAGTAATCAGGTCGGTATGTTCCGCATTTGAGTATGAGTAAAGGGGGCGTATATGCCAAATGCCACTCAGTTAAGGCTCCAGAGGCCGCTCCCCTGATGTGTAAAAATCCGAAACCTTTTCATTTGGTTTCGGATTTTTTATGCTTATCGACTAAGGAAGAGGCGAACAAGTTGATTGCTCCTTCATCATAATCAGCCTACTCACGTTTATAATTTCATTACTCCATTCGCACCGTCCTAAAAACATCCGATTACATCTCTATCTTGTTGATATGAAACTGATATATCCATAGCTTACATTAAGTAACGTTAAAAACGTTTGCCATAGTTCTTACATGTGATTGAATATTCGCCGCTCAATTTTTGAGCATGCAAAGGTTATGGATATTAGAATGGATAGTGCAATGTTGTTGCCTGCGGAAAATGCGGGTCATACGAGCCCACCTCGTATGACCCTTTTATTATCTCGTCTGCAATTTGGGGCGAAGATGAATGTTTTGATGGGACTTATGTTGTTGTTAAGGAAGGTGCGAATAAGCGGGGAAATTCTTCTCGGCTGACGCAGTCATTTCATTTCTTCATGTTTGAGCCGATTTTTTCTCCCGTAAATGCCTTGAATCAGCCTATTTAGACCGTTTCTTCGCCATTTAAGGCGTTATTCCCAGTTTTTAGTGAGATCTCTCCCACTGACGTATCATTTGGTCCGCCCGAAACAGGTTGGCCAGCGTGAATAACATCGCCAGTTGGTTATCGTTTTTCAGCAACCCCTTGTATCTGGCTTTCACGAAGCCGAACTGTCGCTTGATGATGCGAAATGGGTGCTCCACCTTGGCCCGGATGCTGGCTTTCATGTATTCGATGTTGATGGCCGTTTTGTTCTTGCGTGGATGCTGTTTCAAGGTTCTTACCTTGCCGGGGCGCTCGGCGATCAGCCAGTCCACATCCACCTCGGCCAGCTCCTTGCGCTGTGGCGCCCCTTGGTAGCCGGCATCGGCTGAGACAAATTGCTCCTCTCCATGCAGCAGATTACCCAGCTGATTGAGGTCATGCTCGTTGGCCGC
>NZ_JBFOCL010000036.1:0-9306 GCF_040907785.1 Aeromonas sp. s8
TCTTCGGCTTTTGCTGGCGGTATCCCGTCATTGTGTTGATGTGGACGCCGCCAGTTGTAGTAATCCATCAGGTAGTAACTGATATCCCGCTTCGCTGCTCGCAAGCTCATATATCCCATAGCCGGGAGCCACTCTGACTTCAGGCTCCTGAACAGTCGCTCCATCGGGGCGTTATCCCAGCAGTTGCCACGCCGACTCATGCTCTGGGTTATGCGATAACGCCACAGTCGTTGCCGAAATGCCCGGCTACCATATTGGCTGCCCTGGTCAGAGTGAAATAGCACACAGGATGGGCAACCCCGCTGCTGATAGGCCATCTCCAGTGCTTTGATGGCCAGCTTTGCATCTGGTTTATCTGACATCGCCCAGCCCACGACCCGCCGGGTGTACAGGTCAAGCACCGCTGCCAGGTAATGCCAACGACCACCTGCCCAGACGTAGGTGATATCGCCACACCACACCGGATTGGGTTGCTGGACATCAAATTCGCGGGCCAGCAGATTGGGAATGTCCGGTCGTTCAGACCGAGCGACTTGATAGCGATGAGCGCCAGGTTGCTTGGATGCCAGAGCGGCTTCCTTCATCAGGTTACGTACTTTGAATCGACCAATCTGATACCCCAACTCCCGCATCATCGACATCAAGGCACGGCTGCCTGCCGAGTTCCTGCTCGCTTTGAACAAACGGCGCAACTCACAGCGCTGTTGCATACGTTCACGGTTAATCGTCCGCCTGCGAGCCAGATAGTCGTAAAAACAGGAGGTGGGAACATCGAAGGCGCAGCAGACCAGAGTGATGGGGGCTTGCTCCCTTAATCGGTCTATCAGCGCGTACGTGTGAACTCGTCCGCCATCAAGAGAGCCGTAGCCTTTTTTAGAATGTCCTTTTCACGTTCGAGCCGGTTGATGCGGGCTTCCAGCTCCTGGATTTTCTGCTGCTCCGGAGTCAGCGCTTTGCTGATTGGGGTAGTGCCACTTCGTTCGGATTGAAGCTGCTGAACCCAGCGGCGAAGTATGGTTTCACCGATATCCAGTGCACGACTGGCTTCGGGGACAGAATATCCCTGGTCGAGCACCAGGGATGCGGCTTCGAGTTTGAATTCGGCAGTAAACGAGCGACGTAATCTTGTCATTGAACACCTCAGGTCATGGTGGCGACTGTACCACCTAAAATGGTGTCCGGGATGATTAGACCACTACACCCGCTGGCGGTCTGGCTGGCACTTCATCTGCCTGGCTAAGTCAGATTGTATCGCTGCGGCTCTTCTCGTGGAAACGGTTCGTACCACATCATTGCCTCGTGATACATCTGTCGTCCTCCTATCCAACCCTGAGCCCCGGGCCTAACGGCGACAGCTATAGTATGAAAAAGAGCTGACTGACACTGTTTAACCAATGCCAGTGAGGGAAACCGGATGAGCACAAGTGAGCAATCTGATCCTGTGGGGCAGGCAAAATCGCGCTATGACCCGGCATTGCCTACCGGTTATGACTGGCGCAGACACCGCCGTTTTATCCTCAGTGGCGGTGGTTACAAGGCAGAATGTCGCCGTCGCAACTGGTTTCTGGAGTTGCTCAACCCGGTGCCCTACGTAGTGGTGCGCGACATAGCCATCGGCGGCATCGGCATCTTGGGGGCCATACGGTTGAAAGAGGGGGATGAGCTGGTGATTGCCATTCCCTCTGGCGTGAAGCTGCGCGGTCTGGTCGTGAGATCCCAGCCAGACCCACTCTTTCCCAAACTCTATCGCACCGGTATTCGTCTGCATCGTTACCCGACGGCCGAGCTGTTTGCCCGCTGGCAAAGTTACATTCAGCCACAAGATAAAGCGGATTTCGACCATGAGTGCCAAGTCTTGAAACAGGTACGCGGCGCGTGAGCCAGATGCCATTTCAGTGGCTGTTTTCCCCACCTTCAGCATGATTTGTCGATGGATTCCGCAGATCAGCAGGCTTGGCTGTCCCGAGTGGTTTATCTTGCTGCATGTGTTTTCATCTTTATGTTTTTATTGAATTTTATCTGTGCCTCTGAAGTCACGGAGGATACGGATCATTTTCCCTTTTCGTGATCCCCCCCGAAGTAGTTCCCCCTGATATCCCTTAGTATCTGGCCAGCATGACTCCCTTTCGGGGGAGGATAACAAGAACAAAAAGGAATGATGGATGAGATCCGTGAGCAACCAGTGTCTGTTGATGCAGATCCAGCCGACCATCTTGCGCTTTGCCAAGATGCTGGCGAGTGTGCTGCAGCTTGAGGTCGAAATTGTGGATGCCGATATGGTTCGGGTGGCTGGCACCGGGCCCTATGGCAAATTCTTTGGACGTCAGCTGGAGGGGGATTCCCGCCTGCTGCGTTATGTGATTGATAACCAAAGGGAGAAGATCGTTACCCACACCAGCGATGATCCGGTGTGTGACGGTTGTACCTGCAAGGAGAGCTGCCGTGAGCGCGCCTTCCTCGGGGTGCCCATCATGGTGGACGAGCGCTGTATCGGGGTGATCAGTCTGGTGGCCTTCAGCGACGAGCAGCAGGCGCGCCTCAACAACAATCTGCAGGATGTGTGTGACTATGTGCGCCATATCTCCACCATCTTTGTAGCCAAGTTGCTCGATTCACGCGGGCTGTCGGACGGGGTCAACAAGGTGTTCCTCAATCTGATGACCAACATGGATCAGGGTTGCCTGCTGCTCGATGACAAGAGTCAACTGCTTTACGCCAACGAGGCGGCGCTCCATCATCTGGGTTGCCAGCAGGAACAGCTGCAGGGGCGCGAAGTGGGGATCCGCCCGCTCACCTTCTCCCAGCAGGGGCTGAGTGGTCATCTCCAGCACATCATCACCTTTGAGGGGCGTCAGGAGCTGATCATCGGTCAATTGCACCATGTGCAGGGCCAGCAGCTCTTTCTGATGGCGTTTCACCAGTCCCACTCCGGTCAGGTTCAGGAGCCGGATCCGGATGTGCGGATCGATCAGCTGATCGGCGAGAGCAAGCCGATGCGCACCCTCAAACGACTGCTGCACCGCATCGCCCAGAGTCCCTCCAGCGTGCTGATTTGTGGCGAGAGCGGCACCGGTAAAGAGGTGGTGGCCCGCGCCGTTCATCGCCTGAGTCCGCGGCAGGACAAGCCCTTTATCGCCATCAACTGTGCCGCCATTCCCGAACAACTGCTGGAGAGCGAGCTGTTTGGCTATGTGAAGGGCTCCTTTACCGGCGCTTCCAGCGGTGGCAAGCAGGGTCTGATTCAGGCGGCCCATCAGGGCACCCTGTTCCTTGACGAAATTGGCGACATGCCGCTCACCATGCAGGCCAAGCTGCTGCGGGTGCTGGAGCTGCGGGAGGTGACCCCCATCGGGGCCAGCCGACCGGTGCCGGTGGATATTCGCATCATCGCTGCCACTCACCAGCATCTCGATCAATACATCGCCGAGGGGAAGTTTCGTGAAGATCTTTACTACCGCATCAACGTCATCCCCCTCAACCTGCCGCCGCTGCGGGAGCGGGAAGGGGACGTGGAGCTGCTGACCCACTACTTCCTCAACCTCCACACCAGCCGCATTGGCATTGTCTATCCCGGTCTGGCACCCGAGGTGATGGCGCTGCTTAAGGGGTATCGCTGGCCGGGCAACGTGCGCGAGCTCAGCAACCTCATTGAATATCTGGTCAACGTCAGCCAGGCGGGCGAGGTGATTGACGCCAGCCTGCTGCCCCCCAACATCATCCGCAATCAGGAGCCCCATCTCGTCACCGCCCAGTCGATCCCGGTGACCAATCTGGATGCGGCGTTCAATGTGCCTGCCACCGCTCCGCTCGCTGCCACGCCGGAGAAACTGCCTGAACCCGTACCGGGTGAGAGTGGCCTTGAGAGCATGGAAAAACAGATGATAGAAGAAACCCTGCAGCGGCTCGGCAACAAAAAACTGGCCGCACAGGCGCTGGGGATTGGGATTGCCACCCTCTATCGCAAGATAAAGAAGTACGAGATCGCCGTGCAGAGCTGAAGATCTGGCGGCATCTATCCGGCCCGTGTCATTTATCGGATGACACGGGTTTTTTTATGCGAACAAGGCTCTGCGTCATTGCCGAATTGTGCTGAACGGATTGGCGGGGCAGGGGAGTGACTAAATGGCAGAATGCAAAAAGCCCGCTCGATGAGCGGGCTTTTTTAATCTGGTGCGTCCTAGTGGATTCGAACCACCGACCCCCACCATGTCAAGGTGATGCTCTAACCAGCTGAGCTAAGGACGCAGGGTGCGCAATGCGACTTTTATTTCTTTATGCAGAAGTGGTGGGTTTAATTGGATTCGAACCAACGACCCCTACCATGTCAAGGTAGTGCTCTAACCAACTGAGCTATAAACCCACATCTGCAAATCGTTCTAACTGTTATGGTGCGTCCTAGTGGATTCGAACCACCGACCCCCACCATGTCAAGGTGATGCTCTAACCAGCTGAGCTAAGGACGCATAACAGCAATCTGTGATGGTGCGTCCTAGTGGATTCGAACCACCGACCCCCACCATGTCAAGGTGGTGCTCTAACCAGCTGAGCTAAGGACGCATCACAGAAAAGTGGTGGGTTTAATTGGATTCGAACCAACGACCCCTACCATGTCAAGGTAGTGCTCTAACCAACTGAGCTATAAACCCACTTCACTACGCCAGCATTGCTGGCGTGGTCGGCATACTACCCATGCCCCCCAAGGCTGTCAACAGGCCATACGCACAAAGGAGACTGTTTGCCCAGTTCTTGCGCAGCCTGTTGATTTTGCAGGCGAGTTGCCGCTTTTACTGGGCCCGCGACAGGGTGGTGCACGCCTCCGGCGTCGCGAAGCGGCCATAGATATGGCGCAGGCGAGCCCCCAGCATCAGCGCGGCACTGGTGAGGCCGACGATAAAGCCAATCCAGAAGCCCTGCGGCCCCATCCGCGGAACCACCCAGTCGGTGAGACCCAGGATCATGCCGGTCGGCAGCCCCAGCCCCCAGTAGGCGACAATGGTGACGTAGAAGATCGCCTGGGTATCCTTGTAACCACGCAGCGCGGCTGCTGCGATCACCTGCACCGAGTCTGAGATTTGATAGATGGCGGCGAAGAACAGCAAGATGGCCGCCAGGACGATCACCTGCTGATCATCGGTATAGATGGAGGCGATCTGCTCGCGCAGCAGCACCGTCATGGCGGCAGTGGCAGCGGCGATGGCCATCCCCAGCATCAAGCCGGTGCGAGCAGCCACCCGGGCGTGATGGGGCTGCCCTTCACCGATACTGTGACCGACCCGGATGGTGACACCCACCCCGATGGAGAGGGGTAGCATAAAGACCAGGCTGGAGAAGTTGAGCGCAATCTGGTGGCTCGCCACCGTCTCGGCACCGAAGGGGGCCAGCATCAGGGCCACCACGGTAAACAGGGTCACCTCGCAGAAGATCGCCATGGCGATGGGGAAGCCCAAGCGAAACAAGCGCCAGATCCGGCTACCGTTGGGGCGAGCCAGCTGGGAGAAGAGGCGGATCTCGGTGAAGTGACGGGAGAGCTTCACATAGAGGAGCATCGCCAGCAGCATGGCCCACAGCACGATGGCAGTAGCCACGCCACAACCCACACCGCCCAGTTTCGGCATGCCGAAGTGGCCGTGAATGAAGATGTAGTTGGCGGGAATATTGACCGCCAGCCCGACAAAGCCGATCACCATGGTAGGCATGGTGTGGGAGAGCCCCTCACTGAAGTTGCGCAGCACCTGGAACAGCACGAACGCGGGAAGACCCCACAGGATGGCATGCAGATAGCCCGTGGTTTTGGCCGCCATCACCGGCTCCACATCCATGAACTGCAACGCCAGCGGGCTGTAATAAAGCGCAATCATCGCCAGCGGGGTGACGATCAGTGCCAGCCAGAAGCCCTGATGAACGGCCGGGCGAATGGCTTCGCGTTTACGGGCGCCATTGAGTTGGGAGACGATGGGGGTGAGCGCCATGATGATCCCCTGCACCAGCAGGATCACCGGTAGCCAGAAGCTGGACGCCACCGACACGGCTGCCAGATCGACTGCACTCACCTGTCCCGCCATCACGGTATCGACGAAGTTCATGGCGACCTGGGCGACCTGGGCGACCAGTATGGGGCTGGCTAGACGGACGAGCTGCTTCGCCTCGGACCAATAACGTTGCACTGACACCTCCGAGTGGATCAGATAAGAGTAAAAAAGAGCGGAAATCGGGAAGAGCCTTTGCACTTTCGGACGAAAGTGCAAAGGGTGGGGGAGGCATTCTAGCCTGAAATTCAGCCAGGACGAAATAGTTGCCGCCCCGAGGGGCAGGATCAGGCGTCTTCGTGATCGCTGATCAGCAGGTTGGCAGCGGCATAGGCGGCCTGTTCACGCAGTTCGGCGGGCACCCGCTCATCGGCGGCGACCGCGTTGAGGGCGCGGATAGTGGCGGCGATGGCCTTCGGCACATAGCCCTGCTCGCCGGAGCCAATCTGGTTATAGGCGATACGGATCGCTTCACAGCACTCATAAACCATCATGATTTGCTTCCTTGAAAGTAAAAAGGCGAGCAAATATAGCGGTTTTGCTCCCATTTTGTCAGTCTCGCGGTTGTAATTTGCGGCAAGCCCGTTAGTTTGGTTACCCCCTTTTTCCTGTTTCGGCCTCTTTGATGCTGTTCTCTTCGCGCAACTCACTGGCGATCTTTCTGACGCTGTTTGCACTTCTCGCCCTGACGCTTAAGGATGGCGCGGACAAATATCTGGTACTCCATGGCTACTCCGTGATGGAGATGGTCTGGTTTCGCTTCTTTGTTCCTTTCCTCGGTCTGCTGCTGTTGTTGCCAAGGCGCACCATGTCGGCGCTGCTGGCGGTGGATCGCTGGCTATTGTTGCGCTCGCTGCTGTTTCTGGTCTGTGCGCTGGTCTCGGTGATTGCGCTGGCCCATGTACCGCTCAACGTCTACACCATCATTTGCCAGCTTGGTTCGCTGGCCTTCGTGGTGGCGGGCGTGATCTTTTTCAGGGAGCGTCTGACCCGGGCCAAGGTGGCGGCCGTGCTGTTGGGGTTGTTTGGCGTGCTGGTGGTGACCCATCCTGACGGGGGCGACGCGAACCTCTACTATCTGCTGCCACTGGTCATTGTACTGGCCAACACCGGCTACAACCTCATCACCAAGCTGGTGGATCCACGTCTGACCACCCTCGATATCCTGATCGTCACCTGCTTCATGCTGGGGATGGTGGCAATGGTCGCACTCTGCTGGCAGCCTGCACTGTGGCGCACCCCTGGGCTTGCCGACTGGCCTTATCTGCTGGCGCTACCGTTGGTGACCCTGCTCTCCCAATATTGCCTTATCAAGGCGATGCAGTATGCGCAGGCCTCTACTCTGGCGCCCTTCTTCTATTTCCAGATCTTTTTTTCTACCCTCTGCGGCTATCTGATGTTTGGTGAAATGCCGACCCTCAGTAGTATGGCTGGGTGTCTGCTCATCGTGCTGGCTGGCATAGTGGTCATCCATTCCCAGCGCCGGGCTCGTGTGCTGGCGCGGTCTGAGGCGGCGGAGCAGGTGTGACAGTTTGTACGAAACGAATTGTGTAAAAACGGATTATGTAAAAGAAGCGGCCACAGGCCGCGATAAAAAACAGAGCGTGTTACCAGAAACAAAGAGGTGATGATGTTTACCGGAATTGTGCAAGGTGTGGCCGAGCTGGTCGCCATCGAAGAGAGTGCTTCATTTCGTACCCACGTGATCCGCATGCCCAGCTCGGCGTGGGGGGAAGGGCTGGCCCTCGGCGCTTCGGTCGCCCACAACGGCTGCTGCTTGACCGTTACCCGGGTAGAGGGTGAGCTGGTCAGCTTCGATCTGATGCAGGAGACCCTGCGCCTGACCAACCTCGGCAAGCTGCAGGTGGGGGACAAGGTCAATGTGGAGCGGGCTGCCCGCTTTGGCGACGAGATCGGCGGTCATGCCATGTCTGGCCATATCATCGGCATGGCGGAGGTTACCTCGGTGATCGACACCCCCAACAACCGTCAGGTGTGGTATCGCCTCGCTCCCGAGCTGATGAAATATGTGCTGACCAAGGGGTATATCGGCATCGATGGCATCAGCCTGACCATAGGTGAGGTGCGCGAGCGGGAGTTCTGCGTCCACCTGATCCCCGAGACCCTGGCCCGCACCAACCTGGGTTGGGTCAAGGCTGGCTGGCAGACCAATATCGAGATCGATCCCCAGACTCAGGCCATCGTCGATACGGTGGAGCGGGTACTGGCGGCGCGCGGGGGTCACTGAAAGGAAACGGCTCGGTGTCAATCCCCTCATAAGCAAGGGCCTGCAGTGTGCAGGCCCTTGTTATTTACATGGTGAAAATATCCACTCAACTTTCTATGGCTCGCAGTCACAACATCTGCTCAGCTCTTTGCGACTTGCAGGCAAAACAGATGCTCAGCCTTTTGTGACTCGCAATCAAAACAGTTGCTCGTCGTCTGCATCCACAAACAACTGCAAACAGTCGCGGGCTTCGTCGCGGTGAAGCCGCAGGTGGATCGGATTGCAACAGGCCATGCAATCTTCGTAAAACTCCTGATCACCCTGGCTGGCATCCAGCTCGACCCGGGTATGGTGGCCACAGTGAGGGCAGACGATGCGCTTGCTGGTGTACTCGATCATGATAACCTCCTCGGGCCCTGAGGCCGCCTATCTACCCTGATTCTAGTCGGGCTGCTGGGGGTTAACCGCGAGCAAACGCACGTTTATGACAGAGGTCAAGTTAGAGCGATGGCAAGGTGCAACTGTAGTGGTCTAATCATCCCGGACACCATTTTAGGTGGTACAGTCGCCACCATGACCTGAGGTGTTCAATGACAAGATTACGTCGCTCATTTACTGCCGAATTCAAACTCGAAGCCGCATCCCTGGTGCTCGACCAGGGATATTCTGTCCCCGAAGCAAGCCGTTCACTGGATGTCGGTGAAACCGTGCTCCGTCGCTGGGTTCGGCAACTGCAATCCGAACGAACCGGCACCACTCCTATCAGCAAAGCGCTGACTCCTGAGCAGCAGAAAATCCAGGAGCTGGAAGCCCGTATCAACCGGCTCGAACGTGAAAAGGACATTCTAAAAAAGGCTACTGCTCTCTTGATGGCGGACGAGTTCACTCGTACGCGCTGATAGACCGATTAAGGGAGCAAGCCCCCATCCTCCTGGTCTGCTGCGCTTTCGATGTGCCTACTTCCTGTTTTTACGATTATCTGGCCCGTAGGCGGGCGATTAACCGTGAGCGTATGCAGCAGCGCTCTGAGTTGCGCCGGTTGTTCAAAGCGAG
>NZ_JBFOCL010000037.1:0-82156 GCF_040907785.1 Aeromonas sp. s8
GGTGTGGTGTGGCGATATCACCTACGTCTGGGCAGGTGGTCGTTGGCATTACCTGGCAGCGGTGCTTGACCTGTACACCCGGCGGGTCGTGGGCTGGGCGATGTCAGATAAACCAGATGCAAAGCTGGCCATCAAAGCACTGGAGATGGCCTATCAGCAGCGGGGTTGCCCATCCTGTGTGCTATTTCACTCTGACCAGGGCAGCCAATATGGTAGCCGGGCATTTCGGCAACGACTGTGGCGTTATCGCATAACCCAGAGCATGAGTCGGCGTGGCAACTGCTGGGATAACGCCCCGATGGAGCGACTGTTCAGGAGCCTGAAGTCAGAGTGGCTCCCGGCTATGGGATATATGAGCTTGCGAGCAGCGAAGCGGGATATCAGTTACTACCTGATGGATTACTACAACTGGCGGCGTCCACATCAACACAATGACGGGATACCGCCAGCAAAAGCCGAAGAACGGCCTAACCAAGTGTCCGGATTTAGTTGATCACTACACCCCCGTGCAACACATAATTGGGACATAGCCCTAAATAAGCTAGGAAATCCTTATTTATACAGCCCAAGCACATAAAAAAACGAGTAACCAGCGGCCACTCGTTTTTGGCGGGTTTCCCCTTGGGGATTCAGGCGCCGTAGACAGCCAGAATATCGGTCACCCTGTTGTTGACGCTGTACCCGCGGGCTATGGTGTTGCGGGCCGCCTGACTCATTTTGCTGCGCACCACCCCATCGCTGCGCAGCCAGTAGTTGACCAGCTCCGCCATATCCCGCACATGGCCGGGCTCCACCAGCCAGCCATTGGATTTATGGTCGATCAGATTGACCAGCCCCCCCACCGCAAAGGTACAAACCGGTATGCCGTGAGCCATCGCCTCCAGGGCCACCAGCGGCAACCCTTCAAAGCGGGAGGTGATGCAGAGCAGGTCGATGTTGTGCCACTCATTGGCCATGTTCTGGAAACCATGAAGCTGGACGCGATCACCATACTGCTGCAACAAGGCACTTTTCATGGGGCCATCCCCGTAGAGATGAAACGCCCCATCCGCGCAGAAGGCGGCCAGCTGGCAGAATGCCTCCGGCCCCTTTTCCGGCGAGAGGCGGCCGACAAAGGCAATCCGGTTGCCAGTTACCGTAGCCGGCGTCGCAGGCATGGGGACAAAGTTGCTGATCACCGTGCTTGGCACAGGCAATTTGCGAGCGATGGGCTCGCTTACTGCAATACACTTCGCAAAACGCGCTGTGGTGCGATCCAGCCAGCTGTAAAACTTCAGCAACCCTTCCCCGTCATCCCCACTGTGAAAGGTAGAAACCACCGATTTGCCGGTGAACCAGGCCGTCAGTCGCCCCAGCACCCCGGCCTTGTAGCCGTGGGTATGGATCAGCACAGAGGCAGGCTGGCAGGCCAGACGGCGCATAAAATCGCGGCTGTTTTGGCACACCTCGTAAGGCAAGCCCTGTTGTTTGAGCAGGGTCGTAAAGGGGGTCATACCGTGGTTGCTCACCAGCACTATGGTGGGGCGAAATCCCCTGGCCAGCAGATCGTTGGCCAAGTGGATAATGTGAACTTCTATTCCACCGACCTGACGCGCATCGATGGCCAGCCAGATCTGCTGCATGGGTAACATAAGGCCCTCCTCCCGTGGCTCCATGCCACCTGAAATGAGGCTTTGCATAGAGCGGGCCAGTCAGGCGAAGAGGGGCAGGATCAGGCGCCGGGACAGGCGACCAGCAAGAGGGTCATGTCATCGAGGGCGGCATCATTGATGCGCTCATCAAACCAGCGGGCAATGCGATGAGCCAGTTGCTCAAGACCGGGCCCCGAAGTCAGGCAGATCTCTTTTAGCTGCGACTCCCAGCGCTGGCGCTCTGCGGCATCACGACTATCGAGCAGACCGTCGGTCCAGAACAGCAGGATCTCGCCGGGCTTGAGCTGACGCTCATTGGTCACGAAGTGGGGATCCGGGCGCAAGCCGGGCAAGGGGCCGGTCACGCCGACCTGACGGATGGTGCCGGGCCCGACCAGCCAGGGCGCAGGGTGGCCCGCACTGGCCCACTGCACCCGTCCCTCGTTGCCGAGCTCAATACAGAGGGTGGTGAGCAGGGTTGCCCCGAGGAGCGGATCACTGTGAACCGCATTGGACAAGATGGTCAGCAAGCGGGCGGGGGCGCGCTCCAGATCGTGGGCCGTCAGCAAACCGCGCAGATAACCGGCATAGGCATGGGCGAAGAACTTGGCTTCCGCATCGTGGCCCATCACATCCCCGAGCCACAGCACCCGATCCTTGACCAGCAGAAAGTCCCCGCCCCCCACGGTGGCCGCACGGGTTTGCAACGCCAGCTGGTATCCCCCTATGGAGGTGGCGGGCAATAACGGGCGCAGCGCCGAGGTCATGCGCTGATCCAGCTGCTCACCCCATTGCGACTTGAGCTGCTCCGAGCGTTGCAGCACCCGCGAAACCGCCAGCAACAGGTCCTGCTTGGTGATGGGTTTGACCAGAAAGTCATCGATCCCCAGCGCCCCCGCCCGACTCTGGGTCCACTGATCCTGATGACCGGTCAGGAAGATAAAGGGCACCCCCTTCATCTTGGGATCCTTCATCAACTGCTGGCGCAGCCCAAAGCCATCGATCCCCTCCATCTCGATATCGGAGAGCACCAGCGCGGGGGGCTGCTTTCCGAGCGCCAGCAGGGCGGCATGGGAGTCGGCATAACTTTCAACCCGGTAGTGCTCATGGAGATAGGCGGTGAGCAGGGCACGCATCACCTTATCATCGTCGATCACCGCGATCACCGGCAGCTGGTTGACCGGGCCCTGCTGGCGAAGGGTCACGCGATTGCGATCATCGTCGCGAGAGAAGTGCACCTCGGCAAACAGCTGGTGCACCAGCGCCAGCCCGTATCCCCCCTCCTGCAGTTCATCGGGTAACGGCGCACTGGCAAGACCGGGTTGCGGGCCGCCATCATCCTCCAGTATCAGACTCAAACCCGTTTCATCCTCTTTCAGCGTGAGCCAGAGCCGGGTCGCGGGAGGGACTGTGTGTTTGACGCTATTGGTGGCCAGCTCACTGAAACAGAGCAGCCAGTTGGCTTGATCCTTTGGGGAGACCTGAAACAGGGAGAGCCCCTGTGCCAGCCGGTTGCGCAGTTCGCGCACCGCCTGCAGGGTTGCCGGAGCAGATCGCAACCAGTCATCCATATCGGGCCTCCATCAGCGGGCGATCAGATCCGGAAATTGAGCAAGGCGCTGCGCCGACACCAGCGCTTGAGCCATTCGGTCACCCGGTTGCTGGGCAGCCGGTTGAGCTCGCGCAGGATCTCGCTGGCCAGCCCCGGGTTGAGTTTGTCGTTATAGACTGCGCCAATCAGATTGGCCTCGGCACGAGTCAGTTTATCCACCGCACTTTGTACCACGGTCGTCGGGGTCACCCCCGCCAGTACCACCAGCAGCGCCCCTTCACAGGCCCCACACACCTGATCGGCCGGAATATTGCCCCGATTGAGAGCGGTGAGCGGCGAGGTATCGAAGATCACCACATCGTAATGCTCCAGCCAGCGAACCAGCAGCTGACGCAAGGTATCCTTGTTGCGAAAAGCCATCAGATCCTTGCCCGGCGCCGGGAGCAGCGACAACGACCGACCAGTGGCCACCGGCTCGGGCACATCATTGGGCCCCCAGGCAACCGCCGTGGCGCGGCCGGGATGATAGAGGTTGAGATCCACCAGCAGGGTGCGCAGCCCATCCGCCTCCGAGCGCCTTGCCAGCGCATCGCAGATGGAGCTCACCCCCTCCCCCCCTTCCGACGAGGTGACCGCCAGCGAGCGGATCCCCCGGGCGACCGTCGCCGCGTAGAGGGATTCGAGCTCCAGATATTGAATGGGGATGCTCATATCAAAGCGTCCCGACCAGGGCCACCACCGAGATCGTGGTCAGGATGTCGCGCATGCCATCCATGAAGATGGCCCAGTTGCTGCTTTTGCTGTCAGGGATAAAGACGGTGTCCCCTGCGCGCAGCACCGGCAACTGGCTAAAGTCGGGCTCTTTGGCAAAGCCGTCGAGATCGAAGCTGCGGGCCTGATCCCCCTGACCACTGGTGGCCATGTTGATCACCACAATCTTCTTGATATAGGCGCTGCTGGTCGGGCCCCCCGCCTCGGCCAGCAGATCCAGCAGGGTCATGGAGGAGTCAAAGCGGTAGCGACCGGGACGGGCAATCGCCCCCAACACCCGAATGGTGTTCTCCTTGGGCTCGTCGAGCCAGGGGCGATTCTTCTCCGGCAGATAGATGGAGTCGCCGGGCAGCACCTTGGGCAGCAAGGTTTCATCGCCGGTTTCAAAGTAGAGGGCAAGGTCGAGCTTGCTGACCCGCGCCGTGCTGCCACTGCGATGGGCGATGCGCACATTGCGCAGATCCGCCGCCGCAGTCGGGCCATCGGCGGCCGACAGGATGTCGATAAAGCCCATCTGCTCATTGAAGGCATAGCGACCGGGCGCCCCGACCTGACCGAAGATATAGATGGAGCTATCCGGTGACTGGCGCACCCACTGGGATTTGTTGTCACTGGGATCGGTGGGCAGCTCGGGGATCATGATGGTGAATCCGGCCCGGATCTTCGGCAGGCTGGCCAGAGCCCCGCCCTGATGAAGGAACTTGTCGAGATCAAACAGGGTTGGCGTGGCCTGCCCCCCTGCGGCGGTCAGGATCTGTACCTTGGCGATATCGGCCCGCTCGTTGGGCCCTCCGGCGTGGGCGATCAGATCCAGCAACGACATTTCGTCAGACCATTCATAACGGCCCGGGATCCGCACCGCCCCCATCACCATCACCGCCCGCCCGGGTGCCACTTTCAACCAGGACTTCTCGTTGATATCGGTTTTTTCCGGCACAAAGATGGCATCACCGGGTTTGACTTGAGGCAGCGCCTTTTGCATCCCTTCGGTATAGGCCTGCAAGTCGATGGGTTCGATCGTGCCATCGGTGCGCAGCAAACGGATCTGGCGACTCTCGGCATAGCGGGTCGGGCCGCCGGCATTGGCCAGAATATCGAGGAAGGAGTCCCCTTCCCGCCCCTCATAGGCGCCGGGTTTGAACACCTCGCCCATGATGTAGATGGTGCGTGCTCCCCGTTTTATCTGCTCTTCATCCTTGGGCACGAAGATGGTGGCGCCCGGCGCCAGATTGGGCAGCAGCTTGTTGTTGCCGGAGTCGAGATAGGCTTTGAGATCGAACAGTTCGGGGGCATCACCATTGATCACCCGGATCCGCTCCACCCCGGCAAAACGGGTCACCCCACCGGCTCGCATCAGCAGATCCACGATGGAGTTGCCACTCTTGAAACTGAAGGCGCCGGGGCTGTTGACCTCGCCAAACACCTTGATCGCCTTGCCGGTATCGCCATCCCCGCCTGCCGCCAGGGTTGCCGCATCAAAATCAATCTGCACGTTGCCGATCAAAGGGGATGCTGGCACGAACACCACATCAAGGGATTGCAATGGCGGCAACACGCTGGCATCGCCGGTATCGAGATAACGCTTGTAGTCGAAGCTAGAGACCGTGCTGCCGCGCCGCACCTGCATGTTGTTGAGCTGGGCACCAGGCACCAGACCGCCAGCGGCATCGAGGGCCATCTGCACGTTGCCATCGGGCGCCAGATCATAACTGCCGGGTTTTTTGACATAGCCCATCACGCTGATCAGCAGCCGCTTCTCCAGCAAGGTGACGGTCAATTGAGAGAGGTTGTTGTAAACAGGTTTGAGGGCGGTGCGGATCAGTTCATCCGCCTGTTGCAGGGTCTTCCCCCCCACCACGACGTTGCCAACTTCAGGCAGTGCAATCTCCCCCTGCTTGTTGATCTGGAAAGGCTGATCAAAAGCAGGCTCACCGGGTTGCACTATGGCCAACCGATCACCGGGAGCCAACAAGGTGGAGGCCAGTAACGGGCAGGTGAACAACAGCAAGAGAACACAGATCAATCCTTCGAGAGCGCCCCGTTTCATAGACATCCTTTTCGTCTGTTACGTCTGCCCCCATTGGCGTAAGGGGAGCCCTGACCAATCAGCACGACAGCCATCCGCTGTTGTCTGTTGCAGCCGCAAACGTACTTGTTGTAGTGATTGTGCCAACACGGTCTGACGCCAGGCTACATCCGACCAGAGCCGTCCGTGCATATCCCGTTCGATATCAATACGTTGAGATTGTAGTCGTTTCAACTCGGCAGGCATACACCCCTGCAGACTCGCTTGCTTTAATTCCGTCAGCTGCAAGTCGAGTTCCTTCTGACGCTCATCATAACGAGACCAGACCCGCCGTTCATCCTCATTGACCGGAATACGGGTGGGTCTTGCCTCGGCCATGCCGCCATATCCCTCCGGCGGCCACTGCGCGCAACCCGAAAGCAGAATGGACGAGAGCAGGATACCAAAGCGTTTCATGATGCAGCGGCCATCATGCCACGGGAACGCATATAGGCCTTGATGCTCTCATGGCAGGGGATCACCCGGTCAATATGCAGCATCTCCAGCAGGTCATGAGGTTGACCGGGTCCACAGACAAGGGCCATCTGATGCCCGTTCATAATCAATCTTTTATAGAGAAATACCAAGGCTCCGATCCCCGACGAGTCGATAAAATGAACATCGCTGATATCGGCCAGGATATCTCCCGGGTGGGTCGAGAGGGTTTCAAACAACGGGCGGAGCTCACTGACGGCCATCGCGTCAAACTCGTTTTCCAGTACCACTACCTGGATATCATTAAGGGTGTAAGTCATGCTTTCCATCGCTAGCTCCTTGTCGATTCTCAGACTATTTGCGGTCACGGCATTCAGCACGCTGCAAATGTTATGCCGGGCAGTACCACGGCACTTGTTCTCCAAATGATACTCTTTGCGCCTTATTCGCCGACACCCACTCCTCGTTTTGATTGCCAAATTGCAATTAACCTCCCCCGCACGTTGCAAACTGCAATTCACCTTGGCCGAGATCGCCCGATAACAGGCTAAATGACTGATAATTCAAGCCCATTACACCGGGCCCGATTATTGCTTGCCTTTGGACACAGCTCACAAGCCACCGTTGGTTCGGCCCCCATGCCGCCATTTTCCAGGAAGGAGAGATCATGAAAGCAGGCCTTTACATCGCACCACTGCTGGCAGCCCTTTGCAGCACCGCATACGCAGCTCCCTCCCCTGACAGCGCCGTGTTGAAGGTTGAAGGCGCCATCAGCAGCCCCACTCATCAGGCTCTGGCCCTGTGGGACAGCGCCATGCTGGATCAACTACCGGTACACGAAATCAAAACCCATACCCCATGGTATGACGAAGCCAAGACCTTTCGCGGCCCGCTGCTGCAAGATGTATTGGCCAAGGTCGGGGCAACCGGCAAACAGCTCACCATTACCGCGCTCAATGACTACTCGGTACAGGTGCCGACAAGCGATGCCGAGCAGTATCGGGTCATCCTCGCCCGCACGATCAATGGCAAGCCACTGTCGGTGCGTGACAAAGGGCCGCTGTTCCTTGTCTATCCGTTCGATCAATATCCCGAACTGCAAAACAAGCTCTATTACGGTCGGGCTATCTGGCAGATCAGTGCGATAAAAGTGGAGTAGATCCCATCATGCGTTCCATGGCGGCCAGTCAACGTTTCTTGTTTGTGGTGCTTTGTGTGCTGCTCCTAGCCTTTGCCGGTATTGGTACCATTCAGTATCGGCAATTTCAGGATCTGCAGCGCAGTACCAGCCAGGGCGAAGACAACGTGATGTGGAACTATTTCCAGCTCTATAACGAAGCGCTGCGTTTTCAAAGCTCGCTGCTCCATGAGTCGCAACCGACCTTCCAGCTCAGATACGATATTCTGGTCAGCCGCATGGATCTGGTGCTGGAGAGCAAGGATCGCAGCCTGCTTCAGCAAACAGAGATCTACCAGCAGGCAAGCAAAGCCATTCGATCCTACATCTCTCTGGCGGATATCTGGCTCGGCCCGGAAGCCACCAAGCCGCTCGACAATCTTGCCCATCAGGAGCTGCGCCAACAGCTTGCCTCCCTGCTCCATCAGCTGACTCTGGAGGTGAACCAGCAGGCGACCCTGTTTGATGTGGCACGCCGCGACAGCGTGAGGGAGCAGATCATCACGACGACACTCATCGCGACCCTGCAATTTGCGCTGCTCTTTGTGCTCGCCCTGCTGATCTGGCGGCAAATGAATATCTCGTTTCTGCAACACAAACTGATGCAGCAGCTCAATGACAAACTGCTGCGGGCAAATCAGGCGGCAGAGGCAGGCACAAGAGCCAAAAGCAGCTTTTTGGCCAACATGAGCCATGAAATTCGCACCCCCATGAATGGCATTCTCGGCATGCTCTCACTGCTGGCCGACCGGGATATGGACCCGAGGGAGCGAGACTATCTGGAGACGGCGCGGGAATCGGCAAATCATCTGCTCGGTCTGCTTAACGACATTCTGGATGTATCCAAGCTGGAAGAGGGCAAGATCGAGCTGCAACTGGCCCCCCATCACTTGCCCCAGCTGCTGGAGGATATCCGTGCCCTGATGCAGAGCAACTGCGATGCAAAAGGGATCAAGCTGACCCTGACTGTTGCCCCCGATACGCCGGAGTGGTTGATGATCGACCCGCTGAGAGTGCGTCAGATCCTCTTCAACCTGGTGAGCAATGCCATCAAGTTCACCCACCAGGGGGAAGTAAAGATCCATGTTGATAGCACCCTGTTGGAGCAGGATCGCCACTCGATACGCATCTCGATCCAGGACACCGGGATCGGCATGAGCAAAAGTCAGCTAAAGAACCTGTTTCAACGTTTCGCCCAGGCGGATGTCTCGATCACCCGCCAATATGGCGGATCGGGCCTGGGACTTGAAATATCCCGTAACCTCGCACGCCTGATGGGCGGCGATATCTCGGTAGAGAGCAGCGAGGGACATGGCAGTACCTTTATCTACATCTGGCCCGCCAGAGCCACGACCCCCTCGATTGTTTGCCTGCCGTCCAAGCCGGTGGATCAGGAAAGCTATCGCATCTTGCTGGTTGATGACAATGCCACCAACCGCAAGGTGATCGGCGCCATGCTCGACTCCGTGGGCCATCAGGTCACACTGGCCGTTCAGGGAGAAGAGGCGTTGGAGAAACTGGGTCACACCGAATTTGATCTGGTGTTGATGGATGTCCAGATGCCAGTGATGGATGGCCTGGTGGCCACCACCCGGATCCGCACCTCCCAGATGCCTTGGGCAGATATCCCCATCATCGCCCTGACGGCGGATGCGATGCCGGAATCCAAGCAATACTATCTCTCCCATGGCATGAATGGATATATCACCAAGCCCATCAATAAAGAGACGCTACTGAGCGAGATAAACAGACATATTTCCCATGGTCGGCTCAAATACAACGCAGCCATGCGTGTCACCAAGCAATAAAACCGCGGATTCCGGGCTACTGATTGCTCATGTGGGGCAACATTGACCTCTGCAGGCAACTGAATGGGCTTGGGTCTGGAATGCACACAGGCAAGCAGCTTCGCAACAGCTGCACGGGCCGTCGGCTTGTCTCGGGTATGCAGGGATTTTTTGTTCTGTACAGATCTAGTAATCCCCTCCCTACAACGTCCAGACCAGAGTGGATGACTATATTTATGTTTTTAATGCATCAATAACCACTCTTAATGCGGGTGAAACATTGCGGTGGGGATAATAGAGGTACAGACCAGCCAAACGGTGACTATAGGGTTTCAATACCTGGATTAAGATACCGCGCTCAAGTTCATCGCTCACCAATTCCTCTGGCACATAGGCCAGTCCCAGCCCCATTTTGGCAGCAGCCGCCTCCATATAACTGTCAGAGAAGACCCACTGCCCCTGTGGTCGATGCTTAATCGCCTTCCCCTCTTGCCACAGTTCCCATTGATAGAGGCTGCCATCGGCAAACTGGTAAGCGATACAGGGATGTCCCGCCAGATCGGCAGGCGCCTGGGGAAATCCGTATTGAAGAAAATGATCTGGTGTGGCTACCATCACCATCTCCAAATCGGGCGTAATGCGCACGGCCACCATCCCCTCATCCACCTCGTCACCCAGCCGCACGCCAGCATCAAAGCGCTCATCGATGATGTTCACGAAGCGGCTTTCACTGATGAGTTCCAGCCGAATATCGGGATAACGCTGCCTGAAGTTGGTCAGCTTGGGAAGCAGCACCTTGTCGATGGCATGTTGGCTGGCGTTGATCCGTACCGTGCCTGAAGGGGTATCACGATAGTGGGCGAGCGTAGCCAGACCCGCATCAAGGGACTGAAAACAGCCCTGCGCCGTGCGGTACAACTGCTCACCCGCTTGGGTTAAGGAGAGGCTGCGGGTGGTGCGCATCAGAAGCTGCACCCCGAGCCGGGCCTCGAGATCCCGAATCGTTCGGCTGACCCCGGACTGGGCAAGCCCCAACCTGGCTGCGGCCTTGGTAAAACTCCCTTCCCGAGCGACCAGCATAAAGACGTGGAGATCGTTGTAATTCTCGCGGCCTGTCATTTTGTTCACCCCCTATGTTCCTGTCCGCCACGACCTGAGTCAGGTGCGCGTCAGACGTCTTAATTTAGAACAAAAAGCATTAATGTTATCAAAAAACCGCCTCTAATCATCACTATTCGTTCTAACTAGACTGTGTGTCGTGGTTCACAAAACCAACCCTCCACCACCAGGACCATGCATCTGAAATCCGATTTCGAGGAACTTTGCCATGAATGTTCTCCCCAAGAAACTGACAGCTATCGCGTCTACCCTGCTGCTGGGCGCCGCATTAACCGGAGTCTCTACATTGAGTCATGCCCAAACAACCAACCCCACTGAACCTGTCTCCATGGTCACCCAATGGGACAAGACCTTCACCCAAAGCGACAAGGTCGATCATCGCAAGGTCACCTTCAAGAACCGTTACGGCATCACTCTCGTGGCTGACCTCTATCTGCCGAAAAACCGGGGAGACGCCAAGCTGGCGGCCATTGCTCTGAGCGGCCCATTTGGTGCCGTAAAAGAGCAGTCGAGCGGCCTCTATGCCCAGACCCTGGCTGAGCATGGTTTTGTCACGCTGGCGTTTGACCCCTCTTACACCGGTGAGAGTGGCGGCCAGCCGCGTGATGTGGCCTCGCCAGACATCAACACCGAAGATTTCAGCGCCGCCGTCGATTTTCTCGGCCTGCAAAAAGAGGTCGACCGCAACCGTATCGGTCTACTGGGGATTTGCGGCTGGGGTGGCATGGCCCTCAATGCCGCCGCTAGCGACACCCGCATCAAGGCGGTGGCAACCAGCGTGATGTATGACATGAGCCGGGCCATGGGGCATGGGGTGGGCGATGGCAAGGATCGATTTTCCACCGCCGATCGCCGCGCCGTGCTGGCATACCTGAATGAACAACGCTGGAAAGATGCGGAAAGTGGCACCTATGCCCATAGCAATCACGACCTCTATGTCGATGACAAGGGAAATGTCACCGCTGCCGCCCGCACCCTGCCAGAGGTTCTGCCGGAAAACCCGCACCCGGTACTCAAGGAGTTCTTCGATTACTACCGTGTACCGCGTGGTTTCCATGCCCGTTCTGTCAACTCCAACGGGGCCTGGACCACTACCATGCCGCTGTCATTCATGAATATGCCGCTGCTGAGTTATGCAAGCGAAATATCCATTCCCACTCTGATCGTGACCGGTGAGCAGGCTCACTCTCGTTACTTTGCCGAAGATGCCTTCAAGGCCATTGGCAGCAAGCAGAAAGAGCTGGTCGTTGTGCCTGGCGTCAATCATGTCGACCTGTATGACAACCAGGCTGGCAAGATCCCGTTCGCCAAGTTCGAGCAGTTCTTCAAGACCAACATGAAGTAAGCGTCGAAAACGCGGCGGCCTCTTCGCCGCGTTTTCTCACTGGTTTCGACGCCACCATTCACGTCACATAGGGAGAAGCTCAATGATCAGAGGAGTGTTTGTTGGCGCGATGGCTCTGTTGCTGGGGGTGACCAGCACAGCAACCGCTACAAGTGCTAAGGCTCAGAACAAGGCAGATAGTATGAACATCAAGATGACGATAGCCAGCCAGATCATCACGGCCACCCTGGAAGATAGTCACAGCGCCCGGGACTTTTTTGCCATGCTCCCCCTGACACTGCCCCTCGAGGATTACGCCGACACCGAGAAGATTGCTTATCTGCCCCGCAAATTGACCACACAGGGCGCCCCAAAAGGCATTGACCCGAACGTGGGAGATCTCACCTATTACGCCCCGTGGGGCAATCTGGCGATCTTCTATCGGGACTTTGGCTATTCGACCGGACTGATTAAGTTAGGGCGCATTGAATCGGGTCTCTCCCACCTGACCACAACCTCGGCCGCCAGCATCACGATCGAAGCAATCGAATAAGCCCATATTTCACTTTCAGGTCATGCCATGAACGTAACATCGTTATCATCACATACACCCGCTGTCGTCAACGAACACTGGTCTGCGGTTGCTGCCATGTCCCTGTGTGTGGCACTGCTCATTGCCGCCGAGTTTATGCCGGTCAGCCTGCTGACGCCGATCGCCACCGATCTAGGTGCCAGCAATGGCATGGCCGGTCTTGCTATTGCCATCTCCGGCCTGTTTGCCGTCCCGACCAGTTTGCTGATCGCACCTCTATCTCACAGGCTGGACCGACGTCATGTGCTCATGGGGCTAGCCGTCGTGATGCTGACCTCTTTAATCGTGATCGCCCTAAGCCCCAACTTTACCGTGCTGATGGTGGCACGCGCTCTGCTCGGGATCGTTATCGGCGGTTTTTGGGCGCTGGCAACCGCGACCATCATGCGGTTGGTCTCCAGCCAATCCGTCCCCAAAGCGTTGGGCATCCTGTATACCGGCAATGCGGTCGCGACCGCCTTTGCGGCCCCCATTGGCAGTTACTTGGGTGGACTGATCGGCTGGCGAGGCGTGTTCTGGCTGCTGGTACCGTTGGGAGTGATCAACCTGCTGTGGATGGTACTTTGCCTGCCTTCCATGCACTCCCAAGCACGCCCGCACAGCGCATTTCGCCTTATGCGCAGACCCAACGTCGCCATTGCCATCATGGGCGTGACGCTGACCTTTGCCGGCGCCTTCAGTGCCTTTACCTATTTTCGCCCCTTCCTGGAGACACGCACCCAGGTCGACCTGCCACAACTCTCGGCGCTGCTGCTGGCTTTGGGGCTGGCCGGTTTTGTCGGCACCACAGCGGTAAGCATGCTGCTGCGCCGTCATCTTTACCGGATGCTGCGCTGGTTGCCACTGGTGCTAGGCGTTATCACCCTGGCGCTGCTGGCGGTGGAGCATCACTTCTGGAGTGTGGCCCTGATGCTGATCCTCTGGGGCGCTCTTAACTCCGCCATTCCGGTCGCCTGGTCAGCCTGGATCGCCCAGAGCATCTCAGATTCACCCGAGAGCGGTGGAGGCCTGATGGTGGCAGCTATTCAGCTGGCGATCACGTTGGGGGCTGCCGTGGGGGGGTGGTTACTGGATTCCCTCTCTATCAGGGCCACCTTTATGGGCAGTGCCCTGTTACTGACCGCCGCCTCCATGGTGGTCGGCAATGGCAGCCGACTAAGGCCCGTCACGCTTGACCAGTAAGTTGACCCATCCGTTAGCAAATCCATTCGCCATCGCACAGTGCAATTTCACCCAGCGCCTTGATGAAGCAGCCGATGTAGTTCTTCTGGTTGCTGAGCTCTTTCGGTGCCCAGGAGAGGGCCTTCTCTTTTTGATAGCGGTCACACGAGACCGACAACAGCGGAGCAAGCGGTTTGGCCGCCGGAACAGCAGGCTTGATATTCGGCTGAGGTTGAGGGTTATCTGGCTCGCTTGTGGGTTGCACAACTGGCTTAGCTTTAGAACGCACACAGGCAAGCCGCTTCGCAACAGTTGCACGGGCCGTCGGCTTGTCTCGGGTATGCAGGGATTTTTTGATCTCTTTACGACGACCACAGGGGAGCGTGGTGACTTTCCGGTAATACCAGATGCCGTGGGGACTGAGCCAGAGATTCATCGATGAGCTCCTCGTCGTCCACACAAAGTGGATGACCAAGGGCTTTAGGAAGCTAACTTATTGAATTGCAGAAACAAGTGGTGGCCCTACCAGCCACATCCCGGCACTCGAGTCCCCCGCCTTGGCTGCTACCTTCCGGTCCTGACCAGGTCGACGGGTTATCAATGCGAGAGGACCAATAGGACCACCGGCGAGGAGAATAGGCAAACTGGGCGTTCAATGCAACGGCTTTCTACCCTCCAACAGATCGTTTGCCTTATTTTTCAACAATCTGCCGAATGAATCAGCTAAACAGCATAAATTTCGCCCCCACCAGCAGCATCAGCAGGGCAAAGGCCTGCTTGAGGCGTGTGGGTGACAGGCGGTGTGCCAGCTTGGCGCCAATGCGGGCGAACTGGGTACTGGTCAGCACAATGCCCAGCAGGGCGGGCAGATAGATGTAGCCCACACTCCACTCGGGCAGATCGGCATGATCCCAACCCGCATAGAGGTAGCTGAGGCTCCCCGCCAGCGCGATGGGCATGCTGCAGGCTGCAGAGGCCGTTACCGCATTGCGCATGGGCACCGAGTTCCAGCTCAGGTAAGGGACCGTGAGCGAGCCACCGCCAATACCAAACAGCGCAGACATCCAGCCAATGATGGTACCGGCGATGCCTGTGCCGAGCGGACCCGGCATATGGCGTTCCGCTTTGGGTTTAAGGTTGAGTCCCATCTGTAGCGCCATGCTCCAGGCGAAACAACCGATGATGATATTGAGGGTGCTGGTGCTGAGCAGATTGGCGGTCATGCCGCCAAGCCAGCCCCCAATCAGCATGCCGGCGCCGAGTCGGCGGATCATCACCCAATCGACGGCGCCCGCCTCCCGGTGGGCCCGCAGCGAGCTGAATCCGGTAAAGATCATGGTGGGCAACGAGGTGCCGAGGGCCAGATGGGTAATGATTTCAGGGTCTATGCCCTGGGCGCGAAAGGTCATGACCAGCACGGGGACAATGATAAGACCGCCGCCGATCCCGAACAGCCCCGCCAGCATACCGGCAAAGGCGCCCAGCAGGAGGTAACCCATAAACAGCATAAAAATTCCTGTGTTAAACAAAAACTGGCCAACACGGCCGGGCAACAGTGGATATCTGCATGAAAAAAAAAGAGATGGCGCGAGGGCCATCTCTTCATTGTGCCGGTTAGTGCAGTGGAATGGTACCGTCCATCACCTTGTAGAAGGCCAGCACGGCACAGCCAAGCAGGGCCGCCGTCATCCCCTGCTCCAACCGGTTAAGGCCGCGCAGACCGTGATGCTGACGCGCCTTCCAGTAGATGAAGATGCCCGGACTATAGAGCAGCGCCACCAGCAACAGGTACTCCACACCGGCAGCGTATACCAGCCAGCAGCCGTAAACCGTCGCCACCAGGGCCAGCAGCAGGTCACGCTTGCGCTGATGAGGTTGACCCTGATAGGTCTCCCCTTTCAATGCCAGCTTCAGGCCATAAGCGCCCGAAAAGACGTAAGGCACCAGCGCCGCCGAGGTGGCGATATTGACCAGCGCCAGATAGGTGCTGCTCTGGAAGTAGATGATGATCAGGAAGATCTGCACCAGACAGGTGGAGCACCAGAGGGACACCTGCGGCGAGCCGTTCTTGTTCTCCTTGGCAAACCAGCCCGGGAACACACCGGTCTTGCCTGCAATGTAGGGCACTTCAGCGGCCAGCACGGTCCAGCTGAGCAGAGCACCCATCACCGACACCACCAGACCGATGTTGATAAGCCAGGCGCCCCAGGGGCCGACCACGGCTTCGAGGATCATGGCGGTCGAAGGGTTCTTGAGCGCCGCCAGTTGCGGCTGGCTCATGACACCCAGCGAGAACAGGGTCACCATCACGTAAAGCGTCAGGGCGCCGAGCAGCGCCAGCACGGTGGCGCGGCCCACATCCTTGCGATGACGGGCACGGGCAGAGACCACCACGGCCCCTTCAATCCCGATAAAGACCCAGAGGGTCACCTTCATGGTGGACTTGACCTGATCCATCACGGAGCCCAGCTCCATGTTGTTCTGGCCCCAAATATCCAGAGTGAAGGTATCCATGTTGAAGGCCAGCAGGATCGCAACACAGAAGACGATGAGCGGCACCATCTTGGCGATGGTGGTGACGATATTCACCAGCGCAGCAACCTGTACCCCGCGCAGCACCAGCGCATGCACCGACCAGATCAGGATGGAGGCCAGCGTGATGGCGACCGGCGTATTGCCGTCACCGAAGATGACGTTGTCCGGCGTATCGAAGAAGTAGCTCAGGGCGCTGAACACCACGATGGCGTAAGAGACGTTGGCCAGCAGTTGGCAGAGCCAGTAACCCCAAGCGGCGTTGAAACCGATGAAATCGCCGAAACCGGCTTTGGCATAGCTGAAGATACCGCCATCGAGATCGGGGCGGCGCATGGAGAGGTTCTGATAAACCAGCGCGAGACAGATCATGCCCAGACCGGTGATGGCCCAACCCAGGGCGACCGCCCCGGCACTGGCATGCGCAGCAATATTTTGTGGCAGACTGAAGACCCCGGCGCCGACCATGGAGCCGATCACCAGCGAAATGAGGGCGCCCAGCCCTAGTTTCTTGTCCATTTCAATCCTGTTTATTTAGGCGGCGGCAGAGCGTCCGTATTCATACTGCGCGCAATATGGGAGGGGCTGGGAATCCTGACCCCGTGAAAAAGGCGGCAACTATATTGCATGACTATTCCGACCGCAATCCCTCGTCCCGTCAATCATGCACCGCCTTGACCGCGCGCAATTTTACAGCACTGACCCATATGGCCTGTGAGCTGGCTCAAATTAACCAAGACCCATTGATATTTCTCATTTTTCTGTCAACACAACCTGACTCGAATGGTTCCTATGCATCGCCATTCAGGCACTCTCTGTATAAATAATCTGCATAAAAAAGCCCCGGTGGAAACACCGGGGCCCATTATGTAAATCCCTATAAACGCAAACCGCCATCCAGTTCAATCATCCGTCCCGACAGATAGTCGTTGGCAAAAATAAAGCTCACCGTCTCGGCCAGCTGTTGCGCCTCGCCAAGGGTGCCGACCGGAATGGCCTGCTGCATCCGCGCCATCGCCTCCGGCTTCATCGCCGCCGTCATGTCGGTGGCAAACACCCCAGGGGCAATCCCCATCACCCTAATGCCATGGCGCGCCAACTCCCGCGCCCAGGTCACCACCAGCGAGGCAACCCCCGCCTTGCTGGCGGCATAGTTGCTCTGGCCAATATTGCCGGCGCGGGCGATGGAGGAGATGTTGATGATAACGCCCCCCTGCCCCCCTTGGGCAATCAACGCGGCTCCTTCACGCCCACAGAGGAAGGTACCTGTGAGGTTGACGTCAATCACGCTCTGCCACTGGGCCAGCGTCATCTTCTCCACCAGTTCACCCTCTTTCACCTTGATCAGCATGCCATCGCGCAAAATGCCGGCGCAGTTGATAAGACCGTGCAGCACGCCAAAACGCTCCTTGATGCCAGCAAAAACCGACTCAACCTCGGCTTCGCTTGCCACATTGCAGACAAACAGCTCGCACTGGCTATCTTGATCGCACTGATCATTCTGACTGCGCACCAGGGCGGCGGTCGCTTCCAGATCGGCGCGATTGATGTCGAGCAGTGCCAGCGTCGCCCCCTGTGCGCCCAGGGCCAGCGCAATGGCCCGTCCCAAGCCACGTCCAGCGCCGGTAATAACGATGACCTTATCTTTGATATCCATCAATGCTCCTTGTAGCTGGTCGAAGGGAGATGCCTTGAAGATAGGTGGCCCGTCAGGCGGGATCCTGTTTATCCAGATAGAGTTCGACGATGCTGGAGAAATCGCGGCTCCCCTGCCCCTGAGCGGCATGCAGGTTGAACAGGTTGCGGGCCAGCGCCCCCATGGGCACAGCGCTGTGGCCATGCTCGGCCAGCGCCATGGCCAATCCCAAATCTTTCACCATCAAACGGGTCATAAAGCCCCCCTGATAGTTGCGGGCGGCAGGGACATTCTCCATCACCCCGGGCCAGGGGTTGTAGCGCTCCAGACTCCAGTTGTTGCCGGAGCTCTTGCCCATGATGGTGGAGAGCACGGCGGGATCCAGCCCCTCCTTCACCCCGAGGGCCAGCGCCTCGGCAGTGCCCGCCATATGGATCGCAAGCAGCATGTTATTACACATCTTGGCGATCTGCCCGGCGCCCAGCGTCCCGGCGTGAAACAGGTTCTGCCCCATGCAGGCGAGCAGAGGTTTCGCCGCCTCGAAATCTGCCGCATCGCCGCCAACGATAAAGGTGAGCGTCCCGGCGGCCGCACCGGCGACACCGCCCGAGACAGGGGCATCGATAAAGCGCAAACCACGGGCGCGGGCCGCCTCCCCGACCTGACGGGCAGAGTCGACATCGATAGTGGAGCAGTCGATCACCAGTGCACCAAACGGCAGGGCTGCCAGCAGATCCTGCCCCTCAGACAACCAAAGGTCGCGCACATGCTCCCCCGCAGGTAGCATGCTGATCACCACCTCGCAGCCGGTCACCGCCTCACGGGCATCCCCCGTGGCGATGCAGCCAGCGGCGATGGCGCGCTCAATGTTTTGGGCAACCAGATCAAACACCTGCACCCTGTGCCCGGCCCTGGCTAGATTGGCCGCCATGGGCCCCCCCATGTTGCCGAGCCCGATAAACCCTATCCTTGTCATCCCGCTTGCTCCTTGCGTTACTGATGGCGGCGTGCGCCGGTTGCCAAGATGTTATTCCTTGCAGGCCAACGGATTGCTCCCCTGCGGCCAGCGATAGAACTCGTCCAGCCACTCCCCCTCCGGTGGCAACTGTTGCCAGCGGGGATCTTTATCCTTGTCGATCAGCAGTGCCCGTACCCCTTCCACAAAATCCCCCTTCAGCACGCAGTTGACCGAGAGGGTCAGCTCCTCGGCAAATACCTCTGCCAGTGAGTTGCGGCGAGCCTGCCAATATTGACGCCACAAAATGGCGCGGCTGATGGGGCTGCCGGTGCGGCAGAGCTGCTGCGCCTGCTGAAGTACCGCCTCCTGTTCATCGAACTGAGCCTCGAACAACCGCGCCAATACCCCTTGCAGCGTGCACCCCGCCAGCAGGGCACCGATCCTCTGTTGATGGGGCAGCAATACAGGCGCTGGCAACCGGGCCGCCACCTCACTGTGCAATTCCCTGAGCAGCAGATCGATCTGCTCGCGGGGCTCACCACTGCCAGCCCACTCGAGCACGGCGAGGCGTGACAACAGCGCACTGCGCTCGCCACTGGCGATGGCGTGATCCGCCAGCCCAAGACCGATGGCATCACTCCCGTTGAAGCGGGCGCCAGTCAGACCGAGCCAGAGCCCGAGCCGCCCCGGCATCCGGCTTAAAAACCAGCTCGCTCCCACGTCGGGGTAGAGGCCGATGGTCACCTCCGGCATGGCGAACAGGCTTCTTTCGGTGACAACCCGAAAATCGGCTCCGGCAAACAGGCCAATGCCGCCCCCCATGCAAATACCGTCCGCCACGCAGATCAGGGGCTTGCGGTAAGAGTGGATGTGGTGGTCGAGCCGGTACTCCTGCTCGAAAAAGTCGCGGGCATATTCGAACAGTTCCGCCTCGCTCGCCTCCTGCTTGCGGTAATAGAATGAGCGGATATCGCCACCGGCACAGAACGCCTTCTCACCCGCCCCCTGCAGCAGCACACAGACGATGGCGGGATCCTGCTCCCAACGGGTCAGCGTCTGTTGCAGGATCTGGATCATCGGCAGGCTCAATGCGTTGAGAGACGCAGGGCTGTCGAGGGTCAACACCCCGATCTGATGGCCATCTTCGGTGGGATAACAGCTAACCTTGACCGGCTCACTCATAAACGGCTCCGTATGGATTTATTCTGTTGGGCCATATTGCCAGCGCGGTAAGCGTTTCTCCAGGAAGGCGGCCACCCCTTCACGCTGGTTGGCATCGCTAAAGAGATCGAGAAACCGCGCTCGCTCAAGGGGCAAGGCGGCATCCCGCGGGCCACTGCGGCCCTGATTGATCAGGGTTTTGCAGGCGCGCAGGGCACTCGGGCTCTGGCGCTCCACCAGATGGGCCATCTGGTGCGCGGCCTCCCACGCCTGACCGGTTTTCACCACCTCCTCCACCAGCCCCATCTCGTAGGCCAGCGAGGCACTCACCTTCTCACCGCAGAGGATCATCCGCTTGGCCCAGCCCGGCCCCACCAGCTCGGTCAAACGCTGGGTGCCACCGGCACAGGGAAGCAAGCCCACCGAAGCTTCCGGCAGTCCCAGCAACGCCTGCTGCTCGGCGATGCGAATATCACAGGCCAGCGCCACTTCCAGGCCACCGCCCATGGCATAACCATTGATGGCGGCGATACTGACGCCGTGAAAACGGGCCAGCGCCTCGAAGGCCTTGCCAAAGGCCTCGGCTACTTCGCGGGCCAGCTCGACATTCCCCTCGACAAACATATTGAGGTCGGCACCGGCGCAGAAAAATTTGTCGCCCGCACCACGGATCACCAGCGCCACCACATCGGGACGACTGTCGAGCTCCACCATCATCTGCAAAAAGGCCTGCAGGCTGGCGAGGGTCCAGGTGTTGGCAGGGGGATGGTCGAGGGTGATATAGGCCACGTGGCCATGATATTCGAGTCTGATCCTTGTCATAACATTGTCCTTGTCGATGAAGCTGCCGCCATGATGACAGGCTTGAGTGACACCAACCTGTGGCTGGCTCACAAAGCCGAAACCGGCATGGCACGGTGCAAATCGGGTGGCAGGCAACACACCCTTGATGCGACCACCGGTTAGCCCAGCGACAAACCGGGATCGGCCAGCAGGCGGCGCGCGATGATGAGTCGCATCACCTCGTTGGTGCCCTCCAGAATGCGGTGTACCCGGGTATCGCGCAGATAGCGCTCGAGCGGATACTCGCGGATATAACCATAGCCGCCAAAGAGTTGCAGAGCCTCATCACAAACCCGATAACCGACGTCGGTGGCAAACCGTTTGGCCATGGCGCACCAGGCGCTCTTGTCGGGATCCCCGCGATCCAGTTTGTCAGCCGCCTGACGCACCAGCAGACGGGCGGCAGCCAGCTCGGTCGCCATATCGGCCAGGCGAAATTGCACGCTCTGGAATTCGCTGATCGGGTGACCAAATTGCTGGCGCTGCTGCACATAGGCCAGCGCATCGTCCAGTGCCTGCTGGGCAGTGCCCACCGAGCAGGTGGCGATATTGATGCGCCCCCCATCAAGCGCCTGCATGGCGAACTTGAACCCTTCCCCCTCTTCGCCCAACCGATAGCAGGCAGGAATGCGAACCCCATTGAAAACAACCTCCCGGGTCGGCTGGCTGTTCCAGCCCATCTTCTCTTCCGGCTTGCCATAGACGATACCCGCGCTATCTGCCGGCACCATAAAGGCAGAGATCCCCTTCGCACCTTCACCACCGGTACGGGCCATCACCACCAGCACATCGCTGCTGCCTGCTCCCGAGATAAAGACCTTGGTTCCCTCGATGAGGTAGCTGTCACCCTCGCGCACCGCCCGGGTCTTGAGTGCCGCCGCATCGGAACCCGCCCCCGGCTCGGTGAGGCAATAGGAGCCCAGCAATTCGCCGCTAGCCAGTTTGGGCACCCACTCTTTGGCAACCTCGGTGGGCAACCAGCTGCCCAGCATCCAGCTCACCATGTTGTGGATGGTCAGATAGGCAGTGGTCGAGGTACAGCCCATGGCGAGGCGTTCGAAGATGAGGCTCGCATCGAGGCGCGGCAGCCCCAATCCGCCAAACTGCTCCGGAGTATAGAGACCACAAAAACCTAGCCCGGCCGCCTGCTTGATGGTCGGGATCGGAAACTCATGCTCCTTGTCCCAGCGCGCGGCATGGGGTTTGAGCGCCTCATCGGCAAAGGCGGTGGCCGCCTCCACATACGCCTGTTGATCATCGGTCAGGGTAAAATCCATCTTGTCGTTCGCTCCCTTGTTGCCCAGCGCTTACTTTCCTGAGTTAGTGCTTTATGACGCGGCGCCCACACGCTGCGTCAGTCGGATCTGCCACTATGGCGCTGTTGTCGTGGTAGCTGCTGACGCTCTCACTACCACCTATCTATCGACACACAACAGATTAACAATTGATTTACGTTTACGCTAACGTAAACTTGTGGCAGAAGTGAAGTACAAAATGGACCGACCACTGCCAGCCTTGAAGTCGAGTCAGCCGGTCGAGCCAACCTTCCTACCCGACTGTCATATCCGCAAGGAGAGCATGGATGCAGATGGATGAGACCCTGAATGCCCTGACCGAACAGGTTGCGGCCTTCTGCCAGAAAGTGATCGCCCCGCGCGCCAGCGAGATCGATCAGAGCAACGCCTTTCCCCGTGATCTCTGGCCCCGGATGGGTGAGCTGGGGCTGCACGGCATCACGGTGGCGGAGGAGTATGACGGGGTGAACCTCGGCTATCTCGCCCACGTGCTGGTGATGGAGCAGGTGAGCCGCGCCAGCGCCTCGGTCGGCCTCTCCTACGGCGCCCACTCCAACCTCTGCATCAACCAGATCCACCGCCACGGCACGGCGGAGCAAAAAGCACGCTACCTCCCCCCGCTGGTGAGCGGCGAGCATGTGGGGGCACTGGCCATGAGCGAGCCGGGAGCCGGGTCCGATGTGGTCAGCATGCGCCTGACCGCGGAGCGCGAGGGCGATCACTTCGTGCTGAACGGCAACAAGATGTGGATCACCAACGGACCCGATGCCGACACCTTCGTCATCTATGCCAAGACAGATACCAGTGCGGGCCCCAAAGGAATTTCTGCCTTTATCGTTGAAGCCGGCACTCCCGGTTTTTCTACCGCCCAGAAGCTCGACAAGCTGGGGATGCGCGGCTCCAGCACCTGCGAGCTGGTGTTCGACAACTGCCGAGTGCCGCAGGAAAACCTGCTGGGCGCGCTGCACGGCGGGGTCAAGGTGCTGATGAGCGGGCTCGATTACGAGCGGGTGGTGCTGGCGGCGGGCCCCCTTGGCATCATGCAGGCCTGCATGGATGTAGTGCTGCCCTATGTGCGTGAGCGCAAGCAGTTTGGTCAAGCCATCGGCGAGTTCCAGCTGGTGCAGGGCAAGCTCGCCGACATGTATACCCGCCTCGCCAGCAGCCGGGCGCTGGTCTACTCGGTGGCGAGCGCCTGCGATCAGGGTCGCACAAGCCGTAAAGATTGCGCCGCAGCCATCCTGTTTGCCGCCGAAAACGCCACCCAGATAGCCCTCGACGCTATCCAGCTGCTCGGCGGCAACGGTTACATCAACGAATACCCCACTGGCCGCCTACTGCGGGACGCCAAACTCTACGAGATCGGCGCCGGCACCTCGGAGATCCGCCGCTGGCTCATCGGCCGCGAGCTGATGGGAGAAAATGCATGAGTCGTATCCACTCCCGCCTCGACACGGCGAGCCCGGAATATGCGGCTAATCGGACCGCCATGCAGGGGCTGGTCGACGATCTCCATATCCGCATTGCCGAGATCGCGCAAGGGGGCGGCGCGACCAACAACGCCCGCCATCAGGCCCGTGGCAAGCTGCTACCCCGCGAGCGCATCAATCAGCTGCTGGACCCGGGCTCCCCGTTTCTCGAACTCTCGGCGCTGGCTGGCTGGCAGGTCTATGACGAGCCGGTACCCGCCGCCGGTATCATCACCGGCATCGGCCGGGTCTCGGGCAGGCTCTGCATGCTGGTGGTGAACGACGCCACCGTGAAGGGTGGTACCTACTACCCGCTCACGGTGAAAAAACACCTGCGCGCCCAGACCATCGCCGAGCGGCTGCGTCTCCCCTGCCTCTATCTGGTGGATTCCGGAGGCGCCTTCTTGCCGATGCAGGACGAGGTGTTCCCCGACCGGGATCACTTTGGCCGCATCTTCTACAACCAGGCCCGCATGTCGGCCCAAAACATCCCTCAACTGGCGGTGGTGATGGGGCTCTGCACCGCTGGCGGCGCCTACGTGCCCGCCATGGCTGATGAATCCATCATGGTCAGGGAGCAGGCCACCATCTTTCTGGCGGGTCCGCCGCTGGTCAAGGCCGCCACCGGCGAGGAGATCAGCGCCGAGGCCTTGGGCGGCGCCGAGGTACACTGCGCCCACTCGGGAGTTGCTGATCATATGGCCCGTGACGATGCCCATGCGCTGGCCATCGCCCGCACGCTGGTTACTCATCTGGGTAACGAGCCGATAGAGAGCAGCCCCGGCTACGAGCCCCCCTGCTACCCCATAGAGGAGCTCTACGGTCTGGTGGGCACCAGTCTCAAACGCCCTTACGACGCCCGCGAACTGATTGCACGACTGGTGGATAGCTCTGACTTTGACGAATTCAAGGCGCTGTTTGGCACCACTCTGGTGACCGGCTTTGCCCGTATTTGCGGCATGGAAGTGGGGCTCCTCGCCAACAACGGCGTGCTGCACAGCGACAGTGCCCAGAAGGGGGCCCACTTTATCCAACTCTGTAACCGGCGTGCCATCCCGTTGCTCTTTTTGCAGAACATCACCGGTTTTATGGTGGGGAGTAGCGCAGAAAAAGAGGGGATCGCCAAGCACGGCGCCAAGCTGGTCACCGCAGTGGCCTGCAGCCGGGTGCCAAAGATCACCCTGATCGTCGGCGGCAGCTTTGGTGCCGGCAACTACGGCATGTGTGGCCGCGCTTATGAGCCCGATTTTCTCTTTAGCTGGCCCAACAGCCGTATCTCTGTCATGGGTGGCGAACAAGCTGCCGGGGTGCTGGTGCAGGTGCGTCGGGACAAGCTGGCTGCCGAGGGCAAAGATTTGAGCGAGCAGGAGGCGGCCGCCATCCGTGCCCCGGTGATCGAGCAGTATGAGCGGCAGGGTCACCCCTACTACGCCAGCGCCCGCCTCTGGGATGACGGCGTCATCGACCCGGCCCAGAGCCGCACCGTGCTGGCGCTGGCGCTCGCCGCCTGTCAGGGTGCCCGCATTGAACCCGAGCAGTACGGCATCTTTCGGATGTAAGGAGCAAAACGATGTCAGATCCACTTACTTCCTCAGCACTTGGCTCTTCAACACAGGGCCCATTTCGGCTGGAGCGGCACGGCCCGCTGGCCGAGCTGGTGCTGTCGCGCCCGGCCCGCCACAACGCCTTTGATGCCGACCTGATGCTGGGGCTGCTCGACTGCCTCGATGATCTGGCCCATCTCCATGGTCATGATCTCGCCGAACGTCCTCATGCTTTGCTGCTGCGGGCAGAGGGCAAACACTTTTGCGCGGGTGCCGATCTCAACTGGATGCGCAATCTGGCTCACGCCGATTTTGAGCACAATCGCGAAGATGCCCGGGTATTGGCGCGGCTGATGCAGACCCTCGACGAGCTCCCCTTCCCCACGGTAGCGCTGGTGCAGGGGGCCGCCTATGGCGGGGCACTGGGCCTCATCTGCGCTTGCGATCTGGTGCTGGCCAGCGATGATGCCCGCTTCTGTCTCTCCGAGGTGAGCCTGGGCTTGGTACCTGCGGTGATCAGCCCCTACGTGGTACGTGCCATGGGAATGCGTCAGGCGCGCCGCTACATGCTCAGTGCCGAGCCGTTCGATGCCATTACCGCCTGTCGGCTCAATGTGGCACACCAACTCTGCCAACCGGATCAACTGCTGGCGGAGGGACGGGCGCAGGCCCTTCGTCTGTGCCGCAACGGGCCGGAAGCGATGAAAGAGACCAAACGGCTGCTGGCGGCGATAGAGGCCCATCCTTCCCGCCTGCACGAAGAGAAAACTGTCGAGACCATTGCCCGGGTTCGGGTGGGACTCGAAGCCCAGGAGGGGATGCAGGCCTTCTTTGACAAACGCCCTCCCGCCTGGCGTCCCCGTTTCAAGGATGAGACATGACCCATCACACTCAGATTAAACGCCTGCTGATTGCCAATCGCGGCGAAATCGCCGTGCGCATCATCAAGACGGCGAAACGCCTCGGCATTCACACCATCGCCCTCTACTCCGATGCCGACGCCCACGCCATGCACACCCACCTGGCCGATGAGGCCTGGCATCTGGGGCCCGCACCGGCCAGAGAGAGCTATCTCGACACCGGCAAGGTGCTGAAGATTGCCAAAGAGGCGCACGCCGATGCCATCCATCCCGGTTACGGTTTTCTGTCGGAAAACAGCGATTTTGCCACCGCCTGCGAACAGCGCGGCCTGCGCTTTGTCGGCCCAAGCGGCGCCGCCATTCTCGCCATGGGCGACAAATCGGGGGCCAAGGCGCTGATGCAGGCGGCCGGTGTACCTGTACTGCCCGGCTATCACGGCACGGATCAGCGGCAGGACTTCTTGCGCGATCAGGCGAGCCAGATTGGCTTCCCGCTACTTATCAAGGCAGCCAGTGGCGGCGGTGGCAAGGGGATGCGTCGGGTCGATCAGCTGGCCGACTTTGACGAGTCGCTGGCGGCAGTCAAACGGGAAGCCAAGGCCGCCTTTGGTGACGATCTGGTGCTGCTGGAGCGCTATCTGCCCCAGGCTCGCCATGTGGAAGTACAGGTCTTTGCCGATAGCCTAGGCAACGCCATCTATCTGGGGGACAGGGACTGCTCCTTGCAGCGACGCCATCAGAAGGTGATCGAAGAGGCGCCCGCCCCCGACATCCCTCCGGCTCTGCGCCGCGCCATGGGGGAGGCAGCCGTGGCCGCAGCCAAAGCCATCCACTATCAGGGGGCCGGCACCATCGAGTTCCTGCTCTGCAAGGATGAGTTCTTCTTTATGGAGATGAACACCCGGCTGCAGGTAGAGCATCCAGTCACCGAAGCGGTAACCGGGCAGGATCTGGTGGCCTGGCAACTGGCCGTGGCCGAAGGCAAGCCGCTGCCACTCACCCAGGAGGAAGTGGTGCTGCGCGGCCATGCGGTGGAGGCGCGCCTCTACGCTGAGGATGTGGCGGCCGGTTTTCTGCCTGCCAGCGGGCCTATCCACTGGCTCCACTGGCCCGTTGGCGTGCGCATCGACACCGGCGTTACCGTTGGCGATGAGGTCAGCCCCTATTACGATCCCATGATCGCCAAGCTGATCGCCCACGGCCAGAACCGCACCGAGGCGCTCGCCAAACTGGCAGATGCGCTGGCGGCGCTGGATCTCGGCCCGCTGGTGCACAACGGTCCTCTGCTGCTGCGCCTGTGTGAAGAGCCTGACGTCCTGGCCATGGGCCACCATACCCAGTGGCCCATCCCTACCACAGCGCAGCCCATTCCTGAACTTGCCTGGCCGCTGGCCGCCCTCTGGCTGGCGAGCCGCCCTGCGGGCACCTCCCCCTGGCAGCAAGCCTGCGGATTTCGGCTGGGGCCGGATCGCTGCTGGACAGCGGCGGTGCGCATCGGTGATGAGCACCGGGTATTGACCCTTCACGATCATGGCGGCCAGTTTGAGTGGCAAGGGGAGACTCATTGCTACCAGAGAGGTGACGATAATATCCGGCTGCAGCAGGGTGGCTGCTGGCAACAGATCCCCATTCAGACGGTCGCAGGCTCGGAGGCAACCTTCATCATGACCCTGGCGGGGCAGCGCATCCGTTTCGCGGCCGATGATCGGCAGCACAGCCACCATCATGATCAGACAAACGAGAAGGCGCAGGGCGCCATCGCCCCCATGCACGGCATAGTGGTAGCCGTGCTGATCGAGCAGGGGCAAACAGTCAGCAAGGGGCAACCCCTGCTGGTGCTGGAGGCGATGAAGATGGAACACCAGTTGCGTGCAGAGCGGGACGGGGTAATTGAAGCCCTGCAGTGCAAACAGGGCGAGCAGGTAAGCCAGGGAACCGTGCTGGTGCGCTTTGCCGAAGAGATTGCCACACAGGAGGATCACCCATGAACCGATCACAGGACGTCCGTGACGACAGGGTCAGTCTGGTAGAGATGGGGCCGCGAGATGGCCTGCAAAATGAAGCTGCGCCCCTCTCCTTGGTACAGCGGCTGGAGCTGATCCAGCGCCTTACCGACAGCGGCCTGCAACGCATCGAGGTGGGAGCCTTTGTCTCTGCCAAAAAAGTGCCGCAGATGGCGGACTCCGCAGCGCTGTTCGAGGCACTGCCGCGCAAGGGCTCAACCCGTTACGGCGCTCTGGTACCCAATCTGCAAGGCTTGCAGGCTGCCATTGCCGCCCGCGCCGACGAAATTGGCCTCTTCACCGCCTGCTCCGACGGTTTTACCCGCGCCAATATCGGTATCAGCGTGGAGGAGTCGCTGGTGCGCTTCGCCCCGCTGGTGCAGGAGGCCCGCCGCCTCGGCATCAAGGTGCGCGGCTACCTCTCCACCGTCATCGCCTGCCCGTTCGATGGCCCGACCCGCCCGAAACGGGTCGCCGCCATGGCCGAGCAACTGCTGGATCTCGGTTGCCACGAAATTTCGCTGGGGGACACCATCGGCGTCGGCACCCCGGGCACGGTGGCGCCCATGCTGGATGCGGTGCTGCACGAGATCCCGGCGGGTCGACTCGCGGTCCATTTCCACGACACCTACGGTCAGGGCTTGGCCAACCTGCTACCCGCGCTGGAGCGTGGCATTCGCACCATCGACTGCTCGGTGGCGGGGCTTGGCGGCTGCCCCTATGCGCCGGGCGCCTCCGGCAATGTGGCGTCAGAAGAGGTGGTCTACCTGCTGCACGGCCTTGGCATGACGACGGGGGTGGATCTCGACAAACTGGCGGCCACCGGCCAGTGGGTGAGCGAGCAGCTCGCTCGCCCCAACGGCTCGCGGGTCGGTCAGGCCCTGCACGCCAATGCCGAGCGGCTGCGTGCCCGCCTCTGCCAGCCACACGCCCAGCAACAGGAGTCATGACCATGCCCCGTTCCCTGCCCGGCAAGGAGATCACCTACAGCATTTCGGAGCTGGCCCACGAGTTCGATGTCACGCCGCGCACCATCCGCTACTACGAGGATGAGGGGCTGCTCACCCCGCTGCGGGAGGGGCAAACCCGCATCTACAGCCATCGGGACAAGATCCGGCTCAAGTTGACCCTGCGCGGCAAACGGCTGGGGTTTAGCTTGGCCGAGATCCGCGAGCTGTTCGATATGTACGACACCGACAAATCGAGCAAAACCCAGCTCCACTCCATGATCCAGCTGATCGAGGCAAAACGCGGCGCCCTGCGCCAGCAACTGGAGGATATCCAGATGGTGATGGCCGAGCTGGAGGCCGCCGAACAGCGCTGTGTTAATTCCCTTAACAGCTTGAAAACTGGCGCAGATTAACCGAATCTGGGAGCAAGCTATTGCCCTGGGGATCCCATGAGATATTGGTGCTGGTTTTTGCTCTTGTTCAGCCTCTCTGGCTGGAGCCATCCCCTCATCAAGGTTGGCGGATACCCCTATGCCCCCTTTGTGGTCAAACTCTCCGATTCCCGCTATGAAGGGCTGACGCTGGACCTCATCGCCAAGCTAAACGAGATCCAGCACGAGGTAAGATTCGTGTTTGTTCCCACCTCGGCCGCCAACCGTTACAAGGCGCTCGATCTGGGCCGTTTCTCGCTGATGCTGTTTGAAGACACCAAGTGGGGCTGGGACACAGATAAATTCAAGATAACAGCCCCCTTTCTCGGTGGTGGTGAGGTCTATGTGGCCCTGAACAAAACGGGCCGGGATCAGCGCTTTTTCGATGACCCCTCTCGGCATCATCTTATCGGGGTGACCGGCTACCACTACGGCGTCGGCCAGTTCAATGCTGATCCCCTCTACCTGCAGCGCAAGCTCAATATCACCCTGGTCAAGGACAACATCAGCGCCCTGCAAGCCCTGCTCAAAGAGCGTGGCGAGGTAGCCATTCTCAACGTTTCCTACCTTAACCAGTATCTGCTGGCCCATCCCGACACCGCCGACCAGCTGCTGATCTCGCAAAAATGGGATCAACAGTATCAGCACCGCGCCATCCTTCACCCTGCGGCCCCCATTACCCCTGCCCAGCTGGAACAGTGGCTCGCAGCGCTGCAAAAAAAGGGGGAACTGGATCGCCTTTGGACAAAGTACGGCGTACAACAGCACGCAACCCCATGATTACTATCCAGCTTTTCTGTACCATGGCGGGAACCAAATGGGAGTGCACCAAATGAACACCACCGAGCCCGCGTCCCCCAAGCTCCGCTTGCTGCGCTACCTTGCCTACGCTTTTCTGCTGCTTCTTATCCTGATCACTCTGCTGCTGTGGCAAACCCCCCGTCTGATCCAGCGCTATCTGCCCGGCTGGCTGGCCGAGCACTATGGCCTGCAACTGACGCTGGGGGAGATTGACGTAGGAGTACGCAACCCATCTCTCACCCTCGGCGCGACCGCCCTGCTCGATGCCAAACAGCAGCCTATCGTCCGTTTTGAGCAGCTCTTTATCACCCCCGACCTGCAAGCCAGCTGGCAGCAGAAAGGGGTCGTGCTTTCCGCCGTCACCCTGACCAACCCCGTGGTGCAGTTGCAACGGCTGGCAGACAAAAAGGGGGATGTTCGACTCAATCTGACCGATGCGCTGGCCACCCTGCTCGCCCCTGCGCCCTCCCCCGAGCCCGAGACAGCCAGCGCCCCGCTACTGGTCGACATCGCCAGCATCGCGGTCACTGACGGCCATGTGCGCTATCAGGATCAACGCAAGGAGAGCGAACCCGGCTGGTTGCCGCCCCTCAATCTGGAAAAAGTGACCCTCAAGCTCGATAACCTGCGCACCGAGGCAAACCATCCGACCGCCTATCAGCTGAGCACCGCCATCAACGGCAAAAGCAGCCTCGCCGCTCACGGCAAGCTCGATGTGATGAGCGGCATGGGTCAGGGTAAGGTGAGCCTCAAGCAGGTCGACCTGAAACCCTTCGCCCCGCTCTGGGCACCCTATCTCAAGCTGGATCTGGCCAAGGGCCACGCCAATGCAGAGGTGGAATACCAGCTTAAAGAGGGCAAGCAAGGAGTGCTGTGGCAATTGTCCAAAGGCAAGCTGACCCTGGACAACTGGCAGCTTAAAAAACACAAGGGCGACGAATTTGCCCGCTTCGGCCAGCTGGCCCTGAGCGAATTGGCAGTCGATGGCCAGAAACAGTCGCTCCAGATCGGCAAGGTGACCCTGCAACAGCCCCTGCTCAAGGCCACCCTCAACCCACAGCAGGAGCTGGATCTGGCTGACTTGCTGATTGAACAGGCCCCCGCTAAGCCCGTCAAAGGGGCCCACGCCGCAAACGAGGTGGCCAGCAATGCGGCGCCCAAATCGGCACAACAAGCAAAGACAGCCGGTAACGGCAAGAAACATGTGCCAGACAAACCCTGGCAGTGGCAGATCAAGCAGATCCTTATCGACAAGGGCGATCTCACCCTCACCGAATCGAGCAGCGGCAAACCGCAGGCACGCCAGCTCTCCGGCCTCAAGCTGGCGCTGGGGCCACTGGGCAGCGAGGTGGAGCAACCGAGCAAACTGACTCTGGCCACCCAGTTCAACCAGAGCAGCCCCCTCGCCTTTGATGGCCAACTGACCCTGACTCCTTTCACCTTAAGCGGCGACATCAACCAGCAGGGGCTGCCCCTGACGCTGGCACAGCCCTATCTGGCCGATCTGGTACGCATTAAGGTGCAAAACGGGCTGCTGAGCAGCAAGACCAGACTTGATCTCGCCACCACCGCCCAGGGAGATCTGAGCAAGCTGACCCTGCAGGGAGGGCTCGATGTCAACGGGCTCAAGGTGGTCGATCGGGCAGACAATCAGCGGTTGCTGGAGTTCAACACCCTAGCTCTCACCGGTCTGACGTACGACGGCATCAGCCAGCAGATGCGGATCAAGGACATTGCCCTGAACAAGCCCTTCGCCCGCATCGAGATCAACGAAGATGGCACCACCAACCTGCAACAGCTGCTGTTGCCACAACCGGCGGCAACCAACAGCCCTCACGCGACGGCTGGCAGCAAGGCTCCCGATTTTCGTTTCACCATCGACCAGCTGCGCACCGAGCAGGGCAACCTGCGCTTTGCCGACCGCAGTCTGAGTCAGGATTTTGTGGCCGATATCGCCTCGCTGGGCGGCCAGAGTCGCCATATCAGCAATATTCCGGGGCAACGCTCTGATCTCGCCTTCAACGGCAAGGTGGATCGCTATGCGCCAGTGACCATTCGCGGCGGTACCAACCTGCTGGTCGCCAACCCGATCCTCGACATCGCGGTCGCTTTCCACAATCTGGAGCTCACCACCTTCACCCCCTATTCGGGCACCTATGCCGGTTATGCCATCGACAAGGGGCAGCTCTCCATGAAGCTGCATTACAAGCTGGAGGGCAATCGGCTGGAGGGGGATAACGACATCACCATCAAGAAGCTGCAACTGGGCGAGAAGATCAAGAGCGATCAGGCCAAGGATCTGCCGCTGGGGCTGGCCATCGCCCTGCTGAGCGATGCCAACGGGGTGATACAGATGAACCTCAAGGTGAAGGGCGATCTCGATCAACCTGACTTCAGCATCAGCAATATCTTCTGGGATGTGCTGGGCAACACCCTGAGCAAGGCGATCACCTCCCCCTTCTCCCTGCTCGCCTCGCTGGCCGATGGCACCGAAGATCTCGACGAACTTCCCTTCCTGCCGGGGGATCCCGATCTCACCCCCACCCAGCAGGAGAAACTGGTCAAGCTGGCGCAGGCCCTCAAGGATAGACCCAAGCTCAGCATGAACATTCGCGGCAAGGTCAACTTCAACGAGGAGCGCCCCATCCTGCAACGGCAAAAGCTGGAACGGGTACTGGCCAAGCTCACCGGCAATCAGGCGGATCTCGACCTGCTGGAACAGGACCCCGCCCTGCAAGAGGCGCTGGCCCAAGCCTATGAAGAGCGCTTTGGCGAAGATCTGGATGATCTGGCCGATCGGCTCCATCTGGATGAAGAGAGCGCGGCACTGCGGGCCCAGGCGGTGATCCTGCTGCGGGATCAGCAGCTCATCACCGCCAAATCCCTGCGCAATCTCGCCATGCGCCGGGCGCAAAATACCAAGGAGTTTCTGGTCGACAGCCAGGGGATCGCCCCGGAGCGGCTGTTCGTGCTCGACAGCCAGGTCAAGGAAGAGGACAAGGAAGCCAAAGTGATCCTGACACTGGATCAGTAAGGCCGCCGCACTGCGCAAATGCGTAATAAAAATACAACCCCTCAACTATTTTGACACCTTTTGCTCACCAAACAGCCTGTCTTGGTGAGCATTTGGCCTCTGATGCAAATAATCACGTAGTTTTTTTACGATTTATCCCCCTTGCCCCCTTGCGGGCGCGCCACAGCCTGCCTAAAATCGCGCGTCTTTTGTTAACCCCACCTCTATTTTTGGAGAACGCCACGTGAGCGAAAAATTGGCCAACCCTGCCCCTCTGGGTCTGATGGGTTTCGGTATGACCACCATCCTGCTGAACATCCATAACGCAGGTTTCTTCCCCATCAGCGCCATGATCCTGGCCATGGGCCTGTGCTACGGCGGCATCGCCCAGATCATCGCTGGCATCATGGAGTACAAGCGTGGCAACACCTTCGGTGTGACCGCGTTCACCTCCTACGGCCTGTTCTGGCTGAGCCTGGTGTTCCTGCTGATCATGCCGACCATGGGTCTGGCCGAAGCCACTCCGCACGCCTACATGGGTTGGTATCTGCTGATGTGGGGCATGTTCACCCTGTTCATGCTGGTTGGCACCATCAACTACCCGCGCGCCAAGCAGTTCGTGTTCGCCTCCCTGACCGTGCTGTTCTTCCTGCTGGCCGCCCGTGACTTCACCGGCAGCACCCTGATCGGCACCATCGCCGGTTTCGAAGGCATCATCTGTGGCGCCAGCGCCATCTACCTGGCCATGGCCACCGTGATCAACGAGCAGTTCGGCCGCACCGTGATGCCGATCGGCGATCACAAGAAAGCCGCCGCCGTACAGCTGAAAGCCGCTGCCTAATAGGCAAGCCATTCAGATTGTGAAAAAGGCACCCGAGGGTGCCTAATGCCAGTCAATTAAGCCTGACTGGCATTGTTTTTATTGGCTTTTTTTACACTGCATTTCTGTGGTCTGGGCTTCACTCAGCGGAGGTAACTTCGTTTCCTTCGTGCAGGCGGCAGGACAAACGGCCCCACCTGCTTCTCCAGCTATGCCACCCGCTTCGGGATACTCCCCGGTAACAGGTACGGTATGCAGCTCAGCTCATGGATGAGGTACGCCGATGACATGTAACAACTCAGCTGGCTCGACGTGTATCCCTTCAGACTCACCGCCATCTTCACCATCTGACTGCGCAGTAGGTTGTACGCCAACAGCACGCCCAATAACTCCTGTCGTATCCCCATCGCCTTCTTGCTACGAAGAGCCAGTCTGTGCTTGATCTCCCGATAGCCCAATTCGATTCACGCAACGCTGTCTGAATGAAGCGCTCTGCTTTGCCATTCCTTTGGGGTGTGTAAGGTTTGCAGGTGCTTGAGTCCCAAGCAACGACCGAGCTTCTGGAAGCGTGTCGCCCGATAACAGGCGCCATTGTCAGTGAGTAGCTGAATGAAACCAATGCCACACGGGAGTGGTCATCAACCGCCACATGCACATACTCCCATCCTGCCCCCGGAGAGTCCTGGCAGCGGTCACCAGTCGCCCGATGGAAACGCCCCAACCTTCTGATGTCCAGATGCAGCAAGTCTTCCGGTTTCTCATGTTCATAGCGTTGTACTGAAGGGGCAGGTTCCAGATTAGCCAGTCGAGTCAGTCCCATTCTTTGCAGGATACGAGCGACTGAACTGTGCCCTATGCCCAGAGATTGGCTGATGTGCCGATAGATCTGTCGCTGTCTGTGCAGTTCGATACACCTCTGTTGGCCCAGGTCATCAATGGCATGGGGGCGAAATGCGGGTCGAGAAGAGCGATTGTACAAGCCATAGGGCCCCTCCTAGCGATATCGAGTGAGCCACTTGTAAGCGGTGCCGGTTCTAACGCCGGCAGCATGAGCGGCTTCTTCAAAGCACAGACCCTGTTGAAGGATACGCTGGACAAGAAGTTGTCGACCAAAGACGCTTAATCGGGCATTTTTATGATTGCTCACTGGGACTCATCGGATGATTGGTTTGGTTGGAGCCTCCAATTCTCCGGGAATGCCCCGAGTGAACAACCTACAAAGAGAGCACACCTAGCGGGGGCCATACTGAATCGTCCCAAGTTTTCTAGACACATGATTGTTGAACATTGAACTGCTTTCAAACTCAGCCGGCGACAGCCCATCATCGGAACCATGAAACCTGATTAGGTTGTAATACATCTCGATATAATCAAATACGTTGCAGCAAGCTTCCCCCCTTGTCGCATAAATATTCTTTTTGATCAGCTTCCACTGGAGCCATTGAAAAAGCGCCCCTTGAAATACTGGGTAACAAGGGGTATAACCACGCGTTTTATCAGGTGTAATAAGTGAGCGGTATGATGCAAGCCCCCTTTTGGCAGACCAAGAGTCTGCAGCAGATGACTGAATCCGAATGGGAATCCCTCTGCGATGGTTGCGGAAAATGCTGCCTCAACAAGCTGATCGATGAAGATACCGACGAACTGGTTTTCACCAATGTCGCCTGCAATTTGCTTAACACCAAGACCTGTCAGTGCTCTGATTACGCCAATCGTTTCAAAAAAGAGCCTGACTGTCTGCAGATCACCCATGACAAGATCACCGAATATGACTGGCTCCCCTCAACCTGCGCATATCGCCTGCTGTCTGAAGGTGACGTTCTTCCAGAGTGGCATCCTCTGCTGACCGGCAGTCGTTCCGCGATGCATCAGGCTGGTCAATCCGTCCGTGGCAAAGTCATTCACGAGGATCAGGCCGGTGAATGGATCGATCACATCATCACCTGGGCCAGCTGACACGCTCAACCCGCTATTCTCCAGAGGTAAGGGCTGCACAATGTGCAGCCCTTGTTGTTTCTGCAAGCAGGGTTTGTAGCTTCACACATATCTGGCTGGCTAAACCAGACCCCCTCCCAACTGCACATTGAGAGAGGCAGAGGCAGAGGCAGAGGCAGAGGCAGAGGCAGAGGCAGAGGCAGAGGCAGAGGCAGAGGCAGAGGCAGAGGCAGAGGCAGAGGCAGAGGCAGAGCATGATTCCATAGTCACAGGCTTATGGGTATTGCTTGATACCCACGATGGCGCCTCTGTTCACCCCTTAAACCTGATCAGCTGTTCCACGAGCCATAGCAACACTGATGCAATGGCAGGTAAAGCAACCGCCTATCCCCTTAGAGCGCGAATAAAGCATAATCGCATTACAGACGGGGCCTAGGTCAATCCTGGTGAGTCCCTCCCCTTAATCCTCTTCGAATACCCCCAGTAACAACTGTTGTGGTTGCGATGGAACTGGAGGCGATTCACAGGGGATGATTACTCCCCCTGAATCGCACGCATAAAAAAACCGGCGCCTTGGCGCCGGTTTTTGCTCACTATCTCTCGATTACAGAGAAGCAGTGAAGGTACGGGTGATGACGTCTTGCTGTTGCTCTTTGGTCAAAGAGTTGAAGCGAACGGCATAACCGGATACGCGGATGGTCAACTGCGGATATTTCTCCGGGTTTTCCATGGCGTCCAGCAGCATTTCACGGTTCATCACGTTAACGTTCAGGTGCTGACCACCCTCTACGTTGGATTCGTGGTGGAAGTAACCGTCCATCAGGCCAGCCAGGTTGGCTTTCTGGGCTTCCATATCTTTACCCAGTGCGTTCGGAACGATGGAGAAGGTATAGGAGATACCATCTTTAGCGTAAGCGAACGGCAGCTTGGCAACGGAAGTCAGGGAAGCAACAGCACCTTTCTGGTCACGACCGTGCATCGGGTTTGCACCCGGGCCGAACGGAGCACCGGCACGACGGCCATCCGGGGTGTTACCGGTCTTCTTGCCATATACCACGTTGGAGGTGATGGTCAGAACAGACTGGGTAGCAACAGCACCACGGTAGGTGTTCAGCTTCTGAATCTTCTTCATGAAGCGCTCAACCAGGTCACAGGCGATATCATCGACGCGAGCGTCGTTGTTACCGAACTGCGGGTATTCGCCTTCAATTTCGAAGTCGATGGCAACGCCATCTTCGTCACGAATCGGCTTGACCTTGGCGTACTTGATGGCAGACAGGGAGTCAGCGGCTACGGACAGACCAGCGATACCACACGCCATGGTGCGATATACGTCACGGTCGTGCAGCGCCATCAGAGAGGCTTCGTAGCTGTACTTGTCGTGCATGTAGTGGATGATGTTCAGCGCAGCAACGTATTGCTTGGCCAGCCAATCCATGAAGTGGTCCAGACGATCCATTACGTCGTTGTAGTCGAGGTACTCGGACTTGACCATCTCGGTTTTCGGACCGACCTGGATCTTGAGCTTCTCGTCCATACCACCGTTGATTGCATACAGCATGGTCTTGGCCAGGTTGGCACGAGCACCGAAGAACTGCATCTGCTTACCAACGATCATCGGGGATACACAGCAAGCGATGGCGTAGTCATCGTTGTTGAAATCCGGACGCATCAGATCGTCGTTCTCGTACTGAACGGAAGAGGTCTCGATGGATACCTTGGCACAGTACTTTTTGAAACCGACCGGCAGCTTCTCGGACCACAGGATGGTCAGGTTCGGCTCAGGGGACGGGCCCATGGTGTACAGGGTGTTCAGCATACGGAAGCTGTTCTTGGTGACCAGGGTACGGCCGTCAACGCCCATACCAGCCAGGGTCTCGGTCGCCCACATCGGGTCGCCGGAGAACAGTGAATCGTATTCCGGAGTACGCAGGAAGCGAACCATACGCAGCTTCATGACCATGTGGTCCATCAGCTCCTGGGCTTCTTGCTCGGTGATCAGGCCTTTCTGCAGGTCACGCTCGATGTAGATATCCAGGAAGCTGGAGGTACGACCGAAGGACATGGCTGCACCGTTCTGGGACTTGACTGCCGCCAGGTAGGCGAAGTAGGTCCACTGTACGGCTTCTTTGGCGTTCTTGGCCGGTACGGAGATATCGCAACCGTACTTGGCAGCCATCACCTTCATCTGTGCCAGGGCACGGTGCTGCTCGGAGATCTCTTCGCGCAGACGGATGGTGGCTTCCAGGTTGACGCCGTTTTCCAGGTCAGCTTGCAGGGACTTGAACTGGGCCAGTTTGTCGGCCATCAGGAAGTCAACACCGTACAGAGCAACACGACGGTAGTCACCGATGATACGGCCACGGCCGTAGGCATCCGGCAGACCGGTGATAACACCAGACTTACGGCAGTTCAGGATGTCTTTGGTGTAAACGTCAAACACGCCCTGGTTGTGAGTCTTGCGGTATTCAGTGAAGATCTTCTCGACCATCGGGTCCAGTTGACGACCGTACACTTCGCAAGAAGTTTTAACCATCTTGATACCGCCGTTGGCGATGATGGCGCGCTTCAGCGGCTTGTCAGTCTGCAGACCAACGATCTGCTCCAGGCTCTGATCGATATAACCGGCATCGTGTGCGGTAATGGTGGAGGGCAGGTCAGTATCAAAATCGACCGGCGCATGAGTGCGGTTCTCGATTTTGATCCCTTCCATGACCTTGTCCCACAGCTTGGTGGTCGCTTCGGTCGCGCCAGCCAGGAAGGACTCGTCACCTTCATACGGGGTGTAGTTCTTCTGGATGAAGTCACGGGTGTTGACAGAGGTCTGCCATTCACCGGCCGCGAAGCCTTCCCATGCTTTTTGGAACTGTTCGTTAAGTTCTGCCATTTTTCATTACCTCACACGGTATTGATGTAGTATCCCGCAATCATCCTTAATGATGACGACGGAAGATAAACCAGTAAGTCAGACCAACCATCACGCCACCACCGATGATATTGCCGATGGTCACGGGGATGAGGTTGTGTAGGACGAAGTTGGATACGGTCAGGTCAGCAAAGGTTGCCGGATCCTGGCCGATGGCCTGCCAAAATTCCGGACTAGCCACGCTGTGGATAGCGATACCAACCGGAATCATAAACATGTTTGCGATGCTGTGCTCGAAACCTGATGCAACGAACATGGCAACCGGCAGCAGCATAACCACTACCTTGTCAGTCGCGCTGCGGGCACCAAACGCCATCCAGGCAGCAAGACATACCATCAGGTTACAGAGGATACCCAGCGCCACCGCTTCGAAGAAGGTGTGGTGAATTTTGTGTTGGGCCACTTTGAGGGCATTGAGACCCCACTGACCGTCTGCTGCCGTGTACTCGGCAGAAACGATGATCAGCGCCACCATCAGCAGACCGCCAATCAGGTTGCCGAAGTAGACCAGACCCCAGTTCTTGAGCAGCTGAGCCCAGCTGATGCGATTGGCAGCCTTGGCCACCAGCGTCAGGGTGGTGGAGGTGAACAGCTCGGCACCGAGCAGCACACAGAGAATAAGTCCGAGAGAGAAGCAGAGACCGCCCACCAGCTTGGCCATACCCCAAGGCATGGAGCCGGTTCCGGTCGTCACTGTGATGTAGAAGATAAATGCGATGGCGATGAAAGCGCCTGCGGTGATGGCCAGTGGAATGACCTTGTATGCCGGCTTGGTAGCCTTGGCATAGGTGATGTCTTCAGCCAGTGCAGCGATGGCTTCGGGCTTGAGACAATCGAATGGAGATTCAGCTTTCAATTATTTTCTACCTGAATGTTTTGCCTGTTGAAATCATAACAAAGGGCCAAATAGCCAAAATTGACATTGATCAAGTTTATCAGAGTGCGAATGTAATTTTACTACAAATATTTTAGTGCGATGGCTACGCCACTTTACACCAGGTATCAGCTGAAACAGAAATATCACATTTTTAATGCAATGATTTTAAAGAATTTATTCTAGAGCATGGAAATGTGGCATTGGCAAGATATCTTTGCAGATCGACAGCACATCCCCTGCCCTGCCATCAACCCCCTTAGGGGTATTTTTTGTTTTTTATTTCATCTTTGAATAACAATCCCGTGCCTTGCCGCACGATAAACAGAAGGGGCCACACGGCCCCTTCCTTTACAGCAACGATCACGCCCAGTGATGGGCTCGCTTGGCCTTCTGCAGTTTCTCGTAGGCCGCCAGCAGCTTCTGGTGCAGCGGGAACTGGGAGAGCGACAGATCGGCCGCCTCCAGCCCGTGGAAGCGTGCTTCGCCAGTGGCGTTGGCCCATGCCTGTGCCAGCGTCTCTTCACCATACATGCGAATGAAGACGGCGCGATACTGCTCCGGATCCCGCTCCTCGTCGAGGAACAACTCGACGCAGGCACGCAGGGCGCGGTAGTAGCTGGCACGCTCGGCAGTAAACACCGACTGGTTGAACTCCATGGTCCAGTCGATGAGATCCAGCGCCGTCTCCAGCTCACCGGCGGCCAGCGCCAGCATGGCTTTCAGCTCGCCAACGCGCAGGGTGTGCATCGCGGTCCCCTTGGCAGCGGCGATGCCCAGCAGCTCGCGTACACGGGTGCGCTCGTCGTGCCCCTCTTCATCCAGTTGATCAAACAACGCCATGTACTGCTCGGCATCCCAATCCAGTGATGGCAGCGCCAGGATCACTTCGCGCAGGTTGGCGCCCATGTTGTTGTTGGCCAGCAGCAGATCTTCGGCCGGATAGATGTCGGACATGCCCGGCACCAGAATGCGGCAGGCGTAGACACCCAGATGCTCGTAGTCGGCGATATAGACCGGCTGCTCCAGCTCGTGGAAGATGCCGATCAGGTGATCGAACTCCTCCTGTGAGGTGCCACGGAAGTCCCAATCGGCAAACTCGAAGTCCGCATCCTGCTTGAACAGATCCCAGCTGATGAGGCCCGAGGAGTCGATGAAGTGGGTCTCGAGGTTGTGGTGATCCGCCACCTGCTCGTTATCGAATGACGGTGGCACGAATACGTCGAGATCCTTGAGACCACGGCCCTGCAGCAGCTCGGTGACGGTCCGCTCGAAGGCCACTTCGAAGCGCGGGTGGGCGCCGAAGGAGGCAAAGCAGGTACCGTTGCTCGGGTTGAGCAGCACCACACAGATGACCGGATAGCGGCCACCCAAGGAAGCATCGAAGCTGTAAATGGGGAAGCCTTCCGCTTCGAGGGCGGCGATGGAGGCGGCAATCCCCGGATAACGGGCAATCACCTCGTCCGGGATCAGCGGCAAGCTGATGGCCTCGGCGATGATCTTGTTCTTCACGTGGCGCTCGAACACCTCGGAGAGCGCCTGGGTGCGCGCTTCGGTCTTGGTGTTGCCAGCGCTCATGCCGTTGGAGACATAGAGGTTGCCGATGATGTTCATCGGGATGTAGACGGTCTCGTGATCGGACTGACGCTCGAACGGCAGGGCGACGATACCGCGCTCCTCGTTGTTTGACTGCAGATCCACCAGCATGTCGGCGGTCACTTCACCGTCCGGGTTGTAGAACTTGCGGGTGAAGCTGTCGAGCAGACCGGCCGGGAACTGGTCACCCTCGATGGGGAACCACTTCTCGTTCGGGTAGTGAACGAAATCGCCGTTGGCGACCTGCTCGCCCAGATAGAAGTCGGCGAAGAAGTAGTTGGTGGAGAGACGCTCAAAATATTCGCCAAGGGCAGACGCGAGGGCCGCCTTCTTGCTGGCACCCTTGCCGTTGGTGAAGCAGAGGGCGCACTCTTTGTCGCGAATATGCACCGACCAGACGTTCGGCACGGGGTTGAGCCAGGAGGCCTCTTCAATATCAAAGCCCAAGGCTTGCAGCTTGGTCTGGAAGCGTTCGATGGAGTCTTCCAGCGCCGCGTCCTTGCCGGGAATAAAAGTGTGGTCAGTCATCACGATATCCTGATTTTTATTGGCTCATGTTCGGCCGCAGATAATAGCAGGGGTCGGCGGCTTTGGCAGGACAAAAATCAGCAAACAGGGATGAGTCGCACGGTGAGAAACCGGCTTGCCCCCTCTCCCCCGCCAAAAACAGCGCGGGCCCGGGGATTGCCCGGGCCCGCTGGTTACGCGACGCGATACATCGTCAGAGCTGCTTGCCCTGGCTCGCAATCACCTGGCTGTACCAGTGGAAGCTCGCCTTCTTGATCCGGCGAAGGGAGCCCCCCTGCTCGTCACGCTCCACATAGACGAAGCCGTAACGCTTCTGGTAGCCATTGAGCCAGCTCAGGATGTCGGTGAACGACCAGGCGCAGTAGCCGAGCAATTCCACCCCATCCTGCATCGCCTCCTGGCACGCCTTGACGTGGCTACGCAGGTAATCGATGCGGTACACATCGTTCACCTTGTCGCCCGCCTGCAGCTTGTCGAACTCGCCAAGGCCGTTCTCGGTGATCATCAGCGGCAGGCCATAGCGGGAAGAGAGGCGACGCAGCGCGATGCGCATCCCGGTCGGGTCGATGGCCCAGTCCCAGTTGCTGGTCTCAAGGTGCGGATTGGGCGCCGTCTTGTAGAGGCCGGGGATGCCGCTGGATGGCGTAGTACCCTTCTTGCCGGTGGTGTTGATGCGCTGCAGGGTCTGACCGCCCAAGGGGTTATCAGTGTAGGTCAGGGTGTAGTAGTAGTTGACGCCGATGTAGTCGGGCGTCCCCTCTCGCAGCAACTCTATATCGCCCGGCAGGATCTCGGGTGCCTCGCCGTTTTCTCGCAAGTAAGCGAGCGCCGCCTGGGGATAGCGGCCAAAGCAGTAGGCATCCAGCCACCAGAGGTTGTTGAACTCCTCGGCGTTCTCATAGGCCAGCATATCTTTCGGGTCGCACGACGCCGGATAGGCAGGGGAGTAGGCAAAACTCGGGCCGATGAGGCCATTTGGCACATGCTGGCGAAACGCCTTGATCACTCGGGCATTGGCCAGAAACGCGATGTGGTTGGCGGCAAAGAAGCGCTTGCGATCCTGCACAGCCGGCGGATGGGTGCCGAGCTGATAGGCGTTGGTCAGGTTGTAGTTCTGCTCGTTAAGCGACACCCAGTACTTCACCTTGCCGGCAAAACGCTGATAGAGGGTCACGCAGTAGCGCTCGAAATCCTCGATAATGCGTCGGTCTTCCCAACCGCCGTACTCATCCTGCAGCGCCTGCGGCAGATCCCAGTGATAAAGGGTCAGCACCGGTTCGATCTGGTGGGCCAAGAGGGTGTCGATCAGCTTCTCGTAGAAGGCCAGACCCGCCTCGTTCACCTCCCCCCGACCGGTGGGATAGATGCGCGGCCAGCTCACCGAGAAGCGGTAAGCCTTGAGCCCCATCTCGGCCATCAGCGCCACGTCCTCTTCCATGCGGTGGTAGTGATCGACCGCCACATCGCCGTTGCTCCCCTCAAAGGTCTTGCCCGGCAGCTTGGTGAAGAGATCCCACACCGAGGGCCCCTTGCCATCGGCATTCCAGCCCCCCTCCACCTGATAGGCGGCGGAGGCGGCGCCCCACAGAAAATCGCTCGGGAAGTCGTTGAACTTGTGGTGATGCATCTGGTGTTGCTCCTTCTGCGCTGATGGTGTCAGCCATCTCTGATAACTCGGCGCCCCCTGTCGGGGCACCCGAAATGAATTGGCATAAGCATCCATCACTTCTAAAATTCCGTCCAATGACAAATTTGACCACTCAACATTCCCAACAGGAATGAAAGGAGCCCTGATGGAGCTACGGGATCTGAAAGCCTTTGTCACTCTGGGGGAGGTGCTGCACTTCGGCCAGGCGGCGGTACGCCAGCACGTTACCCAGTCGGCCCTGAGCAAACAGATCAGGCGGCTGGAGGAGGAGCTGGGCGGCGAGCTGTTCGAGCGCAATGCCAGTACCACTCGCCTCACCGGACTGGGCAGGGCGCTGTATGAGGATGCCCGCGCTGTGGTCATCCAGAGCGAGCAGCTCTCGCGCACCGCCCGCGACGTGCTGGCGGGCAATGTCGGCACCCTGCGCATCGGCTTTGGCGTGGCCACCAAAATCCTGGTGCCCGCCGCCATCGCCCGTTTTCGCGCCGAGCGGCCGCAGGTGACTATCGAGCTCAACGATCTCTCCACCCACCACCAGCTGCTGGCGCTCAGTGAAGGCAAGCTGGATCTCGGTTTTTGTCGCCTGCCTGCCCCCAAGGGGTGGCACGCCCTGCCAGTGGTCGAAGCCCACTTTGTCGCCGTGCTGCCCGCCAGCTACCGCGATGTGAGGGAGTTGGCGGATCTGGTGGACAAGCCGCTGGCGATCCTGCGTCGGGACAAGGCCCCGTCGTTTTACGATCACCTGATGAACTATCTGGCCCAGAGCGGGCTGCGTTTTCGCGATATCCAGTACGTCAACGACTTCGCCGCTGGCGTCGCCACCGCGGCAGCCGAGATCGCCTGGACCCTGGTCCCCTCCTCCACCACCATAGAGCACCCGGATGTGCTCACCCTCCCCTTGAGAGACGGGGAAGCCTGCTGGACCATTGGCCTGATCCGTCCGCCCCACAGCAAGGGGCCCTTGATCGATGCCTTCTGGGCAACCATCGCCGATATGACGCCAAGATAGACACGCCCTTGGCAAACCGCAGATGGCGGCAACGCATCAACGATAGCGTTCGACGATACGCGCCAACTCGCCGCTTTGTCGCAGCTGTTGCAGGGCACGGTTGAACTCGGTTATCCGGGTATTGAAGCGGGAGTGCTTGCCGATGCAGAGATTGAACGGGGTAGAGGCAAGCTGCAGCGGCACCTCGACCACCTGCCCGGACAATCCCAGCTGGTTGAGTTTGAAGCGTGCCACCAGTGGGTCGGTCACCATCAGGTCCCCCCGACCCGCCGCCAGCATTTTGAAAACATTATCGACATTGATGGTGTGATGAACGGTGAAGCCCGCCAGGTTCTCCTTGCCCCAGCCGTTACCGAAATAGTCGAGAAAGGTAAGTGATTTGAAGTCGCTCAAGCGGCTGGCACGCTGAAAATCGCTCATCCGGGGGTGGCCAAGCCGGGTAAATACCGTCAAAACCGTCGTGGTAACGGGCTCCTCCACCACCAATGTGTAAGAGCGGCGCTCCCGGGTGGCGATGGTGACAAAGCCATCGGCCTGCGCCATCCGCACCAGTTTTTGCGCCCGTTGCCACGGATAACCTTCATGGCGCACCCGCAGCCCCATCTGCGCTGCCACCCGATCCATCACGTCTATCATCAGCCCGCGCATCCTGCCCTGTTCGTCACGCCACGAATATGGGGCAAAGTCGTCAAAGTAGACCATCTTCAACTCGGCCGCTGGCGCCGCCCATGCACTCTGCCACATCAGCAATCCCCACAGGATTGCGCTCCCCAGACTGACTCTCATGGCCGCGACTCCATCCACTTCTGCCAACTCTGAGCCTAGTGCAAAGCGGGCTGCGGCAAGGTTCAGGATCCAGTGGAAAAAGTGGCCAACGAAAAAAGAGAGAGGAAGCAGTGGCTTCCCCTCTCTTGTTCGTTTGTCAGCACGCCACCTTACCGATGGCTGTCACGGCTTGCCGGTTACGCCAGCTCGGCCCGCAGCGCCTTGGTGGCATCAACCATCACCTTGAGGGCGGCTTCTGTCTCTTCCCAGCCGCGGGTCTTGAGGCCGCAATCCGGGTTGACCCAGAGCCGCTCGGCCGGGATCTGCTTGGCGGCTTTGCGCAGCAACCCCTCAATCCAGCTCTGGCTCGGCACATTTGGCGAGTGGATGTCGTAGACGCCCGGGCCAATCTCGTTGGGGTAGTTGAAGCGTTCGAACGCTTCGAGCAGCTGCATCTGGCTGCGGCTGGTCTCGATGGTGATCACGTCCGCATCCAGCGCCGCCACCGCCTCGATGATGAGGTTGAAATCGCTGTAGCACATGTGGGTGTGGATCTGGGTGCTGTCCGCCACCGGGCTCGCGCTCAGACGGAAGGCGCGCACCGCCCAGTCGAGATAAGCCTGATGATCCTGCTTGCGCAGGGGCAAGCCTTCACGGATCGCCGGTTCGTCGATCTGGATGATCTTGATGCCGGCGGCTTCCAGATCTGCCACCTCGTCGCGAATAGCCAGCCCGATTTGCAGGGCCGATTGCTCGCGGCTCACGTCTTCGCGCGGGAAGGACCAGCAGAGGATGGTCACAGGGCCAGTCAGCATCCCCTTCACCGGCTTGTCGGTCAGGCTCTGGGCAAATCGGGTCCATTCGAGCGTCATGGGAGTCGGGCGGTCGATGTCACGGGTGATCACCGGCGGCTTGACGCAGCGTGAGCCATAGCTCTGTACCCAGCCGAAGCGGGTGATGGCAAAGCCATCCAGCAGCTCACCGAAATACTCCACCATGTCGTTGCGCTCGGCCTCACCATGAACCAGCACGTCCAGCCCGATGGCCTCCTGACGCGCGATGGCATCGCGGATCTCGGCCTTAATGCCAGCCTCGTAGGCGCTGTCATCGATGCGACCGGCGCGCCAATCCTGCCGCAACACCCGGATCTGGGAGGTCTGCGGGAAGGAGCCGATGGTGGTGGTGGGCAGCAGCGGCAGCTTGAGATCCGAGCGCTGCAGCTCGGCCCTGACCGGATAGGGGCTGTGGCGATCAAAATCGCTGTTGGTGAGGCTGGCGAGCCGTGACTGCACCGCTTTTTTGTGCACCCGGCTGTCGGACTCCCGATCGACGATGGGCTGGCTGTAGGCGGTGATTTTGTCGAGCTCGCCCCCATCCAGATACTCTCTGAGCAGTCCCAGCTCGAAACATTTTTGCAAGGCGAAGGCGAACCAGCTGCGGGTCTGGGGATCCAGCTCCTGCTCCAGGGTCAAATCCACCGGGCTATGCAGCAATGAGCAGGATGAGGCCACCCAGAGCCGCTCGCCGAGTTTGGCTTTCAGTGCCTTCAGAGTCGGCGCCAGCTTGGCCAGATTGGCACGCCAGACGTTGCGGCCGTTGATCACCCCGGCTGAGATGACCCACTGGGCGGGCAGATGCGGCACCAGGGTCTCCAGCTGTTCGGGGGCGGCCACCAGATCCAGATGCAGGCCATCTACCTTGAGGCTGGTGATGATGTCGCGCTGATGAGCCACCGAACCGAAATAGGTGGTGAGCAGCAGCTTGCAGGGGCCCGTGAGGCGCTCGTAGGCGTTGAGGTAGGCCAGCCGCCACTCGTCCGGCAAGTCCAGCGTCAGCGCAGGTTCATCGATCTGTACCCACTCCACTCCCTGGGCGGCCAACTTGGCCAGGATCTCCTGATAGACGATGAGCAGGCGATCGAGCAGTTCAAGGCGGGAGAAGCCGCTCTCTTTCTCCTTGCCGAGCCAGAGGTAGGAGACCGGCCCCAGCAGCACCGCCTTGACCGGCAGCCCCAGCGCCTTGGCCTCTTCCACCTCATCAAACAGCTGGCTCCAGCCCAGTTTGAAGCGCTGATCACGGCTAAATTCCGGCACCAGATAGTGATAGTTGGTGTTGAACCATTTGGTCATCTCGGCGGCCGCCGCCGCCGGGCCGGTCGGCGCACGGCCACGGGCCACCCGGAACAGGGTGTCGAGATCGGTCTCGCCATGACGGTGGCGGGCAGGCACCGCATCCACCAGCAGGCTGGTACCGAGCACCTGATCGTACCAAGCAAAGTCGCCCACCGGCAGCAGATTGACCCCGGCGCCGTGCTGGGCCTGCCAATGGCGCTCACGCAGCGTCTTGCCCACGGCAACGAGTTCGGCCTGAGTGGTCTCGCCACGCCAGTAGGATTCGAGGGCAAATTTCAGCTCGCGCTTGGCGCCGATACGGGGGAAGCCCAGGGTGTGTGCTCGTGTCATAGGTTCATTTCCTTATGCTCATTCATCTGATGGGAAACTGGATGATTTAGCCATCCAGATGTTTACACATCCAAAATGACAAGATAAGGTGACGCTGGCTATTGAATCCTCTTCAAGTGGCTCTCAAATAATCCTCAACTGACCGCCAATCAGGTTCACCGCGAGGATACAGAGGCCGATGTTTACAGGTGCAAGAGGTGCCGGAGTCAAGAAGCGCAACAGGGTAACCGCCGACCGCAACCTCAGCGCCATACGCAATCTCACAAGGAGCCATCTTATGGCAGTGCCAAGCAATGCAGGGATAGAGATCAAACACTTGAAAACATTGACCGCACTGGCCGAGCAGGGCTCGCTGGCCGGTGCGGCGCTGACCCTCAACCTCACCCAGTCCGCCCTCTCCCACCAGCTCAAAGAGCTGGAGACCCGCCTCAATCTGGAGCTCTACCTGCGCAAAAGCCGCCCGCTGGTGCTGACCGCCGCCGGCAGCCAGCTGCTCGCCCTCGCCCGTCAGGTGTTACCCGCCCTGGCCCAGACCGAGAAACAGTTGCAGGCCCTGCAGAGCGGCGATGCGGGCAGGCTGCATCTGGCGCTCGATTGCCACAGCTGCATCCAGTGGCTGCTGCCGCTGTTGCCGGAATTTCGCCGCCAGTGGCCAGGGGTGGATCTGGAGGTGGAGTCGGTGCCGGGCTTTGATGCCATCAATGCCCTGCTCGGCGGCCAGCTTGATCTGCTGCTCACCTCGGACGTACAGGCCCGCGGCGATCTCCACTTCGAGCCGCTGTTTGCCTTCGATCTGACTCTGGTGATGGCGCCGGATCATCCCCTCTGCCACCGGAGCCACATCGAGCCAGGCGATCTGGGGCCGGAGGTGCTGCTGGTCTATCCGGTGGAGCGCAGCCGCATGGATATCTTCAGCCGCTTTTTGCAACCCGCCGGGGTGGAGCCCGCCCGCTGCAAGCCGGTGGACAATACCTCGGTGATGCTGCAGATGGCCGCCGCAGGACTCGGCGTCGCCGCCTTGCCGCGCTGGGCAAGCGACGAATTTGTCAGACAGGGGATGCTCTGCGCCCGCCCCCTCGGCAGTGGTATTCGTCGCCATATGTACGGCGCGGTGCGGGCCGCCGATCGGGATCAAGCCTGCCTGCAGAGCCTGTTCGAGCGCATTCGCCGCAAGATGGAGGGATAGCCCTCCTCAGCGTGGCTGACCGACCTCTGCCAGCAGTGCAGGCAACTGCGCCTTGATAAAGTCGATGAGGGCCCTGACCGCCGGTGACAGACCGCGCCGCGCGGGATAGAGCATCACCAGCTTGCCATCTTTGGGACGCCACTCGGGCAACAGTTGTTGCAGCCGCCCATCCTCCAACTCACTCACGCAGGCGTAAAGTGGCAAGCCCACCATCCCGAGCCCCGCCAGCGCCGCCTGTTTGAGGGTTTGCACATTGTCGCTGCGCAGCAGCACATTGACCGCCACCTCCTCACTCTCCCCGCTATCGTGCCGCAGCCGCAACAGATCGGCCTGACGCTCCAGCGAGCTGAAGAGCAGGGCATCCTCTCCTTCCAGCTGGCGTGGATGCGCCAGCGCATTGTGGCGCGAGAGCCACGCCGGGGTCGCCAGCACGCCCCACTGCACCGTACAGAGCGGCACCTGCACCAGGCTGGAGGGGGGCTGCTCAAAGGCAACCCCGCGGATCACCACATCCAGCCCCTCCTCCAGCAGATCCACCTGCCGATTGCTGGCTTGCACGGCGAGCCTCACCTTGGGGTATTGGGCCATGAAAGCGGGCAGCAAGCGGGCAAGCAGCGCATCGGCCATGGTAATGGGCACGCTGATCCGCACCAGACCGCTCGGCTCCTGCTGCCGTTGCCGCACAGCCGCCTCTCCCGCCTGCGCCTCGGCCAGCATCGCCTGACAGTGGCGATAGAGCACCTCACCGGCATCGGTCAGGCTGAGTTGGCGCGAGGTACGTTGCAGCAGCCGGGTATCCAGCCGCTCCTCCAGCAGCCGGATCCGGCGCGAGATCCGCGACTTGGGCACGCCAAGCGCCCGCGCGGCGGCAGTGAATCCCTGTCGCTGCACCACATGGGTGAAGAGATAGAGATCGTTCAAATCAAGTTCCAGTGGTGTCATCGGGCAGCCTTGGTCAGGGTGAGGTGCATTCACATCGTTCCACCAATAGAACGATAAGAACCTATTTCACCAGATTGTCGCCATTTTTGCAGCCATCATAATGGCCCTGTCCCCATCAGACGGTTGCTGCGCGGGCAATCCGCCCCACCAGCAAGGGCCGTTTGACTGTTCCGATATCACAAGGAGTTCACCATGAAACTGCGACAAATCTGCTCTGCCACCCTGCTCGGTCTGGCGACCCTGACCGCCACGCTGGCCCCCACAGCGACACCTGCCATGGCCGCCGAGGCTGCCAGCCATCCGACCGTATCACCCAACCGGTATCTGGAGATGCTCTCCCGAGACAATGCGGTACTGCTGCTGGTCGACCATCAGGTCGGCTTGCTGAGCGGTGTGCGCGACACCACGGTGGGCGAACTCAAGCACAACGTGGTGGCGCTGGCCAACGCCGCCCGCGCCCTCGGCGTGCCGGTGATCGTGACCGCTACCATGCCCGATGGCATGTGGGGCCCCACCATGCCCGAACTGACCAGCGCCCTGCCGGATGTGAAGGTGATCAACCGCACCGTCATTAACGCCTGGGACGATCCTGCCGTGCGTGCCGCCATTGAGAAGACCGGCCGCAAACAGCTGATCATCGCCGGGGTATCCCTCGAGATCTGCGCCAGCTTCCCGGCCCTCTCTGCCAAGGCTGCCGGCTATGATGCCCGGGTGGTGCTCGATGCTTCCGGCACCTTCAACGAAGCCAAGCGCACCACGGGTCTGCAACGCTTGCTGGGGGCCGGTATCCCGGTCACCGACTACGCCTCTGCCGCGGTCGAGATGCTACGCAGCAACGTCGACCCCAAGGCGCACGATGTCTACAGCGCCCTCGACATGCCTTTCGCTACCCTGGTGTGGCAGATGCAAGAAGGTGCCAAGAAGTCGTAACTCGCCCGCCTTCGGTCAGATGACCGAAGGCATCTTTTATCTTCAAGAGGTTATATCGATGACCAGACGCCTGACTCTCTCCGCCCCCGTCAAGAGCCAACCGCTGCACATTGGCAGCGGCTTTGCAGCCAGCCATTTTGGCGAACACTTTTTCAACGGCATGATAGACCCCGTGGTGATGGTGGATCACTTCCAGATGACCGCCCCCACCTTCGAGCCCCACCCCCACGCCGGGATCTCTGCCGTCACCTATCTGTTTGAAGATTCGACGAGCCCCCACGTCAACTACGACTCCCTCGGCAATCAGGGCCCCATCGAACCGGGGGCACTCCACTGGCTGGCGGCCGGGCGCGGGGCTGTGCATACCGAGCAGCCGGAAGGGGAATCGCCCTATGTACACGCCCTGCAGATCTTCGTCAACCTGCCTGCCCGTCAGAAGATGGCGTCGCCTTTTACCGTCCACGCAGACGTAGCCACCATCCCCGAGTTTCATGGCGAAGGGGTGCGAGTACGGGTGGTCGCAGGCCACAGTAACGGGATAACGGCACCACACTCGGCAGAACTGCCCCAACCCTTTACCCTGCTCGATGGCCATTGCGCGCCCGACAGCCGCTTCACCCATCTGCTGGCGGCAGGCTGGAATGCCATGATCTATCCCCTGACCGGATCGCTGACCCTGCAGGCGGAGGGAGAGCGGCACCTCATCCCGGCAGGTCACGGGATGGCAGTCAGCCTCTCTGCCGATGGCGGCGAGGCGGTGGCACTGCAACTTGAGGCCACCGAGCCCTGCCACTTTGTGCTGCTCTCAGGCCAGGCGCTCAATGAACCCCTGGTCAAACATGGCCCCTTCGTCATGAACAGCCACGACGCCATTGCAGATCGGCTGCATGCCTATCAGCGCGGCGAATTTGGTCAGCTCAACGATGAGTGGCTGCGCAACGGCCAATCTCGGCCATGAGCACGCTCGCTGGCCACCAGCCACAAAGCACGCGCTGGCCTCTGGTCTTCCTCGCCATTTTCGCCGGTGCCAGCGGCGCTCTCTGCCTTGGCAAAGTGCCCGCCGTGCTCGGCATACTGCGCGGCGAGCTGGGGTTGACACTGGTCGAAGCCAGCTATCTCGCCTCAGCTTTCAATACGCTGGCGATCCTCTTCAGCCTCTTTCTCGGCCTGCTGCTGACCCGCTGGAGTGGGCGGCAAACCGGGGTTGTCGGGCTTTTGGTTATCGTCATAGGCGGGGCGTTGGCACTGCCCGCCACCGAGCTAGCCATGATGCTGCTGTCGCGCATTGTAGAGGGGATTGGCTTTTTGCTGGTCTCGGTGGCCATGCCCGCCTTTATCGTGGCGGTGACCCGGGAGGAGGATAAACGGCTGGCCATAAGCCTGTGGGCAGTCAACCTGCCCCTCGGGGCGGCGGCGGGTATGCTGCTCACCCCTGGCTCACGGCGCAAGGTGGCTGGCGACTGGCCTGGCAGATCCTGATGATCCCGCAACTCTCTGCCCTGCTGCTTCTGCTCGCCAGTCGCTCGGCAGATAAACTGCGGGTCTGGGCACCCCAAAACTCGATCAACTCGGGCCACCCACTGCGCCAGCTCACGGTGCTCCGACAACTGACACTCTGGCGCTACGGGTTGGCGTTCACGCTCTACAGCCTGATGCTCTGGGCGCTCTTTGTCTGGCTGCCAACCATGTTGCAAGGCAGCCCCGGGATTGGCCAAAGCCAGATTGCTCTGCGCTGGCGGTGGTCGCCAATATTCCCGGCAACCTGATGGGTGCATGGCTGCTGCGCCGGGGCGTGGCACGAGATCGGCTCATCAGCTGGGCACTGGGCCTGATGGCGCTGTGCGGCATGCTCGCCTTCTGGCCCGGCCTGTCGCCGTGGTGGGCCTATGGATTGTGCCTCGTCCTCTGCCTGGCGGGCGGTATGGCGCCGCCAGCTATCCTCTCGTCTGCGCAGGGAGTGAGTCAGGGGCCGGTGCAACTGGCCATCGTGCAGGGCTTTTTTGTCCAGCTCGCCAACTTCGGTCAGCTGCTTGGCCCCCTGTTGCTGGCGGCCCTGATGACGGACAGCGGCCATTGGGGAAGCGCTCGCTGGCTCTTTCTGGGCGGCTTGCTGCTGGTCGCGCTACTCTATGCCGCGGGCCACCTGCCGGGCTCAAGCATGGCTGCAAAACAGGCTCGATCGCATTCGCGGCAAGATGAAAGGTGACGAATAGAGAGGGAAACATCACAGTTATCGCAGGGAATGCTGGCCGGACAAGAGGCTGTTCAGTATGTTAACTGTTTAATCTTGCTTAACGGTAGCCACCATGTCTCAAGTCGATCTCAATCTCTTTCGCGTCCTCGATGCGGTGATCCGCTATGGTGGTGTCACCACGGCCGCCGAGATGATGGAGATGACCCCCTCGGCCATCAGCCAGGCCATCAGCCGCCTGACCAGCCTGGTGGGCGAGCCGCTGTTTGTCCGCCAGGGACGCGGCATCACCCCCACGGCGCGAGCGCTCAGTCTGCACCACGAGATCATGGTGCCGCTGCACGACATGGAGCGCAGCCTGCAGCGCACCGATCTCTTTGATCCCCAGACCAGTCGGCGCACTTTTCGCATCGCGGGGGTGCCCGATATCGATATCTTCTTCCTGCCGGAGCTCAACAACCTGCTGCAGACCCAAGCCCCCAACTGTCAGCTGGAGTGGAACACCCAGGTGCAGGACGAAGCCCTGCGCCAGAACAGCCTCTATCTGCACAGCGTGGATCTGGTGCTGGCCACCAAGCCGATGGCGGAGCAGGGGATCGAAAACGAGCAGATCATGTCCCAGGCCCTGCGCATCGCCTGCCGCAAGGATCACCCCAGGATCCGCCAGGCCCCCGACATGGCCACCTTCTTCAACGAAAAGCACGTGGTATTGCAAACCAGACGGCTCGACAGCTTGCTGCTCAACACCCTGACCAAGGCGCCGCTGCCGCCGCGCCAGATTGCCTACGAGAGCGACTCCCTGCTCACCGCTCTTCATCTGGTGAGTCGTACCGACTGGCTCTGCGTCGCCAGCCAGTGGCATATGGAGAAGCTGGGGCAAGCGCTGGATCTGGCCAGCTATCCCCTCCCCTGGCTCTCGGAGGATTGCCCCGTCTACATGAGTTGGCACAAGAGCTCCGGTCAGGATATCGGGCTTAATTGGCTCAAAGATCAGGTGCGGGCCGTCAGTTCGTTTTAAGTATGCTTAACAGTCAAGCATGCCCATCTCCTCATCCGGGCTATCGCTCTTCTCGACAAACCGCCTTATGGATAATCCCCCTTCAGGATAATCGGGGGCCTTTTCTCAACCATTAAGGCGCAGCTTATGACGATATCGTCGTGCCGAAGTAGCTGCGCAGCGCCTCCACCACCCGTCGCACCTTCTCCGGGATCTCCCGCTGCGGCGTGATGGCGTGGATCTCCATCGGTGCCACCCGAAAACCGGGCAACAGTTCGAGCAGACGCCCCTGCGCCAGATCCTCGCCAATCTCCCCCTCCGGTTGCAGCGAGATCCCCTGCCCCGCCAGCGCAAACTGGCGCAGGGGCAATACGTTATTGCAGAGCACCTTGGCCTTGAACCTCACCCTGTGTTCGCCACCCTTTTCATCCTGCAGCAGCAAACCGTTGCCCAGCATGTCGCCACAGAGCCAGTCGTGAGTGGCCAGATCGACGGGGGTGCGTGGTGTTCCCTTGCGCGCCAGATAGGCGGGGGCGGCGCAGAGCAGCATCCGGGTCTGCCCCAGTTTGCGGGCCACCAGGGTTGAGTCGGGCAAGGTGCCGACCCGCAGTGCCACATCGATCCGCTCAGCAATGAGATCCCGTTTCTCGTCGTCGGCGATGATCTGGATGGTAAGGCCGGGGTGGGCCTGCAGCAGCGGTGAGAGGGCCAGTGCCAGCGGCTGGCCCGCCATCCCCACCGGGGCAGTGATCCGCACTTCCCCGAGCAGGGCGTCACGCACCTCCGAGAGGCGCAGCTCGGTCTCGCTCAGAGTCTGCTGCAACGCCCGGCACCCTTGCCACACCACCTCTCCCGCCTCGGTCAGACTGAGACGACGGGTGGAGCGATGGAGCAGGGGCAGTCCGAGCAGGCTTTCGAGCTGGCTGATATGCTGACTGACGGCGGAGGGGGTCATGCCAAGGGATTTGGCCGCCCCTGTCATGCTGCCCGCTTCCACCACGGCGGCGAAGATGGCGTAACGTCTGAGCTGTTCCATTATTAAATCCAGCTTATAAGTGAATGCATTTTTGAGGTGATTATTAAATCATAAATGGCGGCGTAGGATAGCCCCATTCCAACAGTGAAGGAGAGTTCCCCATGAAGATTGCCCTGATCGGTGCCAGCGGTTTTGTCGGTTCAGCCATCCTGAACGAGGCCATCAGCCGCGGCCATCACGTCACCGCCATCGTCCGCGATGTCAGCAAGGTGGCCGCCCATCCGCAGGTCACCGCCGTGGCGGTGGATGCCCAAAACCCGCAGGCATTGGCCGAGGTGCTCAAGGGGCACGATCGGGTGATCAGCGCCTACAACCCGGGCTGGACCACACCGGATATCTACGACCAGTACCTCAAAGGTGCCAACGCGATCGTCGCAGCAGCCAAAGCGGCCCACAGCTGGCTGCTGGTAGTAGGTGGCGCCGGCAGTCTGGAGGTTGCCCCCGGCGTGCAACTGGTAGATACCCCGGAGTTCCCGGCTGAGTGGAAACAGGGGGCACTGGCGGCCCGCGACGGTCTCACCGCCCTGCGTCGTGAAACCACCCTCGACTGGCGCTTTGTCTCTCCCCCGGTGTTCCTCGAACCGGGCGAGAAGCGCGGCGGCTATCGGATTGGTGGCGATCAGGTGCTCTTTAGCGGCGAACAGCCTGCCGGGATCACCGCCGGTGATCTGGCCGATGGCGTGCTGAACGAGGTGGAAAAACCGGCTCACCTGCGCCAGCGCTTTACCCTGGGTTACTGAGAGCCAGCAGGCGGTTAAGGCCAGAATACGCGGTCATTCGCCTGTGCTTTCGGTCAGGTGAAAAACCGCTCAACCAGAAGGGAGGCATCCGCCTCCCTTCTGTTTTGGTCATTTTCTGGTTTGGCCATTTTCTGTTTTGGTGATTTTGCCACTGGCTGCTTGCCTCTGGTTATCACTCTCCCCCTCATCATTGCCCCTTGACCCCGCAATGGCTGCGCAAAAAACCTTCAGCCCATCAGACGCCGAATTCCATTTCGAATTTTGTATATAACTAAGAATAATTTGTTGTTTCCGTCTTATAACACCGAACAGTAGCATCCCCTTCATTCCAGATGGCGCCACACCGCAGCGCACACCGCCACACTGTCGCGCCATCCCGTTTGCCGCTTATCAGGTCTGCCAACAGCGGAGGCAGTGCAAGAGATGGCGCCAGAGATAACGAAAGAGTGAGGAGGTGCACATGGAACATTCACCACTGCCGATCATCGATCTGGCTGCCCTCAAGGGGGCGCCCGAGGTGCGTCGCCCTATGCTGGCCAGGCTGGCCGCGGCCGCCCGCGATGTGGGCTTTTTCTATCTGGTCGGCCACGGCTTGAGCAAGGTTGAGATGCTACAGACCCTGGCGCTGGCAGAGCGCTTCTTTGCTCTGCCGGAGCAGGAGAAGTTGGCAGTGCAGATGGTCAACAGCCCCCACTTTCGCGGCTACAACCGGGTCGGTGCCGAGCTGACCCGCCAGCGGCCGGATCTGCGAGAGCAGTTCGATATCATGAACGAGGCGCAAGCCCTGCCTGCGGCCTTGATCCGTGAACCATGGCAGCGGCTGATCGGCCCCAACCAGTGGCCGACCGCTCTGCCAGAGATGAAAGGCCATCTGCTGGCGTGGCAGGATCGGCTGAGCGATATCACCCTCACCCTGCTGGCCGCTTTTGCCGAGGTGCTGGAACAACCGGCCCAAGTGTTTGACGACAGTATTCGCGGCGCCCCCTACCAGCACATGAAGCTGATTCACTACCCGGGGCAAGAGGCGGGCGGCAGCAGTCAGGGGGTCGGCGCCCACAAGGATCCCGGCTACCTGACGCTGGTGATGCAGGACAATCACTCGGGGCTTGAGGTCGAGACGGCCGACGGCTGGATCTCCGCGCCGCCCCTGCCGGGCGCGCTGGTGGTCAATATCGGCGAGCTGCTGGAGCTGGCCTCCAACGGCTATCTCAAGGCGACCCTGCATCGGGTGGTGAGCCCGCCGCCCGGCGTCTCGCGCCTCTCCTGCGCCTTCTTTATGGCGGCGCGGCTCGATGCCACCGTGCCCCTGCTCAGCCTCTCCCCCGCGCTGGCAGCGCAGGCGCAAGGGCCGGAGAGTGACCCGACTAACCCGCTCTTTAATCAGGTGGGGGAGAACGTGCTCAAGGGGCGGCTGCGCTCCCACCCGGATGTAGCGGCCCGCCACTATGGGGAACCCGCTCGCCTCCCACGCACAAAGAGCGAAGCGATACCGGCCTAAGCAGCGCAGAGATCCGCAGGCGGGTATATGCATAAGCCACAAGCAGCATGCACATACCCGCGCTGGCAAAAACAACAATCAACGAACAACAAAACAAGCCATGGCCAGAGCCTGGCCATCACGGAGCAACACGATGAAATTCAAGACCATGAGCGTACACAGCGGCCAGCGGATCGACCCACAGACCGGTGCCCTCACCACCCCGCTCTACCAGAGCAGCACCTTCAGCTACTTCAACGCTCAAGCGGGCAAGGATCGTTTCGCAGGTCAGGCCCCTGGCTTTATCTACAGCCGCTTTGGCAACCCCACCACTGCCGAGCTGGAGCAGAAGCTGGCGGCGCTGGAAGGGGCTGACGAAGCGCTGGTGGTGGCGAGCGGCATGGCGGCGGTGAGCGCCATCATGTATGCCCTGGCCGACAGCGGCGATGAGGTGGCCTATATCGGCCCGCTCTACGGCGGCACCGATGCGTTCCTCAAGCAGACCTTCAGCCGCGCCGGTATCAAGATCACCGCTTACGAGAGCGATCGGGATCTGCTGGCCAACATCCGCCCTGCTACCAAGGTGGTACTGTTCGAAACCCTGACCAACCCCACTCTCAAGGTGGTGGATCCGCGGCTGGTGGTGGAAGCGGCCCGCAAGGTGGGCGCCATTACGGTATGTGACAACACCTTCCTCACCCCCTACCTGCTGCGTCCGCTGGAGCTCGGGGTCGATGTAGTGATGCACAGCGGCACCAAGTATCTGGGCGGCCACGGCGACATCATCGCCGGGGTGGTGGCGGGCTCTCACGCCCTGATGAAGTCGATCCGCACCGTGGCCCTCAAGCATATCGGCTCCCCCATCGGCCCGCAGGAGGCCTACCTGCTGCAACGCGGGGTCAAGACCCTGCCGCTGCGGATGGATGCCCACCTGCACAATGCCCAGAAAGTGGCCGAGTTTCTGGCGGCACATCCGGCGGTGAAGAAGGTGATCTACCCGGGGCTTGCCAACCATCCGGGCCACGATGCTCTCAGCGCCTTCGCCAGCGGCTTTGGCGGCATGGTGAGTATTGAACTTGAAGGCGGGTTTGAGCGCTGCGCCACCCTGCTCGATAACCTGCAACTGTTCGTGCAGGCGGTGAGTCTGGGGGATCTCGAGAGTCTGGCCTGCCATCCGGCTAGCACCACCCACGCCGCCATGGACGAGGCGAGCCGCCTCGCCGCCGGGGTCAACGACGACCTCATCCGCTTCAGCATCGGGGTGGAAGATGCGGACGATCTGATCGCCGATCTGGCCGCCGCGCTGGCGCAGATCTAATCGGGCGCGCTTTTACTCGCCGACAAAACAGCGGCGAGTGAGATGCCTCAAACACAACAACGGCCCATCAAGGGCCGTTGTTGTTTGTTGCGCTATGGAAAGACGGGATTTACTCCTCCCACACCACCACCTGGGATGAGGGCCAGCGATCCCCGACCTGGGCGTACTTTTGCTCCAGCAGGTGACGCTTGATCTTCATGGTGGGAGTCAGCACACCGTTCTCGATATTCCAGGGAGTTTTCACTACCAGAATGCCGCGGATCTTGGCGTGGGATTCCAGCTGATCGTTGACCCGAACCCGCGCCGCTTCCAGTCTGGCGTTGACCTCCTCCCGATTGCCCTTCATGGCGCTCTCGGCCAGTTGCACCAGCGCAATGGGCTGGGGCATGCCGTAACCAATCACGCAGAGCTGTTCGATAATGGGCTCCTGACCCAGCAGCCCCTCGATGGGCACCGGCGCCACATACTTGCCCTTGGCGGTCTTGAACACATCCTTCATCCGGCCGGTGATGGTGAGATAACCCTCCTTGTCCAGCTTGCCCATATCGCCGGTGTGGAGCCACCCCTCGGCATCGATGGCCTCGGCGCTGTGCTCGGGATCCTTGTAGTAACCCAGCATCATCCCTTCGCAGCGGCAGAGGATCTCCCCCTCGTCGGAGATCTTGATGGTCACCCCGATCCCCGCCTTGCCGACGGTGCCGATCTTGTCGGCGCGGAACGGGTAGTTGATGGTGGAGTAGGCGTGGTTCTCGGTCATACCCCAGGCTTCAGTCACCTTGAGGCCGATGCTCAGATACCACTCAAGCAGCGCAGGGGAGACAGGCGCAGAGCCGCAGCCGAGTACCCGGGCCTGATCCAGCCCAAGCCCCTTTTGCAGCTTGCGTTTGATAAGGCCGGAGATAAGCGGGATCTTGAGCAGCAACGCCAGTTTGTTCTGGGACAGCTTCTCGTGGATCTTGATGCGGAACATGGCCCACAGCCGTGGCACCGAGATAAAGACGGTGGGACGGCAGCGTTTGACATCTTCGATAAAGGTGTCAAGAGATTCAGGGAAAGCGATAGTAGCACCGCCATAGAGGCTGCCGCCGTAGATGTAGACCCGCTCGGTAATGTGGGCCAGCGGCAGGTAGGAGAAGCCCCGATCGGCCTGGCTCAGGCTCACCGTCTCCACCAGCTTCTCGCACGACCAGGCGTAGCGCTCGACGCTCAGCATGGCCCCTTTCGGCTTGCCGGTACTGCCGGAGGTGTAGACCAGACTCAGCAGGGAGTCAGGGGCCTGCACCGGGCTGTCAGGGATCGGCTCATGCGCCTCCAGCAGGTCATCCCACTGGTGGCTGGCCGGCATGGTGTCGTAGGGGAAGGCGATACGCAGCAGATCGGCAGGCACCCCCGCCTCCTGACTCTTCCAGTCATCCAGCTTGCCGACGAAGATCGCCTTGGCTTCGCTGTGGCGCAGCACATATTCGATGGTGTCGACGTTGGCGGTCGGGTAGATGGGCACGCTCACATACTGCCCCATCTGCATCGCCAGATCGGCGATAAACCACTGGGCGCAGTTCTTGGAGAGCAGCGCCACCTTGTCACCGGCCACCAGACCGAGGTGACGCAAGGCCGTCACCATCCGCCGCGCTTCATCGGCCACTTCACCCCAGGTGAAATCGACATATTCGCGATTGATGGTTTGACGCAGGTAGGTTCGATCAGGACACTGCCGCTCCCAGTGATAGAGCATCTCGAGCGGCAGTTTATTGGCAATGCGTGAGGAGGAGGCCATAGTTTAATCCCTGAAACAAAAGGCGAAACTTATTATTAACCTTTCACTAACTTCAGGGGAAGAATAAACTCAAACTTCAGTTTGAATTGTGTATCCGATCAAGCTTCTGCGTCTTGTTGCAAACGACTCCACATCGCCTGCACCAGTTTTTCATCCTCTTCAGATAGCTCACCTTGCAAGATCGCCTCGTTGAGGCTGCGCAGCACATAGCTCTTGACGTCCCGCACCAGGGTCTTGCCTTCCAGCTCGGCCCGGGCAACGGCCAATGAGATATGACCTCGCAGGTAACCCCCCGCAAACAGCTCATCGTCGGTCGCGGTGGCAACCATGCTGTCGATCAGTCCCAACAACTTGTGCTCAAAATCGTGAATCGTCATGTAACGCAGCCTCATTTGCGGCAAAAAATTCGGGGGTATGGAACCGCAATCCGGTTGATTGCAGCTCTCTGGCGCCAGGCCAGCAGCGTCCTTGGCGTCCTATTCCGGGTTGGCCACCGGGTAGATGACCTGATCCTTGTATCCCGTGGTTATTCGCAGATAACCACGCAACGCCCGGTTTAATTCGGGATCATCGGTGTCCACCAGCAGCGGCCTGCCCGCAAGGGCGGCAAGCTTGGCTTTGGTTGCCAGCACCTGGATATTGTCCAGCCCGACACACCGAATCACCTCTGGACTCAATTGCTGATTTCCGCGCCCGAACAGATGTCCCTGTCCGCCGATCAGGGTAATGATCAGTCGGCAGCGACGGCCGCGGATCCGGGTCAGGATCTCGGCGGCGCTGAGATCCTGCCCGATAAGTCGGCCATTTTCCACCAGATCCACACCGAGCAAAGTATTTTCCAGACCGAGCTCTGCCATACAGGCTGCCACCGTGCTGCCGGAGCCCATCAGATAGAGGGTATCGGGCTCCATCTGCTCCACCACACCGGCGGCGAGATCCGCCAACACCAGCTCTTCGGACTCCTTGCCCCCCTGTTTTACCGCCTGTACGTAACGCAGATCGCCGGGCACCTTCAGCTGGCCGTAGTGGCGGGCCCGCACCTTGCCCGCGCGAAACGCCTCCTCGTCGATGTCGCGCACCTCGGCATCGATCAGGCTGAGCAGTTCCCCTGCGATCATCCGCGCCACCACCCGCCCGCTGGCGGCAGGCGTCACCCCGTAGACGCCGGAGTGGATCTTGCACCCCGCGGGAATGCCGAGCACATGGCAGGACTCCCCCACCGCGGCGCAGATATCCCGCGCCGTGCCATCGCCACCGGCAAACAGCAGCAGATCGACCCCGGCTTCGCGCATCAGCTCGGCAGCGTGGCGGGTATCGTCAGCCGAGGTGCTATCCCCGGCCGGTTGATAGATGATCCGACAGGGCAACCCCAGCTCGCGGGCCACCGCCTCCCCCATCTCTCCCGCCACCGTCAGCAGTTCAAACGGGACGCTCAGCTCGCACAGTGGCAACAGAGCTTGCCGCGCCCGCTCCTGCGCTTTGGGCACAGCGCCACGAGCAAGCGCCTCATCCACCACGCCGTCACTGCCCTTGAGCCCCACTGCGCCGCCAATCCCGGCGACCGGATTAATAATGAACCCTAATCGAAACATGCCTGCCTCCCTTGCGATGGCCACCATTTTTATCTTTTCCCCCCTCTGGGACAAGCAGTGGCACCCCTGCTAGAATGCGCTGCTTCAATTTTCCAACCAATTTTCAACCAAGGTTCAATCATGCTGGAATGGGTTCTTGATCCTTCTGCCTGGGTCGCACTCGCCACCCTTACCCTGCTCGAGATCGTGCTGGGCATCGACAACATCATCTTTATCTCCATCCTGGTAGGTCGCCTGCCGGAGGCGCAGCGTCAAAAAGCGCGCATTCTGGGTCTGGGGCTCGCCATGGGTACCCGGATCCTGCTGCTGCTCTCGCTGGCCTGGGTGATGCGCCTCACCGATCCGCTCTTCACCGTGCTGGATGAAGCCATCTCCGGCCGCGACCTGATCCTGCTGCTGGGGGGCCTGTTCCTCATCGGCAAGAGTGCCCACGAGATCCACGTCACCCTGGAAGGGGCAGCCGAGCCGGAGAGCGTCAGCAAAGCGGCCTCGGGCTTTATCAGCACCCTGATCCAGATCGCCATCCTCGATATCGTGTTCAGCCTCGACTCGGTGATCACCGCGGTCGGCATGGCCGATCACGTGCCGGTGATGGTGCTGGCCATCATGATCGCCGTCCTCATCATGATGTTTGCCGCCAAATCCATCGGTGATTTTGTCGATGCCCACCCCACCATCAAGATGCTGGCTCTCTCCTTCCTCACCCTTGTTGGTTTCGCCCTGATGGCGGAGGGGATGGACCTGCACATTCCGAAGGGCTACATCTACTTCGCCATGGCCTTCTCGCTGGTGGTGGAGATGATCAACATCCGCCTGCGCAGCCATCACGACAATAACGGGCAAAATAGCGCGCAGTAACCCTGCCCGCACATGCCCTCGCGACCCCAGCTGTCGCGATCAAAAAGAGCGCCGATCGGGCGCTCTTTTTTTATGGGTAACGAAACGCTGAAAAGGTTATTGATCGCTGATGACGATGGCAACCCGGCGGTTGGCGGCCCGGCCCTCTCTGGTCTTGTTATCCGCCAGCGGCATGGTCTCGCCACGGCCATGGATCTCCAGATTGGCGGGCTTCATGCCGACCGAGACCAGCACATCGGCCACCGACTGGGCCCGCTTCAGGGAGAGCTGCTGGTTGTAGCTGCTCTCGCCGGTATTGTCGGTGTGGCCATCCACCCGCGCCTTGTCCAACCCTACGCCAAGAAGTGTTTTACCCAGTTTTTCAACGGATTGGCGAGTCTGGGGATTGAGCGCCCCCACGTTGTTGGCAAACAACACCCGGTTGGCCAGATCCAGCGTCCACCCCTCATCGGTCAGATAAAAGCCCTGCTCCTTGAGCACGGCGATTTGCTCCGGGGTCAACCCTTTGGGGGCACTCTGGCAACCGGCCAGCAGTGACAACATCAACCCCAGCAGGGTCACTTTCAACAGGTGGGTGATCTTCATGGTTTGCTCCTTGTTTATGTTGTTATTCTTGCCAGTCAGGCGATGGTTTGCTGTTCGCTGCGGCGCGCCCGTTTCGCCAGATACATGGCTGCATCGGCCTGATCACACAGCACGCTGGCACTCATGCCCGCCTGATAGACGGCAAAGCCGACACTCACCTCTGCCACCAGCTGACGACCATCACGCAGCGCCACCAGTTCGCTCATCGCCTGCTGGATGCGGCCAATCACCTCTTCCACCTCATGCTGTCGCTGGAGTGGGCCAACCAGCACCGCAAACTCGTCACCACCGAGGCGAAACACCAGATCATCCGGACGCAGCTGATGTTGTACCCGTCTTGAGAGCGCGATCAGCACATCGTCACCGGCGTTGTGCCCCAGCGTGTCATTAATTTGCTTGAAGCGATCGCAGTCGAGATAGAGCAGCGCAAACCCCTCTTGCTCGCCGAGGGAGATGGCCTGCGCGAGCCGCGCTTCAAACAGGGCGCGATTGGGCAGTCCGGTGAGGGCATCGTGAGTCGCCTGATGGAGCAGGCTGGCATTTTCGCGGGCCTGCTGGGCCTGCCAGGCTTGCAGCTCGTCCAGCAGGGAGTTGAAGTCATCCCCCAGCTCGTTAATCTCGACAATATCGGCCGGTGGCGCCCGCATCCCCAGGGTGCGTTGTCGACGTACCGAGTGGGCGACAAGTGCCAGTTTGCGCAGCGGTGCGGTGATGGAGACCTGCATCCGGTCAGCCACATAGAGTGCCACCATGGCGCTCAGCATCAGGCAAACCACCATCGCCAGCAGCGCCGAGAGCAAAAACAGCAACAGATATTCACCGTGGCCGCGCAGCTCGATGGTGGCGATCTGCTCACCACCCCGCAGCATGGGGAGCTTGACAGGCCCCGGCATCAGCAGTTGGGCCAGATAGTCTTCGAGCGTCACCAGCGGGTTGCTTCTGGGGCGCTCCCAACTGGCAAGCAGCTGACCATTGGTCAGCACGATAGTGGCTTCGGCCACCTCTTCCTTGGCAACGATACCACTGAGCGCCTCGCTCGCCGCCTCCTCATCGTGGAACACCACCGCCGCCTCGGCGCTGTAGCTGATGGCGCGGGCTACCAGCTCCAAATTGTGGTCGGCGTAAAAACGCACTACCAGTAGGGCCACCAGTGTAAAAAAGAGTCCCGCCACGCTGACGGCTGTGATGGCGGCCACCAGATGGGTTCGCCCCAGGCTCTGACGCAGGGTCAGACGGCGGGGAGCCGCGCTCACCTGTCGTCTCATGGGACCCCCTTGTCGGCATGGGCCAGCTTGAGCACCGCGGGATGCACCCGCACGCCGCTCAGGGCCAGGGCATCGAGGTTCACTTTAAACCGCACCCGCACGCTGTCCGGCGAGGTCTGCAGGCAGAACACCGAGCTGGTGGAACAGTCGTGGTTGTATTCGCTGATGCTGAGCACTGGGTGTCCCTGCAGGCGGGCAAACAGCGCAATCCGGGTCGGCTCGTCGAGTACCCCCAGATAGAGCACATCGCAGTGATCGCTGATGGCCGGATCGCTCGCCTCGTAACGATGGACCTGCACGGTACGGCCATTGGCCTGACGATCGATGGTAAAGAGGGCGCCGGCATATTCGGTCGGCGCCGCCACGCACATGCGCAGTACCGCAGGCTCGGTGGGCCAGCGGGTGTAACTCATGATATCGAGCACCAGCTCCCTGACCGCCGTCGCCCGGCTCTCTGCGGCCGTTTCCGCCAGCGCGCGGGGCAACAGCAGGCCAAACGCAACCAACAGGAGCGCCAGACGGGCAGTTAAACGGGGGGAAAAGAGTAACAGCATGATCGGGAGGTAGTCGCCTTGACAATACCGCTGCTATGGCATTGCGGTTCGGGTACATGAACCCAGATAGTAAGTTGGCTGACACTGGCCTGACAAGTCTCACCCCACCATCAACTACCGAGTTCGTGTAAAGAAAACGGAGAGCCCGTCTGGTAACGGGCTCTCTGGTGGCAGGCAACAAGACGGAAATCACTTCTTGCTGATGCCGTATTCCCGCAGCTTGTTGGCGATGGCGGTATGCGACACGCCCAGGCGTTTGGCCAGCTGGCGCGTTGATGGGAAGGTGGGATAGAGCCGGGCCAGCAGCTGGCTCTCGAAGCGCTTCACCGCATCGTCGAGATTCCCCTCAAACCACTCGTCGATCAGCGGCATGGTATCGGCCGCCACCGGCAGGTCGATCTGCTCGGGCCCCAGCTCATCCCCTTCCAGCAGGGTCATGGCACGGTAGAGACAGTTGCGCAGCTGACGCACGTTGCCCGGCCAGCGGTAGGCGGTCAGGTAGTCGGCCATGTTGCGGGTAAAGCGCGGACGGGGTCGCTGCAACTCGCTGGCAAAGCGGGAGACAAACTGCTGGGCCAGCACCATGATGTCCGCCTTGCGCTCGCGCAGGGGGGGCAGCGCCAGACTGAGCACGTTAAGGCGATAGTAGAGATCCTCGCGGAAGGTTCCTTCGTGCACCAGATCCAGCAACTGCTTCTGGGTGGTGCAGATGAAACGCACGTTGACCTTCACCTCCTGCTCGTCACCGACCCGGCGGAACACCCCATCCTGCAGCACCCGTAAAAACTTGGTCTGCAGATGGGGAGACATATCGCCGATCTCGTCCAGCATCAGGGTTCCGCCGCTCGCCAGCTCCAACACGCCGCGCTTGCCCTCGGTGTTGTTGCCAAAGGCGCCGGGGGCATAACCAAACAGCTCGCTCTCGGCCACGTTATCGGGCATGGCGGCGCAGTTGAGGGCCATAAAGGGGTGGCTGGAGCGCAGGCTGGCCCCGTGACAGGCACGGGCCAGCAGCTCCTTACCGGTACCGGTCTCACCGACAATCAGCAGCGGCGCATCCTGCATCGCCAGTTTGCGCGCTTGCGACAGCACCTCTTTCATCTTGGGGCTCTCGGCCTGCAGATGCTCGAAGCCCCCCACTTCCACCGCATGAAGCGCGCTGAAGTGCAGGCCGACCCGACGGGCAGATTTGAGCACCACCACGGCCCCGGCCAGCGCCTGCTTGCCGCGGGCTTCTGCCACGAACAGCGGCATCAGATCCGCCAGATACTCTTCGCCATTGAAACTGAGCTTGCAGGTCTGCGGCTTGATCTCGCTCGCCTCCAGCCAGCGGGTGAAGGAGAAACCCTTGACCAGCGAACCGAGCGCCACGCCGCGCACCTCCTCCACCGGCAAGCCGAGGGTGGTGAGGGCAGACTGGTTGGCCTGGGTCACCTTGCCCTTGCTGTCGAGGGAGAAGACCAGATCCGGCAGCGCCTTGAGCAGCGCCTCTATCTCGTGGTGCTCTCGCTCGGAAGGCATGTAAGGGATGGTCTTGACATCGTAGACGCCGGGAATGCGGCGGATCTCCGGCATCAAATGCTGAAAATCACTGAACTCCAGCTCGGGAAAGTTGAGATAGATGATGCCTGAGGTATCGATTTCGATGCCGCGCAGATCGATATTGTGCTCCACCAGGCGGTCGAGCAGTTCCCGGGTCAGGCCCAGGCGGTCTTCACAGCTGACTTCAAGACGCATTCGGGACACACTTCCTAGCTAACTCTATGAATGAGCGGATAATACAGTCTCGATCCCCCCAGTGCGAGCGCCAGCCCATAAAAATGCGGGCCCGCCCCGCTTTCGCAGGCAGGCCCGGGTCAACCGATGACGCTGGTGTGGGGTGCGATTACCGGAGCAACTGATCTGTTCGCGCCGCCATGATGAAGTCGTTGCGGTGCAAGCCGCCAATCTTGTGCGTCCACCAGCTGACGGTCACCATATCGCTCACTCGATGAGTGGTGGCGTTCACTTCAGCAGCTCATCCGTGCGTGCAGCCATGATGAAGTCGTTGCGGTGCAGCCCACCGATCTTGTGAGTCCACCAGCTGACGGTCACCTTCCCCCACTCGGTCAAGATGGCCGGATGATGGAACTCCGCTTCCGCCAGCTCGCCCAGGCGGTTGGTAAAGGCCAGCGCCTCCTTGAAGTTGCGAAACGTAAATTCCCGCCGCAGTTGCAGCGCCCCCTCCTCCACCAGCGGCTGCCAGTCGGGAATAAGCTGCATCAGCTCGCGCAGCTCCTCATCGCTCACCTTGGGGGCATCGGCGCGACACGCTTCACACTGCTGGCTAGCCAGTTCGGACATGGGTTACTCCTGCTTGAATTAATGAAAAATTAATGAAAATGAAATAGGGTTGTTTGCTTTTGGTCAGCTTGCCTGTTTGCCAGCGGCAACCTCAAAGCGCGGCGGATAGAGGCCAAGCCGACTGGCCTCGGCCAGAGCAGCCATGATCTCCTCCCCGGTCAGCTGGTAGAGATGATCGAGACTCGGCAGCACAAAATAGGTGGGCTGCATGATGTCGATGCGATAGGGGGTGCGCAGCACGGTCAGTAGATCGAAGGGTTGCAGCAGCGGCTGGCCGGAGAGAGCATAGGCGGTCTCGCCGATGGAGGAGAGAATGCCGCCACCGTAGATACGCAGCCCGTCCGGCGTTGCCAAGAGGCCAAACTCCACGGTGAACCAGTAGAGCCGCGCCAGAAAAACTCGCTGCTCCTTGCTCGCCTGCTGCCCCAACTGACCATAGAGGTGGGTGAAGTGGGCAAAGGCCGGATTGGTCAACATGGCGCAGTGGCCGAAGATCTCGTGAAAGATATCGGGCTCTTGCAGGTAGTCGAGCTCATCACGGCGCCGGATAAAGGTGGCTACCGGAAACTGGCGATTGGCCAGCAGGGCGAAGAAGCGATCGAACGAGATAAGCGCAGGCACCGCCACCACCGACCAGCCGGTCACAGGCTGCAAGACGGCGTTGATCTCGGCCAGCTGGGGGATGCGATCACGGGGCAGCCCCAGTCTGTCGAGACCGGCCAGATACTCGTCACACCCCTTGCCATCGAGAGCGGCGAACTGACGTTCGATCAGGACCTGCCAGGTACCATGCTCCTCGTTGCTGTAGTGGATCACCCCGTCAGCATCCGGCTGGTGGGCGGTGTAAAAGGTTGCCATAGCGGTTCCATCCTCTGGCGCCACATCAAGGCGCCTTGCCGTTTCATCACGACTTCACTGTAACGAAATGGCAACAAAAAAAGCAGCCGACCCATGAGTCGGCTGCCTGAAAGAGTTGTAAATAAATTGTGACAACGGCGGTTAATATCTAACAGCCATCAAGGCTTATGGAGACACCCCGCCAGCTGGCCGATCAGCCGCTTGCGCAGCTCGCCGAGTTTCGGTTTCTCGTCCGCACACCAGGGCAGCGGACGGCACGCCTCTATGGTGCGCAGGCCAAGGCGAGCGGTGAGCAGCCCAGCCCCCACCCCTTGCGCCGCGCGGGCAGAGAGCTTGGCGGCAAACTCGGCGCCCAGCAAGTCCATCCCCACCTCGGTCACCAGCTCGGTGGCACCGGCGTAGAGCATGTTGCGAAACACCTGACGGATGAGGCGTATGCGGCTCCAGTAGCCGAGCTCGATGGCATAGACATCGGCGATATCCTCGATCATCCGCAGGTTGCGCCACAACATCAGCATCATGTCGACGGTGGCGAGCGGGCTGAGCGCCACCAGAACAGCGGCCTCCCCCGACCATTTGGCCACCCGCGCCTGCGCCAGCTTGTCGCGTTCGCCGAGTACCAGCTGGCTGTAGAGGGTCAGCACTTCCCGATCGCTGTGGCTCTCATCGAGCTGGGCCAGCCAGGTTTGATACCCCTCGCGCCCCTTGTCGCCACTTTTGACCGCCAACCCTTCGCAAAAGGCCTGCCCCTGCCCGACTCCCTGATGAGCAAGCAGATCTTCTGCTCGCGAGCGCACATCCTGACGCCGCTTGAGGGTGCGCAGTCGCAGCCACTCGCGCCCCACCACACTGGCGGTCCCCGCCGCCACCAGCGCCGAGGCCGCCAGCCAGGCGCTGCCCCAGAGCGGGGTGGTGAGGAATTGATCGTAAAGAAAGGCGCCATACTGGCCCAACGAGAGCAGACCGACTGCCCCCAGTCCCCAGGCCAGCAGCCGATGGCGGCGGCGCGGTTTGCTGACGAGGGCGCTCTCCACCTCGGTGAACTCGTCCAGCTCGTCGAGGCGCTCGAAACTCGCCTCCTCCAGCCGCTGGGCCGGTGTGGGCGGTCGCTCGTCACTGGCCACCGTCAAGGCAGGCTCAAGGATCACCTTGCCCTGCAGCGGTGGCCGCTCTTCTATCTGATCGTTCATCGCATTGTTCTCCTGTGCGCAGCCTTCGGCTCAGGTGCCAAGACCGCACACCGTTATTCGAGGTGATCCCCGAGCAGAAACTCCAGCGCTGCATCGAGCCGGATATGGGGCAGCGCCTGATGGGGGCTCATGGGCATGGGGCGAAAAGCCTGAAAATCAAAGCCCTGACTGTTCCACCATTGTGCGGGGGGAATATGGGGCGGCACCTCCCCCGGGAACAGCAGCAGCGGCTCACCGCTCAGGCTGGTGCCACGGATGGCCGGGAACTCGCGGCCATTGGCCACCCCCTTGCCAACTTCCGTCGCCTTGATGGCGGCGAGCGCCAAGCACTCAGTGGTGATCCCCTCAAAACGAGCCTGACCGCGACCGCTGCGTACCAGATGCTGGAGCAGGGAGACCATGGGCGCATGCTGTTCGGGGGTGACGTGATCGGCCTTGCTCGCCACAAACAGCAGCTTGTCGATACGGGGCGAGAAGAGTCGCCGCCACCAGTTGCTCTTGCCGTAGGCAAAGCTCTCCATGATGCGGGCAATGGCCTGCTGCATGTCGCCAAAGCTGGCCGCCCCGGCGTTGAGAGGCTGCAGGCAATCCACCAGCACGATCTGGCGATCAAAGCCGGCAAAGTGCTGCTCATAAAAACCCTGCACCAGATGCTGCTTGTACTGCTCGAAGCGCTGCTTGAGAGTGGCGTAAAGAGTGCCATCAGCGGGCTCGCTATCAGGCATCTCCCACACCCAGGGGACAAATTGCAGCATGGGGGCACCGGCATACTCCCCCGGCAACACGAAACGGCCGGGCTGGATCAGGTGCAGACCCAGCTCCTGTTTGCAGGCATGCAGATAGGCGGTGTAGCGCTCGGCAAGCTCAGCCACCGGCCGCTCTGCAAAAGGTTGCGTTGCCTGCCACCCGGGGGTTAGCCAGCTGGCGGCAAGCGCCTGCAACTCGGGGCGGCGCAGCTGCTCGCGCACCTGTTCGCTCCACTGCTCGTAGCTCATCTCAAGGAGCGGCAAGTCGAGCAGCCACTCCCCGGGGTAGTCCACCAGATCCACGTAGAGGGTGGAGATCTCCCCCAGATGCTTGCGCAGGGGGTGGCGGGTGCGATAGCGAATTTCGAGGCGTACCTCGGCCACGCCGCGGGTGGGTTCTGGCCAGGCAGGTGGGTCGCCAAACAGGGAGTCGAGGCCACGCTCGTAGGCAAAGGTGGGGATGTGGGCATTGAGCTGCGGCACCCGGCGGGCGCCGAGGATGCGCCCTTGACGCAGGGCATCCCACAACGGCAAACGGCCATCGATGGCCGCGTGTTCCAGCTGGTTGACCAGCGCCGTGATAAAGGCGGTTTTGCCGCTGCGAGAGAGGCCGGTCACCGCCAGCCGGATATGGCGATCCCGCACCCGGTTCACCACGTCGTTCGCCTTGTGTTGCAGGCGAGTCAACTTCTGTTCCAGTTTATTGAGTATCAAGGCTTGACCCGTTCTCCCTTGGTGGTTGCATCCGGCGTGCTCAGCCGTGCGAGAGGTCGACCGCTTATCCACGTCTGGATAGTTGTCGTCGATAGTGGATCATCACAGAAGATTCCACCATCGATATTGAGTGCTTGAGCAAGCACTACAGCTTGCGAAACTCCCGCTGCAGGGTGAACTCCCTGGAGGTCACCAGCTTCTCGATCCGCTGAACTCTGGGCTCCAGCGCGTCAAGTTCCTGCGCGATACGGCCCAGCGCCTGATGAGGGGTGATCCCCGCCTGCCAGCTGCGCGCTTTCATCCGCACCTCGGCAAAGTCGGCATCCTCTTGCGAGTAGAGGGTGACCGGCTTTTTGTCGAGCAAGAACCAGGCAGCGATATAGGCGGTGAAGGTAATGAAACCGGCGAAGATAAGGCCACTGATGGCGAGCAGCCGCACGATCCAGGTCTCCACCCCGAAATACTCAGCCAAACCGGCACAGATCCCGGCTATCTTGCCACGCTGGGGATCGCGATAGAGGTTACGCCCTTCACGACTGACACTGCTCATACCTTGTTCCTCCAACCGGGTACTTCCGCATCCAGAATCGACTCCAGCGCGCCCACTCGCTCCTGCATCTTCTCGGTGCGAGCCAGCAGCCCTTGCAGCTGTTCCCGCTCGCTATCGGCAAGACCGGCGCCAATGCGCCCCTTGGCACGATAGTGCAGCACCAGCCAGATGGGGGCCACCACCACCATGAAGACCACCATGGGAACCATCAATACGCCCAGCAGATCTTCCATCTGTTACTCCCCCTGTTTGCCTTCGCTTTTGCTGTCGCCCTGACCCAGCTTCTGGCGCATCGCCTCCAGCTCTTTGCTTATCTGATCGTCCACTTCCAGCTCGGCAAACTGCTGCGCCAGCGCCTTGTCGGACTGACCCAGATCGGCGCGCGCTTCCATTTCGTCGATGCGACGCTCCATCCGCTCAAACTTGCTCACCACCGCCTGGCTCTCGCCACGGGCGACCTGACTCTGCACATTGAGACGGCTGCTGGCCGCTTCGGTGCGAATGGCCATCGCCTTTTGACGGGCGCGGGCATCTTCCAGCTTGGCTTCGAGCTGACGGATCTCTTCACCCAGCTTCTCGATGCCGCTGTCGACCGCCTGTTGCTCGCGGTAGAGGGTCTCTGACAACTCGGTCTGTTTCTTCTTCTCGATAAGGGCGGCGCGGGCCAGATCTTCACGTCCCTTGGTCAGGGCCAGCTCGGCCTTGGCTTGCCACTCGTCGACCCGCTCCTGATGCCGGGCAACCTGACGACCAATCTCTTTCTGGCTGGCGAGGAAGCGGGCCAGATTGGAGCGCTCCTTGACCAGCTCGTCCTCCATCTCCTGGATGATCAGGCGCACCATCTTCTGGGGATCTTCTGCCTTGTCGAGCAGGGCCGTCAGGTTGGAATTGATGATGTCGGCCAGACGGGAAAAAATACTCATGATTGCACTCCTGTTATTGGCATGGCGTTGTTTCTCCATTGACAATGGCAACTTGTGTGCCAATCTGGAACAAAATTTAACTTGTTGATTTATATGGGGCAGAATAGCCGGATTGCAAGATGCCTCGCGCAAGTGATGATTAAAATCACCAACTTTTGGTAAGATTGACCAGCTTTTACAACTGACAGGGATCACTATGACCACGGCCACGGAAAGCCTGCTGGGGGAATCCAACGCATTTCTCGAGATCATTGAGCAGGCCTCACGGCTCGCCCCGCTGCGCAAACCCGTGTTGATCATCGGTGAGCGGGGGACGGGCAAGGAGCTGATCGCCCACCGCCTACATTATCTCTCGGCGCGCTGGGATCAAAGCTTTGTCACCATCAACTGCGCCACCCTGAGCGAGAGCCTGCTGGAGACCGAGCTGTTCGGTCACGAAGCGGGATCGTTTACCGGCGCGGCCAAGCGCCATCAGGGCCGCTTCGAGCGGGCCGATGGCGGCACCCTCTTCCTCGACGAGCTGGCCACCACCAGCGCCCGGGTGCAGGAGAAGTTGCTGCGGGTCATCGAGTATGGCGAGTTCGAGCGAGTGGGTGGGGCCAAGCCCCTCAAGGTGGATGTGCGGCTGGTCTGCGCCACCAACGAGGATCTCCCTGCGCTGGCCGACAAGGGGCAGTTTCGCCACGATCTGCTCGATCGGCTCGCGTTTGATGTGATCACCCTCCCCCCCTTGCGGGAGCGGCGGGAAGATATCCTGATGCTGGCGGAGCACTTCGCCCACAGCATGACCCGGGAGCTGGGCTATCCGCTGTTTGCCGGTTTCTCGCGCAAGGCAACCCAGCTACTGCTGGATTACCACTGGCCGGGCAACGTGCGGGAGCTGAAGAACGTGGTTGAGCGAAGTATCTATCGTCAGGGCAATCCCCAGCTGCCGCTCTCGACCCTGGTGCTCAACCCGTTTGATTCGCCATGGCGACCACAGGTCACGCAACCTGCGCAAGAGGCCCGAAGCGAGGTACAATCTGCATCCCCCCTCGCCCTGCCGCTCGATCTCAAGCAGGCGGTGGCGGAGTACGAGATTAATTTACTCAAGCAAGCGATGCAGCAATCCCAGTATAATCAGCGCAAAGCCGCTCAACTGCTGGCCTTAAGCTATCACCAGTTCCGTGGCATGCTACGCAAATATCAGCTGCTGGATGGCGATAACGATGCAGAACAAGAGTGAAGGAGCGCGGTTGATGCCGACTCCAGCAACACGCCAGCCTTCGCGCTGGCACATTTGTATCAAAACGTGCGTACAAAACCCCTATAAGAACATGGTTCAACAATGAGAATACTCACACCCTTGCTGCTGGGTCTGCTGGTGCTGGTCACCGGCTGCCAGAAGCAACCCGAGGCCTCCAAAACCGGACTCATCTATTGTGCTGAGGGGGCCCCCCTCTCCTTCAATCCCCATGTTTCCAACTCCGGGGTGACACTGGATGCCAGTGCCCGTCCGCTCTACGACCGCCTGCTGGAGGTGAACCCCAACACCCTGGCGCTGGAACCGGCGCTCGCCACCAACTGGCATGTCAGCGAGGATGGCCTCACCTATACCCTGACCCTGCGCAAGGGGGTGACGTTTCACCATACCCCCTGGTTCAAGCCCACCCGCACTTTCAATGCCGATGACGTGGTCTTTACCTATGCCCGCCAGCTGGACGAGCAGCACCCCTATCACAATGTCTCCGGCGGCGATTACCCCTACTTCTACAGCCTGGGGCAAGATCTGCTGATCAAGCGGGTGAGCAAGAAGGGGCCGCAGACGGTGGTATTCGAGCTGAATCAGCCGAACGCCTCCTTCCTCGCCACCCTGGCCAGCGACTATGCGGTGATCCTCTCCGCCGAATACGCCGAGCAGATGTTGCAGGCGGGCACGCCAGCCCTGCTGGATAGCCGCCCCATCGGCACCGGGCCGTTCAGCTTCAAGGAGTATCGCCACAACGAGTTCATTCGCTATCTGCGCCATCCCGGCTACTGGGGTGGCGATGCCAAGATTGAACAGCTGGTCTACGACATCACCCCCAAATCCGCCAAACGGCTGGCCAAGCTGCTGACCGGCGAGTGCGACGTGATGAGCACCCCTTCCGCCAGCCAGCTCTCGGTGATCAAGCAAAATCCGGCGCTGAGCCTCTCGGTCCAGTCGGGGATGAACGTCGCCTTTTTGGCCCTCAATACCCGCAAGCCGCCATTCAACAACGTCAAGGTGCGGCAGGCCATTGCCAGCGCCATCAATATCGACAACCTGCTGCAGGCGGTCTATTTCGATACCGGACTGCCCGCCAACAGCCTGCTGCCCACCCTCTCATGGGGTTACAACCCCAGCCTGCCCGAGCGCAAGCCCGATCTGAAACGGGCGCGCCAGCTGCTCAAGGAGGCGGGTCTGGAGAAAGGGTTCGAGATGCAGGTGCTGGTACAACCGGACGCCCGCCCCTACAACCCGGATGCGGTCAAGACCGCCCAGCTGATCCGCAGCGATCTGGCCAAGGTCGGGATCAAGCTCAAGATCGTGCAACGGGAGTGGCCGGTGATCGAAGGCCGCCTCACCAAGGGGCAGTACGACAGCCTGCTCTCCGGCTGGATTGCCGATAACGCCGATCCGGACAACTTCTTCCGCCAGCTGCTGAGCTGCTCGGCAGTGGAGCGGGGCAACAACTACAGCCGCTGGTGTAGCCCGGCCTTCGATCAGTTGCTGGATGATGCGGTCACCACGCCCCAGCTCTCGTTCCGGCTGCGCAACTACTACTATGCCCAGACCCTGCTTAACGAACAGCTGCCGCTGATCCCGCTGGCACACGCCTTGCGTACCCAGGTCAGCCGCAGCGACATCGAGGGGCTGACGCTGATGCCCTTTGGCGGCACCTCCTTCAACCAGGCTCACAGGGAGTAAGCATGCTTCTATACACCTTGCGCCGCATCAACCTGCTGCTTATCACTCTGCTGGCGCTGACCTTTGTCGCCTACCTGCTGGACTATCGGCTGATCGGCCATCAGCTCAGCTTCTGGAGCGGCTATCCCGACTTCCTGCGTCGCATTTTCGCAGGTGACCTGGGGCTCTCCAGCGTCTCCGGGCTGCCGGTGCTGGACGAGATCCGCCACTACTTCCCGGCGACCCTGATCCTCTGTCTGGCGGCGTTCGCCATCTCGCTGCTGGTGGGGATTCCTCTCGGAACCCTGGCGGCCCTGTCCCAGGGAAAGACGCTGGATCTCTCCATCATGACTGCCGGTCTTATCGGCTATGCGGTGCCGGTGTTCTGGCTGGCGCTGCTGGTGGTAATGCTCTTTTCGCTGGATCTCGGCTGGTTGCCAGCCTCCGGGCAGATCAGCCTGCTCTACGACGTCCCCCCCATTACCGGCATCGCGGTGATCGATGTGCTGCTCAGCAACGAGCCCTGGCGGCAAGCGGCGCTGCACGATGCCCTGCGCCACCTGATCCTTCCGTCACTGGTGCTGGCGGTAGTGCCTACCACCGAGGTGATCCGCCATGTGCGCAGCTCCCTCATCGACGTGATGAAGCAGAACTACATCAAGGCGGCGGCGAGCAGGGGCCTTTCCAAGGCGCAGATCGTCTGGCGCCATGGTCTGAAGAACGCCCTGCCGCCGGTACTGCCGCTGCTGGGTCTGCAGCTAGGCAGCGTACTCACCTCCGCCATGATCACCGAGGTGGTGTTCGAGTGGCACGGGATCGGCCGCTGGCTCATCAGCAGCATCGCCCTGCAGGATTATGCCGCTATTCGCGGCGCGACCCTGGTGGTCGCCAGTTTCGTGATCCTGACCAGCGTCAGTACCGAGTTGCTGACCACCCTTATCTATCCGGCACGGCGCAAAGAGTTGTATGCCAAACAAGATTGAACGCGCTCATGGCGTGACCAGGAGCCAGGTATCCTATGCAAGATAAATCGAACATCTATCCCGAGCTCAAGATCCTCTCGCCCCTTGAGCAGACGTGGGCCTCCTACAGCCGCAATCCGCTGGCGATGGCAGGGCTCTGGTGCTTTTTGCTGTTGCTGCTCATCACGCTGGTGGGGCCGCTGGTCGTCCCCTACGGCATCGATGAACAGCACACCGACAAGCTGCTGCTCGCCCCCTCCTGGGCGGCAACCGGCAACATCGACTACTTCCTCGGCACCGACGATCTGGGGCGCGACATGCTCTCCCGGCTGGTGGTGGGGGCGCGCCTCACCTTCGGCTATGCGCTGGTCGTGGTGGTGATCGCCATGGTGGTGGGCTCCGCCATCGGTATCCTCGGCGGGATGAGCAAGGGGCTTAAATCGAGCGTGCTGCACCACCTGCTCGATACCCTGCTCTCCATCCCCTCCCTGCTGATGGCCATCATCATGGTCGCCATCATGGGGCCGGGTTTTGGCAATACCCTGATTGCCATTACGCTCGCCTTGATCCCGCCCTTTATCCGGGCCACCTATAACGCAGTGCATGCCGAGATGCAGAAGGAGTACATCACCGCCAGCCGCCTCGATGGCTCGCCTCCCTTCCGGATCATGCGGCTGGCTATTTTGCCCAACATTGTCGAAACCCTGGTGGCCCAGACCACCCGCACCTTGTCGGCGGCCATTCTCGATATCTCGGCGGTCGGTTTTCTTGGCCTCGGCGCCCAATCTCCCCAACCGGAGTGGGGCACCATGCTGGCCGATTCGAGCGACCTTATCTATCTCGCCCCCTGGACCGTCACCCTGCCCGGCATCGCCATCCTGTTCAGCGTGCTGGTGACCAATTTAGTTGGTGAAGGCATTCGTGAAGCACTCAAAGAGGGGAATGACTGATGCCGCTGCTCGACATACGCAATCTCACCATCGAGATCGACACCCCGCAAGGCAAGGTCAAGGCGGTGGACAAGGTGAGCCTGACCCTGACCGAGGGGGAGATCCGCGGTCTGGTGGGTGAATCCGGCTCCGGTAAAAGTCTGATCGCCAAGGTGATCGTCGGCATCGAGAAGGACAACTGGACAGTACGTGCCGACCGGATGCGCTTCAACGACATGGATCTGCTGACCATGGCCCCCAAGGAGCGCCGTCGCATCATGGGTCGCGAGATCGCCATGATCTTCCAGGACCCCATCAGCTGTCTCGATCCCTCCGAGGAGATCGGCACCCAGCTGGAAGAGGCGATCCCGACCGATTCGTTCGAGGGACAATTCTGGCAGCGCTTCCAGTGGCGCAAGAAGAAGGCCATCGCCCTGCTGCACCGGGTAGGCGTCAAGGATCACCGCAAGGTGATGCGCGCCTATCCCCACGAGCTGTCGGACGGCATGTGCCAGAAGGTGATGATCGCCATGGCCATTGCCAACCAGCCGCGTCTGCTGGTAGCCGACGAGCCCACCAGCGCCATGGAGTCCACCACCCACTCCCAGATCCTGCGACTGCTGGACAAGATGAACAAGCTGGGCAATACCACCATCCTGATCATCAGTAACGATATCGCCGCCATCGCCAACCTGACCGATACCATCAACGTGATGTACTGCGGCCAGATGGTGGAGGTAGGCACCCGGGAGCAGATCCTCGAGACCCCGCATCACCCCTATACCGATGCCCTGCTCAAATCGATCCCCGACTTTGACAAGCTGGTGCGCCACAAGTCGCGCCTAGAGACCCTGCCCGGCGTCATCCCGCCACTGCAACACCTGCCCATCGGCTGCCGTCTGGGGCCGCGCTGCCCCTATGCCCAGAAGCAGTGCGTGCAAACTCCGTTGATGAACAAGATCAAGGGCCATCAGTTCAGCTGTCACTTCCCGCTGAACATGGAGGAGCCGAAAAAATGATGACCGTTAATGCCCCCATTAAGGAGCCCCGCTTGTGATCGAGCCATCCCTGTTGCAGGTCAGAGGCCTTAGCAAAACCTACCAGAACCGCACCGGTCTATTCCGTCGTCAGGCGGTGGAGGCGATCAAGCCCCTCTCGTTCGATCTCGAAGTGGGTCAGACCCTCGCCATCGTCGGCGAAGCTGGCTCCGGCAAGAGTACCCTCGCCCGCATTCTGGCTGGCATGATCGAACCCACCAGCGGTGACATCGCCATCGACGGCCAGCTGATGGTGCATGGCGATTACCAGACACGCTGCAAACTGCTGCGGATGATTTTTCAGGATCCCAACACCTCGCTGAACCGCAAGATCCGGGTCGGCCAGATCCTGGAAACCCCACTGCGCCTCAACACCGAGATGACTGAAGAGGAGCGCCGCGAGAAGGTGGTGCAGACCCTGCGTATGGTGGGGATGCTGCCGGATCACGCCCTGTTCTATCCGCAGATGCTCTCCTCCGGTCAGCAGCAGCGGGTGGCGCTCGCTCGGGCGCTGATCCTCAACCCCAAGATCGTGGTGGCCGATGAGGCGCTCTCCACCCTGGATATCTCGGTACGCTCCCAGATCATCAACCTGTTGCTGGAGATGCAGGAGACCATGGGACTGAGTTATGTGCTGGTAGCCAACGACCTGGGTATCGTCAGCCATATCAGCGACGAGGTGCTGGTAATGCACGAAGGTCGGGTGGTGGAGCGCGGCAAGACTCTCAAGGTGTTTGCCGATCCCCAGCATGAGGTGACTCGCCGTCTCATCCAGAACTACAACAACGAATACCGCAAATAGAGAGGCGCTGGCCGCTTCCCTTGCCGCTGTGTTTCGCCGAGCTCACTCGGCGGGATCAAAAAAGCCCACTGCATGCAGTGGGCTTTCTGTTACCGGCGTTGCTGCTTAGGCTTGCAGCAGCAGACGGTTGATGCGGGAGACGAAGCTCGCCGGATCGTTCAGCCCGCCCTGCTCGGCCAGCTGGGCCTGTTCGTGCAGCAGGGTGACCCACTCGCCAAACAGCGCCTCGTCTTCGATGGTGTCGAGTTTCTTCACCAGCGCATGGTCAGGGTTGAGCTCCAGAATGTACTTCTGTTCCGGTACCGGCTGGCCGGCCGCGCGCATCAGCTTGATCATCTGAGTGCTCATACCGTAGGCGTCGGTGACGATGCAGGAGGGGGAGTCGGTCAGACGGTGAGTGACACGCACCTCTTTCACTGCATCGCCCAGGCTCTTCTTGACCCGCTCAACCAGACCGGCGTTGGCTTTTTCGGCCTCTTCTTGCGCCTGCTTGGAGGCTTCATCTTCCAGATCGCCGAGATCCAGTTCGCCACGGGTGACGGAGATGAGCTGCTTGCCGTCGAACTCGGTCAGGTGGCTCATCAGCCACTCATCCACACGCTCCCACATCAGCAGCACTTCGACACCCTTCTTGCGGAAGATCTCGAGGTGCGGGCTGTTCTTGGCAGCGGCATAGGAGTCAGCAGTGATGTAGTAGATCTTCTGCTGGCCTTCCTTCATGCGGCCAACGTAATCCTCGAGAGAGACAGTCTGGGCTTCGCCCTCGCCAGCGGTGCTGGCAAAGCGCAAGAGCTTGGCGATCTCTTCGCGGTTAGCGTAATCCTCGGCCGGGCCCTCTTTGAGCACGTTACCGAACTCTTTCCAGAATTTGGCGTACTTCTCGGCATCGTCTTTCGCCAGCTTGGAGAGCATGGTCAGCACGCGCTTGGAGCAAGCCTTGCGCAGGGAGGCGGTCACCTTGTTGTCCTGCAGGATTTCACGGCTAACGTTGAGCGGCAGATCGTTGGAGTCCAGCACCCCTTTGACGAAGCGCAGGTAGGTCGGCATAAACTGCTCGGCATCGTCCATGATGAAGACGCGCTGCACGTAGAGCTTCAGGCCGTGCTTCTGCTCGCGGTTATAGAGGTCAAACGGTGCGCGGGCCGGCACGTAGAGCAGGCTGGTGTACTCCTGCGCGCCTTCCACCCGGTTGTGACCCCACAGCAACGGATCTTCAAAGTCGTGGGCGACGTGCTTGTAGAACTCCTGATACTCCTCGTCCTTGATATCTTTCGGGTTGCGGGTCCACAGTGCCGTGGCGCGGTTGACCTGCTCCCACTCGCCCGAGGTGCCGACGATGGTCTCACCATCCTCTTCGCGATCCGGGGTGCCTTCTTTGTACATCTCTACAGGCACGCTGATGTGATCGGAATATTTGCCCACCACGGAGCGCAGACGCCAGTCGTCGAGGAACTCGTCCTCTTCGGCACGCAGGTGCAGGATGACATCGGTACCGCGACCCTCTTTGGTCACATCAGCGACGGTGAAGGAGCCTTCCCCTTCCGATTCCCACTGTACGCCCTGCTCCGGAGCAGTACCGGCGGCACGGGAGACCACGGTCACCTTGTCGGCCACGATAAAGGCGGAGTAGAAACCGACCCCGAACTGACCGATCAGTTGGGAATCCTTACCCTGATCGCCGGAGAGGTTTTTGAAGAATTCTGCGGTGCCGGACTTGGCGATGGTACCCAGATGCTCAATCACCTGATCACGGGTCATACCGATCCCGTTATCGGAGATGGTCAGGGTACGCTTCTCTTTGTCCACCACCAGACGCACACGCAACTGGCCGTCGTTTTCGAACAAAGAGGCATCGGAAAGCGCCTTGAAGCGCAGCTTGTCCGCCGCATCGGAGGCGTTGGAGATCAGCTCGCGCAGGAATACTTCTTTGTTGGAGTAGAGGCTGTGAGCCATCAGGCTCAGCAGTTGTTTGACTTCAGTCTGAAAGCCGTGGGTTTCGGCATGAACACTTTGGGTCATGGACCAATCCTCAGAAACATCGGGTTGAACATATGCCCAACCTAGATGGGGACGGCCAATCAAATATCAAGGGGCGAGTGTGCAATCCCGCTCACTCGCCCCTTCAAACCCGCTCAAACGGCTATTTATTGCCCAGCTCGACCGCTATTAATGCGGGGAAACTGGCTGGCGCCTTGCTATTTCAAGCGTTGGCGCCCCATCAGGGAGTGGGAGAGCGTAGTGCCATCCACCAGCTCCAGCTCGCCCCCTACCGGCACCCCGTGGGCAATGCGGCTCACCTCCACCCCAGCGGTACGGGCCATGTCGGCGATATACCAGGCGGTGGCATCCCCTTCAATGGTGGGATTGGTGGCGAGGATCAGCTCGCTGATGTGCTCTTCCTTCAGACGGCGCTCGAGAATATCGAGCCCCAGCTCCTCCGGGCCGATGCCGTCCAGCGGCGACAGATGGCCCATCAGCACAAAGTAACGACCGGAAAACTGACCGGTCTGTTCGATGGCGGCCACGTCCGCCGGACTCTCCACCACACAGAGCAGGCCATTCTCTTCCCGCTTGGGATTGGCGCAGATATCGCAGCGGTCGTTCTCGGTAAAGGTGCGGCAGTGGCTGCAGTGGCCAATCTCGGTCAGGGCACGGGAGAGCAACTGGGCCAGACGCAAACCGCCGCTGCGCTCACGCTCGAGCAGGGTAAAGGCCATCCGCTGGGCAGACTTGGGCCCCACCCCCGGCAATACCTGCAGGGCTTTCATCATCTCATCGAGCAGGGGACTGAACTTCATAACACTCCTTACACAGGCCTGCCCCTCGCCACCACCAGGGCCACGACGGGTCAGCAAAACAGGATAACGCCATTGGCGCAGGACTATACCCGAGCCCGCCGCCCATCGCCATCGGCTTGCCCACAGCACTCGCAAAAACGCGGATAGCAAAAAGCCCTGATGTTTCCATCAGGGCTTTGCAAGTTGGCGGTGAGGGAGGGATTCGAACCCTCGATACGTTGCCGTATACACACTTTCCAGGCGTGCTCCTTCAGCCACTCGGACACCTCACCAAATTT